>NZ_PTRE01000120.1 GCF_002965065.1 Escherichia sp. MOD1-EC7003
TGCGCTGCGCTTATCAGGCCTACATAATCTCTGCAATCTATTGAAACTGCCTGTTTTTGTAGGCCGGATAAGGCGTACACGCCGCATCCGGCATAAACAAAGTGCACTTTGTCAGCAAACTTAAAAAGGCGCCGAAGCGCCTTTTTAATCAGAACAATTCCTGTGCCTCACCATTGTCGATAATGGTTGTTCCCACCTCGTGCACTGCCTGTTGTGTAGGCTGCGTACCTTCGATGAAATACTCTTCGCGGCTGTTACCACCATTAGCTAACTGCCCGGTGCTGCGATCGATATTCACCGTCACAATACCCGGCGGCGGCGTCAGCGGTTGTTCCGGCACGCCTTCAAGAACGGCTTTCATATAAGCGTCCCATGCTGGCTGGGCACTCTTGGCACCGCCTTCGTAACCTGAGATCTGATCTTTAATCGCTCCGGAAGCCGTTGTATGACCGAGATTACGGCGGTGATCATCAAAGCCAATCCAAACCGAGGTCACAACGCCCGGACCGTAACCCGAGAACCACGCATCTTTCGAACTGTTAGTGGTACCGGTTTTTCCACCGATATCATGCCGTTGTAAATCACGACCTGCTCGCCAGCCGGTCCCCTGCCAGCCTGGCTCACCAAAAATATTGGTGTTCAGGGCGCTCTTAATCAGGAATGCCAGCGGTGTGCTGATGACGTGTGGCGCGTATTCTGGCGCGCCAGTCTTCGCCACTAATGCCTGATTTGCCTGCTCCAGCTGCGGCATTGGCACAGAAACATTCTGCTGCTCGCGGGAGAGCGCCACATCTTCAACGTCGTTATTTTCCAGCACGTTTGATTTCGGCGTATCACCGTAAATCACCGGAATATCGCATTCCGGGCAGGCTACTTTCGGTTTCGCTTCGAAAATCACGCCGCTCTGATCATTTTCAATTTTGCTGATAAACCACGGATCCACCAGGAAGCCGCCGTTCGCCATGACCGCGTAGCCGCGCGCCACCTGCATTGGGGTGAAGGACGCAGAACCCAGCGCCAGCGATTCGGTGTGGACAATGTTTTGTGCCGGGAAGCCGAAGCGTTGCAGATATTCTGCGGCGTAGTCGACGCCCATCGCTCGCATTGCGCGTACCATCACCACGTTCTTCGATTGACCCAGCCCCTGACGTAAGCGAATGGGACCGGCATACTGCGGTGGTGAGTTTTTCGGCTGCCAGTCAGAACCGGCACCTGCGTCCCAGCGGGAAATTGGCACATCGTTCAACATGCTTGCCAGCGTCAAACCTTTATCCATCGCGGCGGTGTAGAGGAACGGTTTGATGTTGGAACCTACCTGACGCAGTGCCTGCGTTGCGCGGTTAAACTTGCTCTGATTGAAATCAAAGCCACCGACCAACGCCATCACGGCACCGTTTTGCGGATTGATCGACACCAGCGCCGAGTTCACTTCCGGCACTTGTGCCAGCCACCATGCTTCGCCAACCTGACGAACCCAGATTTGCTGACCGGTTTGCAGGACATCAGTCACTTTACGTGGCGTCGGTCCCTGCTGAGTATCCGAACGGTAAGGACGCGCCCAGCGGACGCCTTCCATACTCAATGCGACGGTTGACCCGTCTGCCAGCATCGCCGTCGCTTCTTGAGGATTGGCGCTGGTAACTGCGGCAGGCAGCAGCGGACCATAGGTCGGCAGCGCCTTCAGCGTATCGGTAATCTTGTTGTTATCCCACGCCGACTCGCCCACTTTCCACAGCACATTTGCCGGGCCGCGATAGCCGTGGCGCATGTCGTAGTCCAGCACGTTATTACGTACTGCCTGCTGTGCGGCCAGCTGCACCTTGCGCGTGATGGTGGTGTAAATGCGATAACCGTCTTCATAGGCACTTTCGCCATAACGGTTATACATCTCCTGGCGCACCATTTCGCTCAGGTACGGCGCAGAGAAAGCGATCTCCGGCGCGTGATAGTTAGCGTTAATCGCCTCTGTGCGTGTCTGATCGAACTGTTGCTGGGTGATATACCCTTCATCCAGCATCCGCGACAGCACGACGTTACGCCGCGCGACAGCACGATCCATCGAGTAGAGCGGGTTGAAGGTGGAAGGCGCTTTCGGCAACCCGGCAATGACTGCCATTTCGCTCAGTGTCAGTTGATCGACCGTTTTACCGAAATAGACTTGTGCCGCAGCACCGACACCATAGGCGCGGTAACCGAGGTAAATCTTGTTCAGATAAAGTTCGAGGATCTCGTCTTTCGTCAGCAACTGTTCAATGCGAATCGCGAGGAAGACTTCCTTAATCTTACGCATCAGTGTGCGTTCTGGACTGAGGAAGAAGTTTCTCGCCAGCTGCTGGGTAATGGTACTCGCCCCTTGTGATGCATGACCGGAAAACATCGCCACGCTTGCCGCACGGAAGATCCCCACCGGGTCAATGCCGTGATGCTCGTAGAAGCGGCTGTCTTCCGTCGCGATAAAGGCTTTCACCATTTCCGGCGGGATTTGATCCAACGTAACCGGAATACGACGTTTCTCACCGTATTGAGCAATCAGCTCGCCATCGGCGCTGTAAATCTGCATCGGAATTTGCAGGCGAACATCTTTTAATGTCGCCACATCCGGCAGTTGTGGCTCGATGTAGCGGTATAGGCCATAAATCGAGCCTGCTCCCAGCAGAATGCAACAGACTGCAAGGATCAAAAAATACTTTACGAACTTCACTGGAAATTTCCCATTTAGTTTCATTTGGGCAGTTTATAAACAAACGCGCGGTAGTATAAAGGCAAGCCAGACGCATTGATATACCCGTCAGAGTGACGGGTGATAAGGAGATCATCACAATGGCATTTAAGATCTGGCAAATTGGTTTGCATTTACAACAGCAAGAGGCGGTGGCGGTTGCTATCGTGCGGGGCGCAAAAGAATGCTTTTTGCACCGCTGGTGGCGGTTGCCGCTGGCGAACGACATTATCAATGATGGACGAATTGTTGATGCACAGCGGCTGGCTGAAACGTTGGTACCGTGGAGTCGCGAACTGCCGCAGCGTCATCACATTATGTTGGCGTTTCCCGCCAGTCGCACATTACAGCGATCATTTCCACGCCCGGCGATGTCCCTTGGTGAGCGTGAGCAAACGGCCTGGCTGTCCGGTACGATGGCCCGCGAGCTGGATATGGATCCGGACTCCCTGCGCTTCGATTACAGCGAAGACTCATTCAGCCCCGCCTATAACGTGACCGCCGCGCAAAGCAAAGAGCTGGCAACGCTGCTTACTCTGGCAGAAAGGTTGCGTGTTCATGTGAGCGCGATCACCCCAGATGCCAGTGCCTTACAGCGATTCCTGCCTTTTTTACCTTCTCATCAGCAATGTCTGGCCTGGCGTGATAACGAACAGTGGCTGTGGGCGACGCGCTATAGCTGGGGGCGCAAACTGGCGGTGGGGATGACTAGCGCGAAGGAGCTGGCGGCAGCGTTATCCGTTGATCCCGAAAGCGTCGCAATATGTGGCGAAGGTGGATTTGACCCTTGGGAGGCTGTTTCTGTTCGTCAGCCGCCGCTACCGCCGCCGGGGGGAGACTTTGCCATCGCGCTGGGACTGGCGCTTGGGAAGGCGTACTGATGAACCCGCCAATCAATTTTTTGCCCTGGCGACAGCAGCGCCGGACCGCCTTTCTTCGTTTCTGGTTGCTGATGTTCGTTGTGCCTCTGCTGCTGGCCGTCGGGATAACGCTAATACTGCGTCTGACAAGCAGCGCCGAAGCACGCGTAGATGCTGTTTTGCTTCAGGCAGAGCAACAACTCGCCCGCAGCTTACAGATAACGAAACCACGTTTACTGGAGCAACAGCAGTTACGCGAACAGCGTTTGCAAGGCCAGCGCCAGCGACAATTTACCCGCGACTGGCAATTTGCACTGGAAGCACTGGCGGCACTTTTACCAGAGCATGCCTGGCTAACAACGATAAGCTGGCAGCAGGGAACGCTGGAGATCAAGGGGCTGACAACAAACATTACCGCGTTAAACGCACTGGAAATGTCACTCAGGCAGGGGGCTTCTTTTCAGCTTAACCAGCGTGGGGCTACGCAGCAGGATGCGCAGGGACGCTGGCAGTTTGAGTATCAGTTAACAAGGAAGGTTAGCGATGAACATGCTCGTTGACGGGTGGTTGGCCATATCGCCCCGCCTTCGCCAGCTTTGCTGGGCGGTCTGGTTGCTGATGTTAGTTACGCTCATTTTTCTGTCATCGACACACCAGGAAGAGAGCGACGCATTAATTCGACTACGGGTAAGTCATCACCAGCAGTGGGCGGTACTGTATCGCCTGGTTGACACTACTCCCATCAGTGAAGAAAAAACGTTGCCCTTTTCGCCACTGGATTTTCAGTTGCCCGGCGCGCAACTGGTTTACTGGCATCCATCCGCTCAGGGAGGCGAGCTGGCGTTGAAAACGCTGTGGGAAGCAGTGCCGTCGGCATTTACCCGGCTGGCAGAGCGCAACGTCAGCGTGAGCCGTTTTTCGTTAAGCGTGGAAGGTGATGATCTTTTGTTTACGCTACAACTGGAGACGCCGCATGAGGGGTAAACGCTGGTTGTTGGCAGGTATTGCATTGTGTCTTTTAACCGGTATGCGTGACCCTTTTAAACCACCGGAAGATCTATGCCGGATTAGCGAACTTAGCCAGTGGCGCTATCAGGGGATGGTAGGGCGAGGCGACCGCATCACTGGTGTAATAAAAGACGGGCGAAAAAAATGGCGACGGGTGCAGCAAAACGATGTGCTGGAAAACGGCTGGACTATCTTACAGCTGACGCCAGAAACATTAACGCTGGAAACCGGAAAAAACTGCGAACCGCCACAGTGGTTGTGGCAACGGCAAGGAGATACACATGAAGCAATGGATAGCCGCACTACTGTTGGTGCTGATACCCGGCGTACAGGCGGCAAAGCCGCAAAAAGTGACGCTGATGGTGGATGACGTTCCGGTCGCTCAGGTGTTGCAGGCGCTGGCTGAACAGGAGAAGTTGAACCTGGTTGTGTCGCCAGACGTCAGCGGTACGGTGTCATTACATCTAACAGATGTTCCCTGGAAGCAGGCGCTACAAACGGTAGTGAAAAGCGCCGGGCTAATCACGCGTCAGGAGGGCAACATTCTCTCGGTGCATTCCATTGCCTGGCAGAATGACAATATCGCCCGTCAAGAGGTGGAGCAGGCGCGGGCGCAGGCAAACCTGCCTCTGGAAAATCGTAGTATTACCCTGCAATACGCCGATGCCGGAGAGCTGGCGAAAGCAGGGGAGAAACTACTGAGTACCAAAGGGAGTATGACCGTCGATAAGCGGACCAATCGCCTTTTGCTACGCGATAATAAAGCGGCGTTAACCGCACTGGAACAGTGGGTCATGCAAATGGATTTGCCGGTAGGGCAGGTAGAATTGTCAGCGCACATTGTCACTATTAATGAAAAAAGTCTGCGGGAGCTGGGGGTGAAATGGACACTGGCAGATGCGCAACAAGCCGGAAGCGTTGGGCAAGTCACCACGCTTGGCAGCGATCTCTCGGTAGCGACAGCGACGACACATGTTGGCTTTAACATTGGGCGGATCAACGGACGTTTACTGGATTTAGAGTTGTCCGCACTCGAACAAAAACAGCAACTGGATATTATCGCCAGTCCGCGTTTACTGGCTTCGCATCTCCAGCCTGCCAGCATTAAACAGGGGAGCGAGATCCCATATCAGGTTTCAAGCGGTGAAAGCGGTGCGACCTCGGTGGAATTTAAAGAGGCCGTCCTGGGAATGGAGGTCACGCCCACGGTGTTACAAAAAGGTCGCATCCGGCTGAAATTACACATCAGCCAGAACGTTCCGGGACAGGTGTTACAGCAGGCTGATGGCGAAGTGCTGGCGATTGATAAGCAGGAGATCGAAACGCAGGTTGAGGTCAAAAGTGGAGAAACGTTGGCGCTGGGCGGTATTTTTACCCGTAAGAATAAATCGGGCCAGGATAGCGTACCGTTGCTGGGTGACATTCCCTGGTTTGGGCAATTATTTCGTCATGATGGAAAAGAAGATGAACGACGCGAATTAGTGGTGTTTATCACGCCACGGCTGGTTTCCAGTGAGTAAACAGCCGTTAAACTGACAATGTTTTTATGCTGAACATGTCTCATCTATTTGACGTGCGCAGGTATTTAGCATACAAGGAGTACCGATTTGAGAGTTGGTGTTCTTCGCTGCCTGTGTTCCATGATGATGATTTATCATTCAGGCGGCATTTTGCTGTCTTTTTTACGCTAATCTTACCCGGTGATTTATCGCCAGGGCGGTGGTAGCAAGGCAGCGCGCTTGCAGCGACCAGATATGCAGAGGGATGAGCGATTTATTCAGTTGCCAAACCCGCTGGAGTACTGAGATAATTTTCAGTCTGACTCTCGCAATATCTTATGAGGTTTCAGTTCATGTCCTGCGGCGCTCTCTGAGCGAAGCGGGTTTATCATTAACGAATAGTCTTAGTAGTACCGAAAAAATGGCAGAGAAACGCAATATCTTTCTGGTTGGGCCTATGGGTGCCGGAAAAAGCACTATTGGGCGCCAGTTAGCTCAACAACTCAATATGGAATTTTACGATTCCGATCAAGAGATTGAGAAACGAACCGGAGCTGATGTGGGCTGGGTTTTCGATTTAGAAGGCGAAGAAGGCTTCCGCGAGCGCGAAGAAAAGGTCATCAATGAGTTGACCGAGAAACAGGGTATTGTGCTGGCTACTGGCGGCGGCTCTGTGAAATCCCGCGAAACGCGTAACCGTCTTTCCGCTCGTGGCGTTGTCGTTTATCTTGAAACGACCATCGAAAAGCAACTTGCACGCACGCAGCGTGATAAAAAACGCCCGTTGCTGCACGTTGAAACACCGCCGCGTGAAGTTCTGGAAGCGTTGGCCAATGAACGCAATCCGTTGTATGAAGAGATTGCCGACGTGACCATTCGTACTGATGATCAAAGCGCTAAAGTGGTCGCAAACCAGATTATTCACATGTTGGAAAGCAACTAATTCTGGCTTTATATACACTCGTCTGCGGGTACAGTAATTAAGGTGGATGTCGCGTTATGGAGAGGATTGTCGTTACTCTCGGGGAACGTAGTTACCCAATTACCATCGCATCTGGTTTGTTTGATGAACCAGCTTCATTCTTACCGCTGAAATCGGGCGAGCAGGTCATGTTGGTCACCAACGAAACCCTGGCTCCTCTGTATCTCGATAAGGTCCGCGGCGTACTTGAACAGGCGGGTGTTAACGTCGATAGCGTTGTCCTCCCTGACGGCGAGCAGTATAAAAGCCTGGCTGTACTCGATACCGTCTTTACGGCGTTGTTACAAAAGCCGCATGGTCGCGATACTACGCTGGTGGCGCTTGGCGGCGGCGTAGTGGGCGATCTGACCGGCTTCGCGGCAGCGAGTTATCAGCGCGGTGTACGCTTCATTCAAGTCCCGACGACGTTACTGTCGCAGGTCGATTCCTCCGTTGGCGGCAAAACCGCGGTCAACCATCCTCTCGGTAAAAACATGATTGGCGCGTTCTACCAGCCTGCTTCAGTGGTGGTGGATCTCGACTGTCTGAAAACGCTTCCCCCGCGTGAGTTAGCGTCGGGGCTGGCAGAAGTCATCAAATACGGCATTATTCTTGACGGTGCGTTTTTCAACTGGCTGGAAGATAATCTGGATGCATTGTTGCGTCTGGACGGTCCGGCAATGGCGTACTGTATTCGCCGTTGTTGTGAGCTGAAAGCAGAAGTTGTCGCCGCCGACGAGCGCGAAACCGGGTTACGTGCTTTACTGAATCTGGGACACACCTTTGGTCATGCCATTGAAGCTGAAATGGGGTATGGCAATTGGCTACATGGTGAAGCGGTTGCTGCGGGTATGGTGATGGCGGCGCGGACGTCGGAACGGCTCGGGCAGTTTAGTTCTGCCGAAACGCAGCGTATTATAACCCTGCTCACGCGGGCGGGGTTACCGGTCAATGGGCCGCGCGAAATGTCCGCGCAGGCGTATTTACCGCATATGCTGCGTGACAAGAAAGTCCTTGCGGGAGAGATGCGCTTAATTCTTCCGTTGGCAATTGGTAAGAGTGAAGTTCGCAGCGGCGTTTCGCACGAGCTTGTTCTTAACGCTATTGCCGATTGTCAATCAGTGTAACAACAAGAAAGGTCAGGCCGCTTATTAAGTGGTCTATTAGCTTCAGGTTAATTGCAACGTGGTAAGCATTAACCTTTTAGTGGGGTGTTAAATGGATGAATTCAAACCAGAAGACGCGCTGAAACCCGATCCCAGCGATCGTCGTACTGGTCGTTCTCGTCAATCTTCTGAACGTTCTGAGCGTACTGAACGTGGCGAACCGCAGATCAATTTTGATGATATTGAACTTGATGACACTGACGATCGCCGTCCGACTCGTGCGCAAAAAGAGCGCAATGAGGAACCGGAAATCGAAGAAGAAATTGACGAATCCGAAGATGAAACCGTGGATGAAGAGCGCGTAGAGCGTCGTCCACATAAGCGCAAAAAAGCAGCCAGTAAACCCGCCTCTCGTCAGTATATGATGATGGGCGTCGGCATTCTGGTTCTGCTGCTGTTGATCATCGGTATCGGTTCTGCGCTAAAAGCCCCCTCGACCTCTTCCAGCGATCAAACTGCGTCTGGCGAGAAGAGTATTGATCTTACTGGCAATGCGACCGATCAGGCGAATGGTGTGCAGCCAGCGCCGGGAACTACGTCTGCGGAAAATACTCAGCAGGATGTTTCTCTGCCGCCGATCTCTTCTACGCCGACTCAAGGGCAAACCCCGGCGGCAACGGATGGTCAACAACGTGTTGAAGTGCAGGGTGACCTGAGCAATGCGCTGACTCAGCCACAAAATCAGCAACAGCTGAACAATGTGGCAGTCAATTCCACGCTGCCGACCGAACCCGCGACTGTCGCGCCTGTTCGCAATGGCAATGCATCGCGTGACACGGCGAAAATGCAAACCGCTGAACGTCCGGCCACTATGCGTCCGGCTCGTCAGCAGGTTGTGATTGAACCGAAAAAACCGCAAGCAACCGTGAAAACGGAACCGAAGCCAGTAGCGCAGACGCCGAAGCGTACTGAACCAGCAGCTCCTGTGGCGAGCACGAAGGCTCCGGCTGCGACTTCTACGCCAGCACCAAAAGAGACGGCGACTACGGCCCCAGTACAGACGGCATCTCCGGCGCAAACCACAGCAACCCCCGCTGCTGGGCCGAAGACCGCAGGTAATGTTGGTTCGTTGAAATCGGCACCGTCCAGCCATTACACTCTGCAGCTGAGCAGTTCCTCTAACTACGACAACCTGAACGGTTGGGCGAAGAAAGAGAATCTGAAAAACTACGTTGTCTATGAAACGACGCGTAATGGTCAGCCGTGGTATGTCCTGGTTTCAGGCGTGTACGCTTCGAAAGAAGAGGCGAAAAAAGCGGTATCTACATTGCCAGAAGATGTCAAAGCCAAAAAACCGTGGGCGAAACCGCTGCGCCAGGTACAGGCTGATCTGAAGTAATCAAGGCTATTTCCCGCAATGGTTTACCGTTGCGGGAACGGCTTGAAGCGCTGGATGCTGTCGGAGCTTTCTCCACAGCCGGAGAAGGTGTAATTAGTTAGTCAGCATGAAAAAAAATCGCGCTTTTTTGAAGTGGGCAGGGGGCAAGTATCCCCTGCTTGATGATATTAAACGGCATTTGCCTAAGGGCGAATGTCTGGTTGAGCCTTTTGTAGGTGCCGGGTCGGTGTTTCTCAACACCGACTTTTCTCGTTATATCCTTGCCGATATTAATAGCGACCTGATCAGCCTCTATAACATTGTGAAGATGCGTACTGATGAGTACGTACAGGCCGCACGTGAGCTGTTTGTTCCCGAAACAAATTGCGCCGAGGTTTACTATCAGTTCCGCGAAGAGTTCAACAAAAGCCAGGACCCGTTCCGTCGGGCGGTATTGTTTTTATATTTGAACCGCTACGGTTACAACGGCCTGTGTCGTTACAATCTGCGTGGTGAGTTTAACGTGCCGTTTGGCCGCTACAAAAAACCCTATTTCCCGGAAGCAGAGTTGTATCACTTCGCTGAAAAAGCGCAGAATGCCTTTTTCTATTGTGAGTCTTACGCCGACAGCATGGCGCGCGCAGATGATGCATCCGTCGTCTATTGCGATCCACCTTATGCGCCGCTGTCTGCGACCGCCAACTTTACGGCGTATCACACAAACAGTTTTACGCTTGAACAACAAGCGCATCTGGCAGAGATCGCCGAAGGTCTGGTTGATCGCCATATTCCTGTGCTGATCTCCAATCACGATACGATGTTAACGCGTGAGTGGTATCAGCGCGCAAAATTACATGTCGTCAAAGTTCGACGCAGTATAAGCAGCAACGGCGGCACACGTAAAAAGGTGGACGAACTGCTGGCTTTGTACAAACCAGGAGTCGTTTCACCCGCGAAAAAATAATTCTCAAGGAGAAGCGGATGAAACAGTATTTGATTGCCCCCTCAATTCTGTCGGCTGATTTTGCCCGCCTGGGTGAAGATACCGCAAAAGCCCTGGCAGCTGGCGCTGATGTCGTGCATTTTGACGTCATGGATAACCACTATGTTCCCAATCTGACGATTGGGCCAATGGTGCTGAAATCCTTGCGTAATTACGGCATTACCGCCCCTATCGACGTACATCTGATGGTGAAACCGGTCGATCGCATTGTGCCTGATTTCGCTGCCGCTGGTGCCAGCATCATTACCTTTCATCCAGAAGCCTCCGAGCATGTTGACCGCACGCTGCAACTGATTAAAGAAAGTGGCTGTAAAGCGGGGCTGGTATTTAACCCTGCGACACCGCTGAGCTATCTGGATTACGTGATGGATAAGCTGGATGTGATCCTGTTGATGTCCGTCAACCCTGGTTTCGGTGGTCAGTCTTTCATTCCTCAAACACTGGATAAACTGCGCGAAGTACGTCGTCGTATCGACGAGTCTGGCTTCGACATTCGACTGGAAGTGGACGGTGGCGTGAAGGTGAACAACATTGGCGAAATCGCTGCGGCGGGCGCGGATATGTTCGTCGCCGGTTCGGCAATCTTCGACCAGCCAGACTACAAAAAAGTCATTGATGAAATGCGCAGTGAACTGGCAAAGGTAAGTCATGAATAAGTTTGAAGATATTCGCGGCGTCGCTTTTGATCTCGACGGTACGCTGGTCGACAGTGCTCCTGGTCTGGCTGCTGCGGTAGATATGGCGCTGTATGCGCTGGAGTTGCCCGTCGCAGGTGAAGAACGCGTTATTACCTGGATTGGTAACGGCGCCGATGTTCTGATGGAGCGCGCATTGACCTGGGCGCGTCAGGAACGTGCGACTCTGCGTAAAACAATGGGTAAACCGCCCGTTGATGACGACATTCCGGCAGAAGAACAGGTACGTATTCTGCGTAAACTGTTCGATCGCTACTATGGCGAAGTTGCCGAAGAGGGGACGTTTTTGTTCCCGCACGTTGCCGATACGCTTGGCGCATTGCAGGCTAAAGGCCTGCCGCTAGGTCTGGTTACCAACAAACCGACGCCATTCGTCGCACCGTTGCTGGAAGCTTTAGATATTGCCAAATACTTCAGCGTGGTGATTGGTGGTGATGATGTGCAAAACAAAAAACCGCATCCGGACCCGCTGTTACTGGTGGCTGAACGGATGGGTATTGCCCCACAACAAATGCTGTTTGTCGGCGACTCACGCAATGATATTCAGGCAGCAAAAGCAGCCGGTTGCCCTTCAGTTGGCTTAACCTATGGATATAACTACGGCGAGGCTATCGATCTTAGCCAGCCTGATGTAATTTATCAGTCTATAAATGACCTTCTGCCCGCATTAGGGCTTCCGCATAGCGAAAATCAGGAATCGAAAAATGACTAAGCCCATCGTTTTTAGTGGCGCACAGCCCTCAGGTGAATTGACCATTGGTAACTACATGGGTGCGCTGCGTCAGTGGGTAAACATGCAGGATGACTACCATTGCATTTACTGTATCGTTGACCAACACGCGATCACCGTACGCCAGGATGCGCAGAAGCTGCGTAAAGCGACGCTGGATACGCTGGCGTTGTACCTGGCTTGCGGTATCGATCCTGAGAAAAGCACCATTTTTGTTCAGTCCCACGTGCCGGAACATGCGCAGTTAGGCTGGGCACTGAACTGCTATACCTACTTCGGCGAACTGAGCCGCATGACGCAGTTTAAAGATAAATCTGCGCGTTATGCCGAGAACATCAACGCCGGTCTGTTTGACTATCCGGTGCTGATGGCAGCGGACATCCTGCTGTATCAAACTAACCTGGTGCCGGTGGGTGAAGACCAGAAACAGCACCTGGAACTGAGCCGCGATATCGCTCAGCGTTTCAACGCACTGTACGGCGAGATCTTTAAGGTGCCGGAGCCGTTTATTCCGAAATCTGGCGCGCGCGTCATGTCGCTGCTGGAGCCGACCAAGAAGATGTCTAAGTCTGACGATAACCGTAATAACGTTATCGGTCTGCTGGAAGATCCGAAATCGGTAGTGAAGAAAATTAAACGCGCGGTTACTGACTCCGACGAGCCACCGGTAGTTCGCTACGATGTGCAGAACAAAGCGGGCGTTTCTAACCTGCTGGATATCCTTTCTGCGGTAACTGGTCAGAGCATCCCGGAACTGGAAAAACAGTTCGAAGGCAAAATGTATGGTCATCTGAAAGGTGAAGTCGCTGATGCCGTTTCCGGTATGTTGACTGAATTGCAGGAACGCTATCACCATTTCCGTAATGACGAAGCCTTCCTGCAACAGGTAATGAAAGACGGCGCAGAAAAAGCCAGTGCACACGCTTCCCGTACGCTAAAAGCGGTGTACGAAGCGATTGGTTTTGTGGCGAAGCCGTAATTCACTATTGCTGGCACATTGCGCTTTGTAGGCTTGATAAGCGTAGCGCATCAGGCAATTTTGCTTTTGCCATCAATCTGAAACCGGGGAAACCCGGTTTTTTCATCCTCTTTTTGCAATAATCCGAAAAAATGTGAAGCGCCTCGCCGTTTCCATATCTCGCTGTTGCGCCTTATCTTCAAATTCCTGAAGATATAAATATTCACTTTATTGAAAATTTATTATGCGTCGAACGTTTATCAAAAAAGAAGGCGTCGTCATCACGACACTGGCTCGTTATTTGTTGGGTGAAAAGTGCGGTAATCGACTGAAAACCATAGATGAACTGGCAACTGAATGCCGTTCATCCGTTGGCCTGACGCAGGCCGCGTTGAAAACGCTGGAATCAAGCGGTGCGATACGGATTGAACGCCGTGGGCGTAATGGCAGTTATCTCGTCGAGATGGATAACAAAGCATTGTTGAGTCATGTGGATATCAACAACGTGGTATGTGCCATGCCCTTGCCCTATACCCGCTTGTACGAAGGCTTAGCAAGTGGTCTGAAAGCCCAGTTTGATGGCATTCCTTTTTATTATGCGCACATGCGCGGCGCGGATATTCGCGTGGAGTGTTTGCTTAACGGCGTGTATGACATGGCGGTGGTTTCCCGACTGGCGGCAGAAAGTTATCTCACGCAAAAAGGGTTATGCCTCGCGCTGGAGTTGGGGCCGCATACCTACGTTGGCGAGCACCAGTTGATTTGCCGTAAAGGCGAGTCTGCAAATGTGAAACGTGTGGGGCTGGATAACCGTTCGGCAGATCAGAAAATCATGACCGATGTCTTTTTTGGCGATAGTGATGTGGAACGAGTCGGTCTCTCTTATCACGAAAGTTTACAACGCATTGTTAAAGGCGATGTTGATGCGGTTATCTGGAACGTGGTGGCAGAAAACGAACTGACCATGCTGGGATTAGAAGCGACGCCGCTCACAGACGATCCGCGATTTTTACAGGCCACCGAAGCCGTGGTCCTGACGCGTGCCGATGATTACCCGATGCAACAACTGCTGCGTGCAGTTGTAGATAAACAGGCCCTGCTTGCTCATCAACAACGAGTGGTGAGTGGGGAACAGGAACCCAGTTATTAAACGAAAGGCATCTGATATGGAAACCAGACTCAACTTGCTTTGTGAGGCAGGCGTTATTGATAAGGACATCTGCAAAGGCATGATGCAGGTCGTCAACGTACTGGAAACAGAGTGCCATCTGCCGGTGCGCAGCGAGCAAGGGACGATGGCGATGACGCATATGGCGAGTGCACTCATGCGCAGTCGTCGTGGTGAAGAAATAGATCCACTGGATGACGAATTGCTGGCCGAGCTGGCGCAATCCAGCCACTGGCAAGCCGTTGTGCAGTTGCATCAGGTGTTGTTGAAGGAATTCGCACTGGAAATTAACCCGTGTGAAGAAGGCTATTTGCTGGCCAACCTTTATGGATTATGGATGGCCGCGAACGAAGAAGTTTGAAGCTCCTGGTAAATCCACGTCGCACAATCTAAATATTCAAAAAAATGAATATTTAATTCAAGGAACAGAAACGAGGCAATAAGATGTTTGTAGAAGCATTGAAACGCCAGAACCCGGCACTGATTTCCACCGCACTAAGCTTGTGGCAGCAGGGCAATATCGCCCCGGATAGCTGGGTGATCGACGTAGATCAGGTGCTGGAAAACGGCAAGCGGCTTATTGAGACGGCACGGCTTTATGGCATTGAGCTGTATCTGATGACCAAACAATTTGGTCGTAATCCGTGGCTGGCAGAAAAACTGCTGGCATTGGGTTACAGCGGCATTGTGGCGGTGGATTACAAAGAGGCGAGAGTCATGCGCCGCGCCGGTTTGCCGGTAGCGCATCAGGGGCATCTGGTACAAATCCCTTGTCATCAGGTTGCTGACGTCGTTGAACAGGGCACCGACGTCATCACCGTGTTTACCCTCGACAAAGCGCGGGAAGTTTCTGCGGCAGCGGTGAAGGCCGGGCGGGTCCAGTCTGTGCTGCTCAAAGTTTATAGCGACGATGATTTTCTTTATCCAGGGCAGGAGAGCGGTTTTGCACAGCATTCGCTGCACGAGGTGGTTGCTGAAATCCAAATACTTCCCGGACTACATATAACGGGACTTACCCATTTCCCTTGCCTGCTTTGGGATGAGGCTGCCGGGAAAGTTTTGCCGACACCGAATCTTCAGACGCTGGTACAAGCACGGGAGCAACTGGCGAAATCGGGTATTGCGATTGAGCAACTGAACGCGCCTTCCGCGACCAGCTGCACTTCGCTGCCATTGCTGGCGCAATACGGTGTGACTCATGCCGAGCCAGGTCATGCACTGACGGGGACTATTCCAGCAAACCAGCAGGGCGACCAGCCTGAACGCGTAGCCATGCTCTGGTTAAGCGAAATATCCCATCATTTTCGTGGCGACAGCTACTGCTACGGCGGCGGTTATTACCGTCGTGGTCACGCGCAGCATGCGCTGGTGTTTACGCCAGAAAATCAAAGCATTACTGAAACATATCTCAACTCCGTGGATGACAGCAGTATCGACTACACCCTGCCGCTGGCAGGCGAGTATCCGGTGAGCAGTGCAGTGGTGCTCTGCTTTCGCACGCAGATTTTTGTCACCCGCAGCGATGTGGTGCTGGTGTCGGGGATTCAGCGCGGCGCGGCAGAAATTGTGGGGCGTTATGACAGCCTCGGTAACCCTCTGGAGGCGTAATGGCGAGATTTGTGGTGGTAGTGATTGATAGCTTTGGCGTAGGCGCAATGAAAGATGTCACGTTGGTGCGCCCGCAAGATTCCGGGGCGAACACCTGTGGTCACATCCTGAGCCAGCTGCCGCATTTGCAGCTACCAACGCTGGAGAAAATGGGGCTAATCAACGCATTAGGTTATGTACCAGGCGATATGCAACCATCAGACTCCGCAACCTGGGGTGTGGCAGAGCTGCAACATGAAGGTGGCGATACCTTTATGGGGCATCAGGAGATTTTAGGCACGCGTCCATTACCGCCGCTGCGGATGCCCTTTCGCGATGTGATTGACCGTGTTGAGCAAGCATTACTTACCGCTGGCTGGCAGGTGGAGCGCCGTGGCGATGATCTGCAATTTCTGTGGGTCAATCAGTCGGTTGCGATTGGGGATAACCTCGAGGCAGATTTAGGCCAGGTCTATAACATCACCGCCAATCTCTCTGTGATCTCTTTTGGCGACGCAATCAAAATTGGTCGTATCGTGCGTGAGCAGGTACAGGTTGGTCGGGTCATTACATTTGGCGGCCTGTTAACCGACAGTCAGCGCATTCTTGATGCCGCAGAAAGTAAAGAAGGGCGCTTTATTGGCATCAATGCGCCGCGTTCTGGCGCTTATGACAACGGTTTCCAGGTCGTGCATATGGGCTATGGCGTCGATGAAAAAGTGCAGGTGCCACAAAAACTGTATGAAGCGGGCGTGCCAACCGTGCTGGTGGGTAAGGTGGCAGATATCGTCAGCAATCCTTATGGCGTGAGCTGGCAAAACCTGGTGGATAGCCAGCGGATTATGGATATCACCCTCGACGAATTTATCACTCATCAGACAGCGTTTATTTGCACCAACATTCAGGAAACCGACCTCGCTGGGCATGCAGAAGACGTTGCACGTTATGCCGAACGTTTGCAGGTGGTTGACCGTAACCTTGCCCGCCTTGTTGAGGCGATGCTGCCGGATGATTGCCTGGTCGTGATGGCAGATCACGGTAACGATCCGACCATTGGTCATAGCCACCATACCCGTGAAGTCGTGCCGGTGCTGGTTTATCAGCAAGGGCTGACTGCTACTCAGCTTGGTGTTCGCCCCACGCTCTCCGATGTGGGCGCCACCGTGTGTGAATTTTTCCGTGCTCCACCGCCACAAAACGGCAGTTCCTTTTTATCTTCCCTTCGCTTTCAGGGTGACTCTTTATGACCATCGACTCGACCGGCTACACCCTCGCCCATGAGCATCTGCATATTGATCTCTCCGTTTTTAAAAACAACGTGGATTGCCGCCTTGATCGTAAGCGGCTCGTCAGAACCGTATTGATATTTACTGAGAGCTCAGATCAACTTTCCAGGG
>NZ_PTRE01000121.1 GCF_002965065.1 Escherichia sp. MOD1-EC7003
CCCTGGAAAGTTGATCTGAGCTCTCAGTAAATATCAATACGGTTCTGACGAGCCGCTTACCTTCATTTTGTCGTCGTTTCCATATTATTTTTAGCAGATTCCGCCTGTAATTTTTTGATTTCTTGTTCTCTGTGGCGCGCAAACTCTTTACGGGTCGTGACGCGTTCATACAAAGTAATATCGGTAATACCCCCACTCCACATGCCAAAATGACCTCGTATATCCATATCAAATACTCCAGCTATCCGGACATAATCGCCATTTAGCTGACGAGCACGAGCTAAGGTCACGACTGGGTTTGGGAAATCAATATCCAACCACACGCTATCATTTTGAACAAAGTTTTCCCAGGATTCTTTATTCAAATATATAGTGTTGCCTTCAAACTCAATATTGCCGACACCTTCGACAACCACCTTTTGCAAATGGTATTTTTCTGGCTGGGCAAGTAGTGCCGTCATTGATATCGAATGAGAAAAATGATCGCGCGAGGGTTCATTAATTACAGCTCTGCGTTTCATTCGCGTATCTTCGCGTATTTCTGCCCGTAGACTGTTGGGGATTTCAGTACCGTCATCGATGTCTTCTATTAGCCAACGATGATTACCATTTTCACGAACCAGCACCAGCCCCAGTAACCGGTGGACATCGGTGCTATTTTGTTTAATAACCAACTGCAACAGTACATGCGTTCGGCCACCATTTAGGTGTGTGCTTTGGATTATTTCTGCAGAAACGAAAGTGTCATCGACACAGCGACACAAAAGATTATTATTTAGCCAGGGTGTCATTTTGCCAGGAGTAACATTCATATTACTACGCAAATCGAGACTGAATTCATCGGTTATTGGTATATCTCCATTACTGGTCAATGGTTGATATAAACGCTCTATCGCTTCATTAATCGATTCTTTGCACAACACGTTTCCGCTGAAGCCACAGAACAACAGAATAAAGAAACAGGTGTGCCGGCGTCGCATAATCATGTCCTCTTTTTCTTAGCAAACAGCCTCTAACCCGGCAACTGACACGCTGCCGGGGATTTTTTTTCATTCTGCGTACATACGCAAGCAGCGCAGGCAATCAAAATAGTCCTGAGCATCAAGACGCGTATTGGCTCTGTTAGCTTCGGATTTTGCGGCATAGATTTGTGGACGTAATGCTTTAATATCCTGCTCAAGTCGGGCTATTTTTGCATTCAGAGTTTGCACATTGCCCGCCAGTTGATTGACTTTTTGCTCATTGACGCAGCCTGTGAGTATGAATATTAGAGAGAATAGTAACAGTTGATTATTCATTTCCAGTTTCCTTTATTTGGTATTAATTATTCAGCTCATTGCTTTAATCTGGCGGCGGTTTTCGCCTCAATCTGTTTAAGTAGGCTGCCGCTGTTTGGGCGGATAAAATCAGCGATTTCCCACTTGCCATCGCGCCGTTGTAAAATCAATTCTTGCTCTTCGTTGTTGCCATTGGTCAGCGTAAAACGAACCTGAATACGGGCAGAATCGGCGGTTTTCTCCAGGACACGAATTTCGTCAACGCGTGAAAATAGCGACTCTTCGCCAAAACAGATAGGATTGTCGTAAATAAATTGCCGTTCTATCTGCATATCTTCATCGGGATTGTTGGCAGTCTTGAAGGTGGTTTTATATAAGGCATTGACCGCCTGGCGGTAAGCGTCGGAAACCACCCACGTCCACGGCCAGCTATAATCAGCAATATGTTCAAAGAGTTCGGCAACAAAGGCTTCTGGCTGTTCTTTTTGCAATGAAGCTAAAGCTGCCAGCGTTTTTTCATTCTCGCTGTTAACTGCTTGCCAGACGCTGCCATGGTTGCTGACAATATCATCAATGACCCAACGACCATTTTCTGCCACCATTTTCAGTGTCTGCGTGGTCTTTTCTTTATCGTCTTTAAAGATACGAAAGCGCACAACGACATCGGCATGATCGGCGTCAGTTTGGGTTATCGCTACGCTTTCTAACACCAGCTCGCCAAAATCCTGACAATCACAAACCGGATCATAATCCAGCCAGCCAACATCGCCCGGCAGCGTAAGATTGTCGTTCAGGGTAAGTGCTTGTTGAATACGCGCAGAAGTTATCGACTGCTCTCCGGCTTCACCGAAATAAGGCGTACTGGCATCTGATTTATAGTTCTGATAAATCTGTCGGACGGTTTGTTCTACGGTCTGTGAGGGAGGCTGTGCATGTACGGTAAAACTGGCCAGAGCTGCTAAAAACAGAAGTATTATTTTCATCTGTTTTTCACCTCTCCGTTACGTTCATCCCGGATGTAGATGAGTTGTTTCTTTAAGAGCTTCCGGCTCTGCATGATGCTGCCCTTATATTTGACGTTTCTGAACAAGGAAGAGTAACAACGGGCGGGACGCGAGGGGAATAAATGATTTCTGAAAAGTCCGGTAGCGGAACATTACCGCCACCGGGAGAATTGGTGCGTTAGCCGCCGAACTGGTCAGGATCGGGGCCGAGGCGTTTGCCCTGATCGAGTTTGGCGATTTCACCAAGTTCGTCTTTATCGAGACGGAAATCCCAGACATCAAAGTTTTCAGCAATACGTGAAGGTGTGACCGATTTCGGGATCACCACCAGGCCGCTATCCAGATGCCAGCGGATAACAATCTGCGCCGGGGTTTTGCCGTATTTATCTGCCAGATCGCGAATGACTTTCTGATCGAAAACGCCTTTCCCTCCCTGAGCTAGTGGGCTCCAGGATTCGGTCTGGATTTTGTGTGTCGCGTTCCAGGCATGTAGCTGGCGTTGTTGCATCAGAGGGTGAAGTTCGATCTGGTTTATCACCGGCATCACACCTGTTTCATCAATCAGGCGTTGCAGGTGGTGGATCTGGAAGTTGCACACACCGATGCTTTTGATTAAGCCCTCTTTTTGCAATTCGATCATGCCTTTCCATGCTTCGACATAATGGTCGATAGCGGGAACGGGCCAGTGCATTAAGTAGAGGTCGACATAATCAAGCTGTAATTTTTTCAGGCTGTCTAGCAGGGCTTCACGAGGGCGCTTGTGGTCGTCGTTCCACAGTTTAGTGGTGATGAACAGTTCTTCTCTGTTAACTGAGGTATTTTTCAGGGCTTTGCCGACACCCTCTTCGTTCTTATAGGCTGCGGCGGTATCAATCGAGCGATAACCCACTTCTAATGCTTTTTGAATGGCAGTGATGACCTCCTCATTACTTGCTTGCCAGACGCCCAGTCCCAACTGGGGCATAACATTGCCATCCTGTAGCTTAATAACGGTTGGATTAGCCATACGTTCCTCCTTTATATGAACTCACCGGAGCAGGCTCCGGTGAGGTGTTGTGAACTTAAGTCTGGACGAAATGCCCGAAAACGAAAGTTTGAGGCGTAAAAAGCTTAGCGGGCGGCTTCGTATATACGGCGGCTGACATCCAGCGTAATGTCATGATTTTCGCCCAGTTGGGTCATACCGTGCTCTTCCAGTTTTTTCAGCAAAGCCGGGATGGAGCTGCCGTCCAGACCGTAGTCGGAGAGGTGGGTTGGCACGCCTAATTGCTCAAAGAAATTGCGGGTTGCGGCAATCGCGGCGTCAATACGCTCATCGTCGGAACCTTCAGTGATGTTCCAGACGCGTTCAGCATATTGCAACAGCTTGGCACGCTTGGTGTCGCGTTTTTCATTCCACAGTGCAGGCAGGACGATAGCCAGCGTTTGCGCGTGATCCAGACCATGCATCGCAGTCAGTTCGTGGCCCAGCATATGCGTTGCCCAGTCCTGCGGTACGCCAGCGCCAATCAAACCGTTCAGCGCCTGAGTTGCCGCCCACATGACGTTGGCGCGCACATCGTAGTTTTCTGGCTCTTTCAGGGCTTTCGGACCATCTTCGATTAGCGTCAGCAAAATGCCTTCTGCGAAACGGTCCTGAATTTTGCCATCAACCGGTTTGGTAACATACTGTTCCACGGTGTGCACAAAGGCGTCCACTACGCCGTTAGCCACCTGACGCGGCGGCAGGGTGTAGGTATAAACCGGATCGAGCACGGCAAATACAGGCTGAACATGGGCAGAATGGAACGCCTGCTTGTCGCCTGTGGTTTTACGGGAGATCACCGCGCCTGCGTTGGATTCTGAACCGGTTGCTGGCAGCGTCAGCACACAGCCCATCGGGATGGCGCTTTTAATCTCTTTACCGCCCGTTTGCAGAATGTGCCACGGATCGATATTTTCCGGATAGTTAGCCGCAGCGGCGATAAATTTGGTGCCGTCCAGTACGGAACCGCCGCCAACCGCCAGCAGGAAAGTTACTTTCTGTTCGCGAACCAGTTTCACGGCGTTCATCAGCGTTTCATAAGCCGGGTTTGGCTCAATACCGCCAAATTCCAGCACGTCCATGCCTTTCAGGGCATCCAGAACTTGATCGAGAACACCGGTTTTTTTCACGCTGCCGCCACCGTAGGTAATCAATACGCGTGCATCGTGAGGAATTTGTTCGCGTAAACCAGCGATTGCGCCTTGACCAAACAGAATGCGGGTTGGGGTGTGCAGATTAAAATTGTTCATTACTTGCTCCCTTTGCTGGGTCAATATGAGGGCAGAGATCGGTCTGCCTGATGTTTTTCATTGTGGTCGCCAGCGCCGTAGCTCTCAATGCTCATTTCTGTCAATGTCTTGCCTATTTCTCCAGAGTGCTGGAGAAATGCTACAAAATTGCGCACAATCAAATTGCCGCATTATTCCTAAGAAATTACGCGATATGAAACGTAAAGAGATTTGCCGCTTGCTGGCGGGGAAAGTTAATAAACTGAAAAATAAAGAAAATAGTTTGTCAGCGCTGTTGCCCAACGTGCGTTTATTGTATGGCGAGACGCCTTTCGCACGTACACCGGTGATGTACGAGCCTGGCATCATAATTCTCTTTTCCGGGCATAAAATCGGTTATATCAATGAACGCGTGTTTCGTTATGATGCCAATGAATACCTGCTGCTGACGGTGCCGTTGCCGTTTGAGTGCGAAACCTATGCCACGTCAGAGGTGCCGCTGGCAGGCTTGCGTCTCAATGTCGATATTTTGCAGTTACAAGAGCTGTTGATGGACATTGGCGAAGATGAGCATTTCCAGCCGTCGATGGCAGCCAGCGGGATTAACTCTGCCACGTTATCAGAAGAGATTTTATGCGCAGCGGAGCGGCTACTGGACGTGATGGAGCGACCGCTGGATGCGCGTATTCTCGGCAAACAGATCATCCGCGAAATTCTGTACTACGTGCTGACCGGACCTCGCGGTGGCGCGTTACTGGCGCTGGTCAGTCGCCAGACTCACTTCAGCCTGATTAGCCGTGTGTTAAAACGAATTGAAAATAAATACACCGAAAACCTGAGCGTCGAGCAACTGGCGGCAGAAGCCAATATGAGTGTATCGGCGTTCCACCATAATTTTAAGTCTGTCACCAGCACCTCGCCGTTGCAGTATTTGAAGAATTATCGTCTGCATAAGGCGCGGATGATGATCATCCACGACGGCATGAAGGCCAGCGCGGCGGCGATGCGGGTTGGCTACGAAAGCGCATCGCAATTTAGCCGTGAGTTTAAACGTTACTTCGGTGTGACGCCGGGGGAAGATGCGGCAAGAATGCGGGCGATGCAGGGGAGTTAAATGCGTTCCCGGTACAGCAACCGGGAACGGGGAAAATCGTCAGGCGTTACAGTATTTTTTTTTAATCACCACAAACAGCGTGCCTAACAAGCCAGCGGTTAACAAGGCAATCGGCAGGATCATCAGGAACGTCATCACCTGATCTTCATGGCGTTTAACGAACGGAATCATGCTCAAGGCGTAGCCGAAACTGGTTACCACGCTGACCCACAGCAATCCGCTTAACCAGTTGAAAAACTGGAAGCGGGGGTTTGGCAGACCGGAAATACCCGCCATGGTTGGCAGCAGCGTACGGACAAATGCAAGAAAACGTCCAGCCAGCAGCGCCAGCAGACCGTGGCGGTCAAACATGCAGGTAGCGCGTTGGTGATATTTGGCCGGAAGCTGTTCCAGCCAGCCTTTCACGGTTTTGGTATTGCCTAACCAGCGCCCCTGAATATAACTTAACCAGCAGCCCAAACTTGCTGCGGCGGTCAGAATCGCAATCGTTGGCAGAAAATCCATAACCCCCTGGGCAATCAATGCACCTGCCAGTATCAACAAGCTGTCGCCGGGCAAAAATGAGGCGGGCAGCAGGCCGTTTTCTAAAAACAGCGTGGCAAACATGACAAAGTAAACAACGCTAACAATATGAGGGTCCGCCAGCGCGGCAAAGTCGTGTTGCCAAAGCGCAGCGATGATATCTTGAATAACAGCCATGGACTTTCCTGTGGAACAGCGTTTAAGCCTTTAACTGCCTATTGTACTCCTGAATCGCCCGGGACGCCTTGATCCCGGACGCAACAATTTAAGACTTTTCACAATTAAATGTCTGCAAAATTGTCCAAAAGTGGCAATGTTATACAATTCGCGCAAAACCGGCGTCCAGATCGGCAATCAGATCGTCGACATCTTCCAGACCAATATGCAAGCGAATCAAGGTCCCGCGAAAATCGATCTCGCCTTGCGGGCGAATGGCGGCGATATGTTCTGGTTGATTTGCAAGGATCAACGACTCAAACCCGCCCCACGAGTAGGCCATGCTGAATAAACTGAAGTTATTCAGATAGTTCGCCAGCTCTTCATCATTGAGTTTTTTCTTAAGCACAAAGGAAAATAGTCCACTGCTGCCTGTAAAGTCTCGTTTCCAGAATTCGTGGCCTTTACTGCCAGGCAGAGCAGGGTGGTTAACTCGCTCTACTTGCGGATGTTCTGCCAGCCATTCAGCCACTTTCAGGCTACTTTCATGATGTTGACGCAAACGCACACCTAAAGTGCGCAGGCCACGGCTGGTTATATAGGCGGTATCGGCATCGACCATCTGGCCCATCAGATAGGCATTCTCCCGCAGTTGCTCCCAGCAACGGGCATTGCATACGGCTGTGCCAATCATCGCATCTGAATGCCCAACCAGATATTTGGTGGCGGCCTGAATAGACACATCGATGCCAAAATCCAGCGCCTTAAACAGCACACCGGCCGCCCAGGTGTTGTCGATCATAATGATGGCATCCGGCACCACATTGCGCACGGCGGCAACAATCGCCGGAACGTCGTGGACTTCCATGGTGATGGAGCCTGGGGATTCCAGAAACACGATTTTAGTGTTCGGCTGCACATGTTTAACAATATCCGCGCCAATCAGAGGATCAAACCACGATGTCGTTACGCCCAGTTTGCTGAGGATTTTGCTACAGAAATCCTGACTCGGTTCATAGGCGGTGTTGGTCATCAACACATGATCTCCCTGTTCGACAAAAACAAGAATGGCGTTAGCAACCGCCGCTGCCCCACAGGGGAACAACACGCAGCCCGCGCCACCCTCCAGTTCGCACATCGCTTCTTGTAAGGGGAAATGGGTTAATGTTCCGCGCCGCCCATAGAACAAACCGCCCGT
>NZ_PTRE01000122.1 GCF_002965065.1 Escherichia sp. MOD1-EC7003
ACAGATTGGCGTTAATGCCATTTTCAAGAGCAAGTTTTGAGATGGATATCCCGGGTTCACAGGAGGCAGCAACGAGCTGCTGTTTAAATTCGGGAGGATAATTAGGGCAGCCTTTTCGCCTGCCGGGAGTCACATTTTTCTGCATATCTGACACTTTGGTTCCCACTACTTATTTGGTGGACACCACTTTGTCTAATTCGTCAGATTCTGACCAGACGGTTCAGGCTGTACGCTTACGGCGAATATTGGGTTTGTCATGTTTCTCCAGCCATACCCGTACTTTTCCTTCCGGAGCCAGACCGATTAACAGATACCGCAGATAATACTTTTCACTGCCACCGCCAGGTGGTGAATAAGGTGTGAGCATCAATTTCCAGACTTCTCCCGCCAGCGTTATCCAGGTTTCATACACTTTTTTATCAATCAGTGAATCCCAGCAAAAATGGATAGACATAGGGGGGTTTTTGGCTTTATTGAATGCCGTCATTCCACCACTAAGATTTTCCTGCCATTGTCCTATTGTTGTTGAGACAGGGATAGTGCCATCCAGCGTTCTGAACTGATAATAGATGCCATCGGTATCTAATAATTCCACATAGGTGACTTCTGCTGGCAAGGAATTAGGGTAGAAAAAATTGAAATACCATTCATCATAGGGTGCAAGCAACGATATTTTTTCTTTCGCTGCTACGTTAAAATTAAGAATCATACACATAATAAAAACAAATATTAACTTTATATTAAATTCCATTTTGTTTACTCCCTTGCATATCGTATATAGTTCTGATCCAATTTTCATCCGGCCGATTAACAAAACTAAACGTCTTAAACGCTGATACTTCAGCAGAAACCTTATTTTTTAATCGATAATCGACGGTATTCCAGTTGGAAGAGCAGTGTAAATTATTTTCCTACAACGAGTAGTTCTTCTGACGAAATATTACCCTGCTGTTCCCCTGTAATGCGTAAATATATAATGTCACCCATATGATTATACCCATTCCATAGATTTTAATTATATAACATAAACTTAATAAACATCTCATTTGTCAATATATATTAATTGATGCTTGGGCATAACAAGTTTTTATAAATTACCAATATAATTTTTTAATTACGCGATGCGCTAATAAAAAAGCCGTTTATCTACCTGGTAGAAATAAACGGCTTTATCACATCACCCCGCGAACTGCCTGAACAGCGCCTTCCCCTTAACCAGTCGTGCGCCCAGCCAGCCGCCGCAAAGCGACAGCAGTAGCGCACCACTACACGGCAGCACAATCCACAGTCGCCAGTCTGGCTCCCACGGGAAATCAAACACTTTCGATTGCAGCACCGCCAGCGCCGTTTCCGCACCAATTGCGGCCACCAGACCGGAAACAAACCCAAGCATGGCGAACTCACACCACAATGTCGTGCGCAACAGTTTTTTCCCCGCGCCGAGTGTACGCCACACCACCAGCTCCTGATGACGCTGGCGCATTCCCACCTGCACCTGTGCCAGCAACAGCAACATACCGCAGGCGGTGACCAGCACCACCATCACTTCCAGCGCCCGACTTACCTGCTCCAGCACCTGGCCGACCTGTTTTAAAATCGCGCCAATGTCTAACAAGCTAATGGTCGGGAACTGGCGGTTGAGTTGCGTCAACATGCCGTTGCCGTTCTCCCAGCGGAAACTGGTAAGCCAGCTCTGCGGCTGCCCGTCCAATGCCCCTTCCGGGAAAATAAAATAGAAATTAGGCCGCAGACTTTCCCAGTCCACTTTGCGCAGGCTGGTCACTTTGGCACGGAACTCCTGAGTATCGCCCATAAAGGTGACGCTATCACCCAGCCCAACGTTCAACCGTTTCGCCAGCCCCTCTTCCATCGACACTTCATCAGCTTTTGGCGGCCAGTTACCAGCGATAATCGGATTATGATCGGGCCGCGTATTTTGCCAGGTGAGATTGAGTTCGCGGTTGAGCGCCTCATCTTCATTACCTTCTGTCGGCTTGCCGTTAATCGCCGTCAGCCGCGCCCGCACCACCGGATAAAACGATTCCGGGACTATCTGATGTTCCGCGAGGAACGCTTTTAACGGTGTAACCTGTTCTGTGGCGATGTTGATTAAAAAGTAGTTCGGGCTTTCTGGCGGTAGCTGCTGTTGCCAGCGGTCGAGCAGATCGCCACGCAACACCAGCAGCAGTGCCAACAGCATAAAGGAGAGCGAAAATGCCGAAAGCTGGCTTAACGTTGACCACGGCTGACGTAACAGGCGGCTGACCGCCAGACGCAGAGGTAGCGATTTAAGCGTCATGCGACGAAGAACATTCAGCAGCATCCAGCCCAGCACACCGCACAACAAAGCCAGTACTACCGCACCCGCCAGCACCGCCCAGAGCAGCATACTGCCGCCCATCAGTCCAGCGAGCAGCAGCACAACCACCACACTGACAATCGGCAGATAAAACTTCAGCGGCCAGACGTTCGCTACCACATCATTACGTAACACGCGTAAAGGCTGCGTTGCCAGCAACAGGCGGTACGGTCTTAGCCCCACCAGCAGCGAGATGACCGTCATAGTGCCAAGCGCCCACAGCCACGGCCAGAGGCTGGCAGGTGGTAGAGCGGCAGGCAGAACGGGCTTGAGCAACACCATCAACACGTTTTCGAACAACAGGCCTATCGCCCCGCCGGTGACGGCTGAAAGCACCAGCACCATCAACCACTGACCGACGATTAGCCTACGCAGTTGCGCTCGCCCTGCCCCCAGCGTTTTGAGGATCGCCACCAGATCGTAGCGACTGCGACAGTAATGATTCATCGCCACCGCCACCGCTGCCACGGCCAGCAGCAAGGTCAGAAGCGCCGAAAGCAGCAGGAACTGCTGCGAGCGTTCCATCGATCGCCCCAGCGCGCCTTCGTCCTGTTCCAGACCGTACCAACGTTGTTCGGGTTTAAGCTGGGGTAACAGCCATTTCTCATAGCCGTCGAGTTGATTCTCGCTGCCACCGAATTTATAGCGCCAGGTGACCCGGCTCCCCGGCTGCACGGCCCCGGTTTTATCGACATCTGCCAGATTCATCATCAGACGCGGGGCCATCTGGAAGGGGTTAAAACCAGAGTCCGGCTCCTGAATTACTTCTCCGGCAATCCGCAACGTGGCATCACCCACGTCGATGGTGTCTCCCGTTTTCAGGTTAAGCAGTGCCATCAGGCGTGGGGCCAGCAATACGTTGCCCGACTGCGGTTTCAGGCCAGGGGGATTGGTTTGCAGATCGCCATACATCGGGTAGATATCATCCACCGCTTTGACGTTCGCCAGTTGCGGTGTATCGCCTGCAAAGGTCATAGTGGCGAAAGTCAGCTGCTTGCCAACTTTCAGGCCGCGCTTTTGCGCTTCCTCCAGCCACGCTTGCGGCACTTCGCGCGAACTGCGCAACGCCCGATCGCCCGCCATAAACTCACGGCTTTGCTGGCTTAAACCTTTCTCCATGCGATCACTGATATTGCCCAGTGCCAACACGCAGGCCACCGCCAGGCTTAGCGCCAACCAGACAATTAATAGCGATGGCGAGCGCCATTCACGCCAGAACCAACGTGCAATCATGCTTCCTCCTGCAACTGCCCGTTCACCAGCCGTAAGCAGCGGTCGCAGCGTGCCGCCAGTTGCAGGTCGTGGGTCACCATAATCAACGTGGTGCCATGCTCACGGTTGAGGGAAAAGAGCAGATCGGCAATTTTATCACCCGTCTGGCGGTCAAGGTTGCCGGTAGGTTCATCAGCAAACAGCACATCAGGCCGACCGTTAAAGGCTCGTGCCAGCGCCACTCGTTGCTGCTCGCCGCCGGAAAGCTGTGCCGGAAGATGATCAAGACGTTTACCCAGCCCTAACTGTTCGAGCAACGCTTTTGCTCCGTTACGACTTTCCGCGCTACTCTCACCGCGCAGCAACGCCGGAAGCTCGACGTTTTCCAGCGCGTTAAGGGTAGGAATTAACATAAATGACTGAAAAACAAAACCTATGTGCTTCGCGCGTAACGTTGCCCGCACTTCTTCATCCATATTATGTAGCGGTTGTCCCACCAGATTTACTTCGCCACTGCTGCCGTCATCCAGCCCGGCGAGGATCGCCAGTAATGTTGATTTCCCCGATCCCGACTCGCCCACCAGTGCGATGGTCTCGCCACGTTTGACAACCAGCTCAACTCCGGTGAGGATGGAGAGTTCATGCTCCCCCTGACCGACGGACTTCTTAAGATGATGAACTTCAACAATGTTTTCCGCTGGCATTTGCCCTTCCTGTTCCTGGTCCTGTTAACCTTCCGTGCCGCCGCAGCGGACACGTTATTGATTCTGGGTGATAGCCTGAGCGCCGGGTATCGAATGTCTGCCAGCGCGGCCTGGCCTGCCTTATTGAATGATAAGTGGCAGAGTAAAACAGCGGTCGTCAATGCCAGCATCAGCGGCGACACCTCGCAACAAGGGCTGGCGCGCCTTCCGGCTCTGCTAAAACAGCATCAGCCACGCTGGGTGCTGGTTGAACTGGGCGGCAATGACGGTTTGCGTGGTTTTCAGCCACAACAAACCGAGCAAACGCTGCGCCAGATTTTGCAGGATGTCAAAGCCACCAACGCTGAACCATTGTTAATGCAAATACGTCTGCCTGCAAACTATGGTCGCCGTTATAATGAAGCCTTTAGTGCCATTTACCCCAAACTCGCCAAAGAGTTTGATGTTCCGCTGCTGCCCTTTTTTATGGAAGAGGTCTACCTCAAGCCACAATGGATGCAGGATGACGGTATTCATCCCAACCGCGACGCCCAGCCGTTTATTGCCGACTGGATGGCGAAGCAGTTGCAGCCTTTAGTAAATCATGACTTATAAAGCAACGGAGATCCTGACAGGTAAAGTTATGCAAAAATCGGTCTTAATTACCGGATGTTCCAGTGGAATTGGCCTGGAAAGCGCGCTCGAATTAAAACGCCAGGGTTTTCATGTGCTGGCAGGTTGCCGGAAACCGGATGATGTTGAGCGCATGAACAGCATGGGATTCACCGGTGTGTTGATCGATCTGGATTCGCCAGAAAGTGTTGATCGCGCAGCCGACGCAGTGATCGCCCTGACCGATAATTGTCTGTATGGGATCTTTAACAATGCCGGATTCGGCATGTATGGCCCCCTTTCAACCATCAGCCGTGCGCAGATGGAACAGCAGTTTTCTGCCAACTTTTTCGGCGCACACCAGCTCACCATGCGCCTGTTACCGGCTATGTTGCCGCACGGTGAAGGGCGTATTGTGATGACCTCATCGGTGATGGGATTAATCTCCACGCCGGGGCGCGGCGCTTACGCGGCCAGTAAATATGCGCTGGAAGCATGGTCAGACGCACTGCGCATGGAGCTACGCCACAGTGGAATTAAAGTTAGCCTGATCGAACCCGGTCCTATTCGCACTCGCTTTACCGACAACGTAAACCAGACCCAAAGTGATAAACCGGTCGAGAATCCCGGCATCGCTGCCCGCTTTACGTTGGGGCCGGAAGCGGTGGTCGACAAAGTGCGCCATGCTTTTATTAGCGAGAAGCCGAAGATGCGCTATCCGGTAACGCTGGTGACCTGGGCGGTAATGGTACTCAAGCGCCTGCTGCCGGGGCGTATGATGGACAAAATATTGCAGGGGTGAGTTGAAGCGCGCGCTTAAGCCCCCATGTCAAAGAAAATATCGACAACAGAGAGCGACTCCATGTCCGTAGAAAATATTGTCAACATTAACGAATCTAACCTGCAACAGGTTCTTGAACAGTCGATGACCACACCGGTGCTGTTCTATTTTTGGTCTGAACGTAGCCAGCACTGTTTGCAGTTAACCCCGATACTGGAAAGTCTTGCGGCGCAGTACAACGAGAAATTTATTCTGGCGAAGCTGGACTGCGACGCGGAGCAGATGATTGCCGCGCAGTTTGGTCTGCGCGCGATTCCGACCGTGTATCTGTTCCAGAACGGGCAACCGGTAGACGGCTTCCAGGGACCGCAACCGGAAGAGGCGATCCGCGCCCTACTGGATAAAGTGCTGCCGCGCGAAGAAGAACTGAAAGCGCAGCAGGCGATGCAACTGATGCAGGAAGGCAATTACACCGATGCCCTGCCATTGCTGAAAGACGCCTGGCAGTTGTCGAATCAGAATGGGGAGATCGGCCTGCTGTTAGCAGAAACGCTGATTGCGCTGAACCGTTCTGAAGATGCAGAATCCGTGCTGAAAACCATTCCGTTGCAGGATCAGGATACCCGCTACCAGGGGCTGGTGGCGCAAATCGAACTGTTGAAGCAGGCGGCAGATACGCCGGAAATTCAACAGTTGCAACAGCAGGTGGCAGAGAATCCAGAAGATGCCGCACTGGCGACGCAACTGGCGCTGCAACTGCATCAGGTTGGGCGTAATGAAGAGGCGCTGGAGTTGCTGTTCGGGCATCTGCGTAAAGATCTCACCGCCGCAGACGGTCAGACGCGTAAAACGTTCCAGGAGATCCTCGCTGCTCTGGGTACGGGTGATGCACTGGCGTCGAAGTATCGCCGCCAGCTGTATGCGTTGTTGTATTGATTTTCCGTTGAAATGCGATGCTGTGCAGGTTTGTAGGCCTGATAAGACGCGCCAGCGTCGCATCAGGCATCGTCATATAACCGCCGGATGCGACGTAAACACCTTATCCGGCCTACCAAATCGAGCGAATTCAATATATTGCAGATACCATGTCGGCATGATAAGACGCGCCAGCGTCGCATCAGGCATCGTCATATAACCGCCGGATGCGGCGTAAACGCCTTATCCGGCCTACCAAATCGAGCTAATCCAATATATTGCAGGTGCCATGTCGGCATGATAAGACGCGCCAGCGTCGCACCAGGCATCGTCATATAACCGCCGGATGCGGCGTAAACGCCTTATCCGGCCTACCAAATCGAGCTAATTCAATATATTGCAGGTGCCATGTTGGCATGATAAGACGCGCCAGCGTCGCATCAGGTATCGTCATATAACCGCCGGATGCGGCGTAAACGCCTTATCCGGCCTACCAAATCGAGCTAATCCAATATATTGCAGGTGTCATGTAGGCATGATAAGACGCGCCAGCGTCGCATCAGGCATCGTCATATAACCGCCGGATGCGGCGTAAACGCCTTATCCGGCCTACCAAATCGAGCTAATTCAATATATTGCAGGTGCCATGTCGGCATGATAAGACGCGTCAGCGTCGCATCAGGCATCGTCATATAACCGCCGGATGCGGCGTAAACGCCTTATCCGGCCTACCAAATCGAGCGAATTCAATATATTGCAGATGCCATGTCGGCATGATAAGACGCGCCAGCGTCGCATCAGGCATCGTCATATAACCGCCGGATGCGGCGTAAACGCCTTATCCGGCCTACCAAATCGAGCTAATTCA
>NZ_PTRE01000123.1 GCF_002965065.1 Escherichia sp. MOD1-EC7003
CCCTGGAAAGTTGATCTGAGCTCTCAGTAAATATCAATACGGTTCTGACGAGCCGCTTACCATGTTTATTCAAATATGCCAATATTTGACGTTGTCTTTCTTTTCCAAACATGATTTCACCTCACGTAACGTTTATATCTTTTGTAATTTTCTGATTCCATGAATCCTTTCACACTACCATCACGAAAACAAAAACAAACGGGAATTTTTTTTGGAAAGGTAATTTTATTCAATGGGATAGGGCTGGCGAGTGGGGAATATTATAGTGAAAGAAGAAACTCGAAAAATGCGTGAGAAAGCGCTTTCAATCGTAAACGGAGTGAAAAAAAAAGCCAGTCAGTATGATCTCTGACTGGCTTATTTCTTAAGAAGAGCTATTACTCGTTATCAGAACCGCCCAGACCTGCGTTCAGCAGTTCTGCCAGGCTGGCAGATGCGTCTTCTGCAGTCACCTGCGGTGCAGCCGGAGCTTCACCCGCAGCACGGCGACGCATACGATCCTGGTGGTACGCGTAACCGGTACCCGCCGGGATCAGACGACCCACGATAACGTTCTCTTTCAGGCCGCGCAGTTCGTCACGTTTGCCCGCAACGGCTGCTTCGGTCAGCACGCGAGTGGTCTCCTGGAACGATGCCGCGGAGATGAAGGACTCGGTTGCCAGAGACGCTTTGGTGATACCCAGCAGATCGCGGGAGTAAGTTGCACCCACTTTGCCGTTCGCTTCCAGTTCGCGGTTTGCGATCTTGACGCGAGAGTATTCAACCTGTTCGCCTTCCAGGAAGTCGGAGCTGCCCGCGTTAACGATGGTAGCTTTACGCAGCATCTGACGAACGATAACTTCGATGTGTTTATCGTTAATCTTAACGCCCTGCAGACGGTATACGTCCTGTACTTCGTTAACGATGTAACGAGTCACAGCATGAACACCACGCAGACGCAGAATGTCGTGCGGCGCTTCCGGACCGTCGGAAATTACGTCACCACGTTCTACACGTTCACCTTCGAACACGTTGAGCTGACGCCATTTCGGAATCATCTCTTCGTACGGATCGCTACCGTCTACCGGGGTGATAACCAGACGACGTTTACCTTTGGTTTCTTTACCGAAGGAAACGATACCGCTGATTTCAGCTAGGATTGCCGGCTCTTTCGGACGACGTGCTTCGAACAGGTCCGCAACGCGCGGCAGACCACCGGTGATATCCTTGGTACCGCCGGATTCCTGCGGAATACGCGCCAGGGTGTCACCGGAGCTGATCTGTACGCCATCTTCCAGCTGAACAATCGCTTTACCCGGCAGGAAGTACTGCGCAGGCATATCGGTACCTGGGATCAGAACGTCGTTACCCTGAGCATCAACGATTTTCAGTGCCGGACGCAGATCTTTACCACCTGCGGTACGTTCTGCGGAATCCAGAACCACCAGCGAAGACAGACCGGTCAACTCGTCGGTCTGACGCGTAATGGTCTGGCCGTCGATCATGTCAGTAAAGCGTACAAAACCGCTTACTTCGGTGATAACTGGCATGGTATGCGGATCCCAGTTTGCAACGGTTTCGCCGCCAGCAACCTGTTCGCCATCGCCTTTCGCCAGTACCGCACCGTAAGGTACTTTGTAGCTTTCTTTAGTACGACCGAATTCGTCGATCAGTTTCAGTTCGGTGTTACGGGAAGTGATAACCAGTTTACCGCTGGAGTTCACAACCGACTTCACGTTGCTGAGCTTGATGCTACCTTTGTTTTTCACCTGGATGCTGGATTCAGCAGCCGCACGAGATGCCGCACCACCGATGTGGAACGTACGCATGGTCAGCTGTGTACCCGGTTCACCGATGGACTGTGCCGCGATAACACCAATTGCTTCACCTTTGTTGATGATGTGGCCACGCGCCAGGTCACGACCGTAGCAATGCGCACATACACCAAAGTCGGTGTCACAAGATACAACAGAACGTACTTTAACCGCATCGACAGAGTTCTCTTCCAGCAGGTCACACCACTGTTCGTGCAGCAGCGTGTTGCGCGGAACGAGGATATCAGCAGTACCCGGCTTCAGAACGTCTTCAGCGGTCACACGACCCAGAACGCGATCGCGCAGCGGCTCTTTAACATCACCACCCTCGATAACCGGCGTCATCATGATACCTTCATGGGTACCACAATCGTCTTCGGTAACCACCAGGTCCTGCGCCACGTCAACCAGACGACGCGTCAGATAACCGGAGTTCGCCGTTTTCAGTGCGGTATCCGCCAGACCTTTACGCGCACCGTGGGTGGAGATGAAGTACTGGAGTACGTTCAGACCTTCACGGAAGTTCGCGGTGATTGGCGTTTCGATGATGGAGCCATCCGGCTTCGCCATCAGACCACGCATACCAGCAAGCTGACGAATCTGTGCCGCAGAACCACGCGCACCGGAGTCGGCCATCATGTAGATGCTGTTGAAGGAAACCTGCTTCTCTTCCTGACCGTCACGGTTAATCACGGTTTCAGTTTGCAGGTTATCCATCATCGCTTTGGATACACGATCGTTCGCCGCAGCCCAGATATCGATAACTTTGTTGTAGCGTTCGCCCGCAGTTACCAGACCAGACTGGAACTGCTCCTGAATTTCAGCAACTTCTGCTTCTGCTTCGGAGATGATTTCATGTTTCTTCTCCGGGATGACCATGTCATCGATACCAACAGATGCGCCAGAACGCGCTGCATATGCAAAGCCGGTATACATGATCTGGTCCGCAAAAATAACGGTCGGTTTCAGACCGAGAATGCGGTAACAGGTGTTCAGCATTTTGGAGATTGCTTTTTTACCCAGCGCCTGGTTGACGATGGAGTAAGGCAGACCTTTCGGTACAATCATCCACAGAATGGCACGGCCAACAGTCGTGTCTTTCAGGCTGGTTTTCGCCACTAATTCACCGTTAGCATCTTTTTCATACTCGGTGATACGCACTTTAACGCGCGCATGCAGAGAAGCCAGACCAGAACGATACAGACGTTCTGCTTCTTTCGGGCCAGTCAGCACCATGCCTTCGCCTTTGGCGTTAACACAGTCACGGGTCATGTAGTACAGACCCAGTACAACGTCCTGAGACGGAACGATGATTGGTTCGCCGTTCGCCGGGGACAGGATGTTGTTGGTAGACATCATCAGCGCACGCGCTTCCAGCTGGGCTTCCAGCGTCAGCGGTACGTGAACAGCCATCTGGTCACCATCGAAGTCGGCGTTATAGGCCGCACAAACCAGCGGGTGCAGCTGGATAGCTTTACCTTCGATCAGTACCGGTTCAAATGCCTGGATACCCAGACGGTGTAGAGTCGGTGCACGGTTCAGCAGGACCGGGTGTTCGCGGATAACTTCGTCCAGGATATCCCAAACGACAGCTTCTTCGCGCTCAACCATTTTCTTAGCGGCTTTGATGGTGGTGGCGAGGCCACGCAGTTCCAGCTTGCCGTAGATGAACGGTTTGAACAGCTCCAGCGCCATTTTCTTCGGCAGACCGCACTGATGCAGACGCAGGTATGGACCTACGGTGATTACAGAACGACCGGAGTAGTCAACACGCTTACCGAGCAGGTTCTGACGGAAACGACCCTGTTTACCTTTGATCATGTCGGCCAAAGATTTCAGAGGACGCTTGTTAGAACCGGTGATCGCACGACCGCGACGACCGTTATCCAGCAGGGCGTCTACCGCTTCCTGCAGCATACGTTTTTCGTTACGTACGATGATGTCCGGCGCGGCCAGATCCAGCAGACGTTTCAGACGGTTGTTACGGTTAATGACGCGACGATACAGATCGTTCAGGTCAGAAGTCGCGAAACGACCACCATCCAGCGGCACCAGCGGACGCAGATCTGGCGGCAATACCGGCAGAACGGTCAGGATCATCCACTCTGGTTTGTTACCAGACTGAACGAACGCTTCCAGCAGTTTGATACGCTTGGTCAGCTTCTTACGCTTGGTTTCGGAGTTGGTTTCGTTCAGCTCTTCACGCAGCTGTTCGCACTCTTGCTCCAGATCCATGCTCTTCAGCAGAGCCTGGATTGCTTCCGCACCCATTTTCGCGTCGAATTCGTCACCGAACTCTTCCAGCGCGTCCAGATACTGCTCTTCAGTCAGGATCTGCTGGCGTTCCAGGTTGGTCATACCGCCTTCGATAACCACATAGGATTCGAAGTACAGTACGCGTTCGATATCGCGCAGCGGCATATCGAGCAGCAGGCCGATACGGGACGGCAGTGATTTCAGGAACCAGATGTGCGCAGTCGGGGAAGCCAGTTCGATGTGGCCCATACGCTCACGGCGTACTTTAGTCTGGGTCACTTCAACGCCGCACTTCTCACAGATGACGCCACGGTGTTTCAGGCGCTTGTACTTACCGCACAGGCACTCGTAATCTTTTACCGGCCCAAAGATACGGGCGCAGAAAAGGCCGTCACGCTCTGGTTTGAACGTACGGTAGTTGATGGTTTCCGGCTTTTTAACTTCACCGAAAGACCATGAACGGATCATGTCTGGCGAAGCCAGAGCAATTTTGATCGCATCAAACTCTTCGGTTTTAGTCTGCGCTTTCAGAAACTTTAATAAATCTTTCACGGATTTGCTCCCGTCGGAGTTAGCACAATCCGCTGCCGGGTTTTACCCCGACAGCAGTGACCTGTTTGAGCGAGAATTACTCGTCTTCCAGTTCGATGTTGATACCCAGCGAACGAATCTCTTTCAACAATACGTTGAAGGATTCTGGCATGCCCGGCTCCATCTGATGGTTGCCGTCCACGATGTTCTTATACATCTTGGTACGACCGTTCACGTCATCAGACTTAACGGTGAGCATTTCCTGCAGGGTATATGCTGCGCCGTATGCTTCCAGCGCCCACACTTCCATCTCCCCGAAGCGCTGACCACCGAACTGCGCCTTACCACCCAGCGGCTGCTGAGTAACCAGGCTGTAAGAACCGGTGGAACGCGCGTGCATCTTGTCGTCGACCAGGTGGTTCAGTTTCAGCATGTACATGTAACCAACGGTTACCGGACGTTCGAACTGTTCACCAGTGCGACCATCGTACAGGCGGATCTGACCAGAAGTCGGCAGGTCGCCAAGTTTCAGCAGTTCTTTAATTTCTGCTTCTTTCGCACCGTCGAACACCGGCGTTGCGATTGGCATACCTTTGCGCAGGTTTTCAGCCAGACGCATAACTTCTTCATCGCTGAAGGTACTCAGGTCAACTTTCTGACGAACGTCAGCGCCCAGATCGTACGCACGCTGGATGAATTCGCGCAGTTTCGCGACTTCTTGCTGCTGTTTCAGCATGGCGTTGATCTTGTCGCCGATACCTTTCGCAGCCATACCCAGGTGGGTTTCGAGGATCTGACCAATGTTCATACGAGACGGTACGCCCAGCGGGTTCAGTACGATGTCTACAGGTGTACCGTTTTCATCGTAAGGCATATCTTCGATCGGGTTGATCTTAGAAATTACACCCTTGTTACCGTGACGACCTGCCATCTTGTCACCAGGCTGGATACGGCGTTTAACCGCCAGATATACCTTGACGATTTTCAGCACGCCCGGTGCCAGATCGTCGCCCTGGGTGATTTTGCGGCGTTTCGCTTCGAGTTTCTTCTCGAACTCGTGTTTCAGTTCGTCATACTGCTCAGCCAGCTGTTCCAGCTGATTTTGTTTCTCTTCGTCGGTCAGGCCGAGTTCCAGCCAGCGGTCGCGCGGCAGTTTGTCGAGCTTCTCAGCTTCAACGCCACCGGCTACCAGCACAGCACGGATACGGCTGAACAGACCCGCTTCGAGGATCTGCAATTCTTCAGACAGGTCTTTCTTCGCCTGTTTGAGCTGCATTTCTTCGATTTCCAGCGCACGCTTGTCTTTTTCTACGCCATCGCGAGTAAAGACCTGAACGTCGATAACCGTACCGGAGACACCGTTTGGTACGCGCAGAGAAGAGTCTTTAACGTCAGACGCTTTCTCACCGAAGATCGCACGCAGCAGTTTCTCTTCTGGCGTCAGCTGAGTTTCACCTTTCGGCGTTACTTTACCAACCAGAATGTCACCACCGGTCACTTCCGCACCAATGTAAACGATACCGGATTCATCCAGTTTGGAGAGCGCAGCTTCACCCACGTTCGGGATGTCAGCGGTGATCTCTTCTGGCCCCAGCTTGGTGTCACGGGACACACACGCCAGTTCCTGAATGTGGATGGTAGTGAAACGGTCTTCCTGAACAACACGCTCGGATACGAGGATGGAGTCTTCGAAGTTGTAACCATTCCACGGCATGAACGCTACGCGCATGTTCTGACCGAGGGCCAGTTCACCGAGGTCGGTGGACGGACCGTCTGCCAGCACGTCGCCACGTTCTACCGGTTCCCCCAGAGACACACACGGCATCTGGTTGATACAGGTGTTCTGGTTAGAACGGGTGTATTTGGTCAGGTTGTAGATGTCGATACCTGCTTCACCCGGATACATCTCGTCTTCGTTAACTTTGATAACGATACGGGAAGCATCCACGTACTGAACGACACCACCACGTTTAGCTACCGCAGTTACACCGGAGTCAACGGCAACAGCACGTTCCATACCCGTACCAACCAGCGGCTTATCAGCGCGCAGAGTCGGAACGGCCTGACGTTGCATGTTCGCACCCATCAATGCACGGTTGGCGTCATCGTGTTCAAGGAACGGGATCAGGGACGCACCGACGGATACCACCTGCTGGGTGGATACGTCCATGTAGTCAACCTGGTCGCGGCTGAACAAGCTGGATTCGCCTTTGCTACGGCAAGTTACCAGATCTTCTACGAAGTGGCCTTCTTCATCCAGGTTGGAGTTCGCCTGGGCGATAACGTAGTTGCCTTCTTCGATAGCAGACAGGTAGTGAATTTCGTCAGTTACAACACCGTCGGTCACTTTACGATACGGAGTCTCAAGGAAGCCGTATTCGTTAGTCTGTGCGTACACGGACAGGGAGTTGATCAGACCGATGTTCGGACCTTCAGGGGTTTCGATTGGACATACGCGACCGTAGTGCGTCGGGTGTACGTCTCGAACTTCAAAGCCAGCACGTTCACGGGTCAGACCACCTGGGCCGAGTGCGGAGATACGACGTTTGTGCGTAATCTCAGACAGCGGGTTGTTCTGGTCCATAAACTGAGACAGCTGGCTGGAACCGAAGAACTCTTTCACTGCTGCGGAAATCGGCTTGGCGTTGATCATATCCTGAGGCATCAGGGTATCCAGATCGCCCAGAGACAGACGCTCTTTCACCGCACGCTCTACACGTACCAGGCCAACGCGGAACTGGTTTTCCGCCATTTCGCCAACGGAACGGATACGACGGTTGCCGAGGTGGTCGATATCATCGACTTCGCCTTTACCGTTACGGATATCGATGAGCTTTTTCATAACATCAATGATGTCGTCTTTGCTCAGGATACCGGAACCTTCGATTTCTTCGCGCAGCAGAGAACGGTTGAACTTCATACGACCAACCGCAGACAGGTCATAGCGGTCTTCGGAGAAGAACAGGTTCTCAAACAGGCTTTCAGCTGCTTCACGAGTCGGCGGCTCGCCAGGGCGCATCATACGGTAGATTTCTACCAGTGCGCTCAGACGGTCGTTAGTTGGGTCGACACGTAAGGTTTCAGAGATATATGGGCCGTGATCCAGATCGTTGGTGAACAGCGTTTCGATACGCTTGTGACCAGACTGGCTCAGCTTAGCCAGCAGATCCAGGCTCAGCTCCATGTTCGCTGCGCAGATCAGCTCGCCGGTAGACTCATCAATATAGTCTTTAGCAACCACTTTACCTGCGATGTACTCAACCGGGACTTCGATCAGTTTGACGTCGTCTTTTTCCAGCTGGCGAATGTGGCGCGCAGTGATACGGCGGCCTTTTTCTACGTATACTTTACCGTTAGCTTCGATGTCGAAAGATGCGGTTTCACCACGCAGGCGTTCCGGCACCAGTTCCATCTGCAGCTTGTTATCACGGATTTCAAAGATAACTTTTTCAAAGAACAAGTCGAGGATCTGCTCTGTGGTGTAGTTCAGGGCACGCAGAATGATGGTCGCAGGCAGTTTACGGCGACGGTCGATACGTACGAACAGGTTGTCCTTCGGATCGAATTCGAAGTCCAGCCAGGAACCACGGTAAGGGATGATGCGCGCGTTATACAGCACTTTACCCGAAGAGTGGGTTTTACCTTTGTCGGAGTCAAAGAAGACGCCCGGACTACGGTGCAGCTGGGAAACGATAACACGCTCAGTACCGTTGATAACAAAGGTACCGTTGTCCGTCATGAGCGGAATTTCGCCCATGTAGACTTCTTGTTCTTTAATGTCTTTTACGGTGCCTTCCGGCGCTTCGCGCTCATAGATCACCAGACGTAGTTTAACGCGCAGCGGTGCGGAATAGGTCACGCCACGGATTTGACATTCCTGGACGTCAAACACCGGTTCGCCAAGGCGGTAGCTGACGTATTGCAGCTCGGAATTACCGCTGTAGCTCTGAATCGGGAATACGGAACGGAAAGCAGCTTCCAGGCCATACTGCCCCTCAGGATCTTGCTCGATAAATTTCTGAAACGAGTCAAGCTGGATAGAAAGGAGATAAGGTACATCCAGAACTTGTGGACGTTTACCAAAATCCTTACGAATACGTTTTTTCTCGGTATAGGAGTAAACCATAGGGTTCCTCAGCTCGCTGACAAGTCGACCCATCTGTCCATTGAGCGGACAGTTTGTGCAACACTATTTTGTTGACCGGAAAATGGAACACTTTCCGCAATGCCTGTTGCTATCACGCTTAAACCATTTCATTGCGATTTACACAGAACAGCCGTCCTGTCGCAGTATATTAAGTCGTCGATAGAAACAAGCATTGAAAGGCACAGCAGTAGTCAAACAGTGTGAAACGCTACTGGCGCCTTACAGCGCAAAAAGGCTGGTGACTAAAAAGTCACCAGCCATCAGCCTGATTTCTCAGGCTGCAACCGGAAGGGTTGGCTTATTTAACTTCAACTTCAGCGCCAGCTTCTTCCAGAGCTTTTTTCAGTGCTTCTGCGTCGTCTTTGCTCACGCCTTCTTTCAGAGCAGCCGGTGCAGATTCTACCAGGTCTTTAGCTTCTTTCAGACCCAGGCCAGTTGCGCCACGTACTGCTTTGATAACAGCAACTTTGTTAGCGCCAGCAGCTTTCAGAATTACGTCGAATTCAGTTTTTTCTTCAGCAGCTTCAACCGGGCCAGCAGCTACAGCGACAGCAGCAGCAGCGGAAACACCGAATTTTTCTTCCATTGCAGAGATCAGTTCTACAACGTCCATTACAGACATAGCTGCAACTGCTTCAATGATTTGATCTTTAGTGATAGACATTTAAATTGTTCCTGAATATCAGAATAAGTTTATACGTAAGCGAATGCGTTAAAAAGATAACTGCGATTAAGCAGCTTCTTTTGCATCGCGTACAGCAGCCAGAGTACGAACCAGTTTGCCAGCCGAAGCTTCTTTCATGGTTGCCATCAGGCGTGCAATTGCTTCTTCGTAGGTCGGCAGAGTTGCCAGGCGGTCGATCTGAGACGCCGGGATCAGCTCACCTTCAAAGGCAGCGGCTTTGACCTCAAATTTTGCATTCGCTTTCGCGAACTCTTTGAACAGACGAGCAGCTGCGCCCGGGTGTTCCATAGAGTATGCAATCAGGGTCGGACCAACAAACGCGTCTTTCAGGCACTCGAACGGAGTACCTTCAACAGCACGGCGCAGCAGGGTGTTACGAACAACACGCATGTATACGCCAGCTTCGCGACCTGCTTTACGCAGTTCGGTCATTTTATCTACAGTTACGCCACGGGAATCCGCAACTACTGCAGACAGCGCGCCTTTGGCTACTTCGCTGACTTCAGCAACAATCGCTTGTTTGTCTTGAAGATTTAAAGCCATTAGCTTTGCTCCTGGATGTTTGCCAGAGAAAATCTCTGGAACTCACTTCACTCCTCCAAACAGAGAGAGCGTCTTAATTACGGTGAGCAGAAACAAGCCAGAATATAAAAGAATAATCTTAGCGTTCTGTCACCGTCTACGCAGGGGATTAAGTTTCTTGCGAAACTCCTGCGGTCTTCGACGGAGGCCTGGATAGGCCAGGCTCCAACGAACAAATCTTTTCTATCCGTCGCTATTCAGCTTGTGGCGGCGTTGGCTTCCTTCGTTCGCACCAGTCACATAGTTAGCTATGCTCCTGGCGATTCACTCAGTTGCCGCCTTGCCACAACCCGAATATCTCGGATATACGTCTGCATTAAGCATTATACGTGGGGGTAAGATTGTAGACAAAATCACCGCCCACGTAAAGGCATTAGTTTACAGAAGCGCTCAGGCCAGCCTGGTCAACTGCAACACCTGCACCCATGGTGGTGGAGATGCTAACTTTCTTGATGTACACGCCTTTTGCCTGAGTCGGTTTTGCTTTTTTCAGCGCAACCAGCAGAGCTTCCAGGTTTTCTTTCAGTTTGTCAGCGTCAAAGTCCACTTTACCGATGGTGGTGTGGATGATGCCGTTTTTGTCGTTACGGTAACGAATCTGGCCTGCTTTAGCGTTTTTAACCGCTTCAGCAACGTTCGGCGTTACAGTACCCACTTTCGGGTTTGGCATCAGGCCGCGCGGCCCCAGAACCTGGCCCAGCTGGCCAACAACGCGCATTGCATCCGGAGAAGCAATAACAACGTCAAAGTTCATTTCGCCTTTCTTGATCTGGTCAGCCAGATCTTCCATACCTACCAGTTCAGCACCTGCAGCTTTAGCAGCTTCAGCATTTGCACCCTGGGTAAATACAGCTACGCGAACGGAACGGCCAGTACCGTGCGGCAGTACAGTTGCACCACGTACGTTCTGGTCAGATTTACGAGCGTCGATGCCGAGGTTAACAGCTACGTCCACGCTTTCTACGAATTTAGCAGTCGCCAGCTCTTTCAGCAGAGCGATAGCTTCGTTGATGTCGTACTGTTTGGTTGCATCAACTTTCTCGCGGATAACACGCATGCGCTTGGTCAGTTTAGCCATTTCTTAGTCCTCCACTACCAGGCCCATGGAACGTGCAGTACCTTCGATGGAGCGAGTCATCGCTTCAATGTCGGCACCAGTCATGTCGGCAGCTTTGGTCTGCGCGATTTCCTGCAGCTGAGCGCGGGAAATTTTACCCACTTTGTCTTTGTTCGGCTTACCGGAACCAGACTTGATACCAGCCGCTTTTTTCAGCAGAACTGCTGCCGGCGGAGTCTTGGTAACGAAAGTGAAAGAACGGTCAGCGTAAACGGTGATTACTACCGGAATCGGCAGACCTTTTTCGATGGAATCAGTTTTTGCGTTGAACGCTTTGCAGAATTCCATGATGTTTACGCCCTGCTGACCCAGAGCCGGACCTACTGGTGGACTCGGGTTAGCCATACCAGCTGCAACCTGCAGCTTGACATAGGCTTGTACTTTCTTAGCCATTATAAATTCCTCAAGTTGGGTAATAACGCCTCTGAGAGGCTCCCCGTGATATAAAAAATCGTTTTACGGGCAAGGCCCATAAAAACAAAAGGCGCGAAATTGTATTCCAATCTCGCGCCTTGTGCAACGATTAAATCGCCGCTTTTTTGATCGCTGGGTTAGGCTTTTTCAACCTGGCTGAAGTCCAGCTCTACCGGGGTCGCACGACCGAAGATAGAAACAGACACTTTCAGACGAGACTTCTCGTAATCCACCTCTTCAACGACACCATTGAAGTCAGCGAACGGACCATCATTAACACGAACCATTTCACCCGGTTCAAACAGCGTTTTCGGACGCGGCTTATCACCAACCTGCTGCAGGCGGTTCATAATCGCATCAACTTCTTTATCGCTGATTGGCGCAGGACGATCGGAAGTACCGCCAATGAAGCCCATCACACGCGGTACGCTGCGCACCAGGTGCCAGCTCGCGTCGTTCATCACCATCTGAACGAGGACGTAGCCAGGGAAGAATTTGCGTTCGCTTTTGCGACGCTGACCGCCACGGATTTCAACCACTTCTTCGGTTGGTACCATGACTTCACCAAACAAATCTTCCATGTTATGTAATTTGATATGCTCACGCAGCGACGTTGCTACGCGGCCTTCAAAACCGGAAAACGCCTGAACGACGTACCAGCGCTTTTTAGGAGCTTCAGACATCTCAGAACCTCAGGCCAGTGATAAAGGATACCAGGCGAACCAGAATACCATCCAGTCCCCACAGGATCAGTGACATTACTGCGGTAACCGCAGCCACAATCAGCGTGGTGTGCAATGTTTCCTGGCGAGTCGGCCAAATGACCTTACGGACTTCGGTACGCGCTTCACGGGCAAAAGCAACGGTTGCTTTACCCTTTGTCGTTAACAGCGCGACACCGCCCGCTGCAGCAATCAGAATTACTACGGCCAGCGCACGCAGCGGCAACATAATGTCGCGATAAAGGTAGTTGCCGACAATCGCCACCAGGAGCAATGCCACCACAACGCCCCACTTCATCGCTTCCAGGCCGCGCCCGCTTCCTTGAGCTTCGGTATTCGCACTCATAAACCAACCTGTCAGAAGTATTCTACAAACATTTTCACCCCGCGATCGCGAGGCAAACCAAATCGAAACGCGTATTAGCTTTTCGGATTATACGCCCTCAACAGAGCCTGTCTCAGCAATGATTATGACAAAGAAAATCACTGATGAGCCAGGTTCTGGTACGAAAGCGTGCAAAAAGGGCATCAAATGATGCCCTTTTAGTGCACATTGCGTCAAATGTTATCAGCAATTAGCCCAGAACTTTTGCTACAACGCCCGCGCCAACGGTACGGCCGCCTTCACGGATTGCG
>NZ_PTRE01000124.1 GCF_002965065.1 Escherichia sp. MOD1-EC7003
ACATGTGTCATTCCTTTTTGATTGTATATTACTGGAATGACACAGAATTTCTAACACTCCCGAAGTATCTGCAATGGGAATGCATCAAACGTAAATGGATAAATTACTGCTGCTACTCATCGTCTTTTACCAGCGCTTCGTCTCTCCCCACAAGGGCCTTCGTTGTGCTTATGGCGTGCTACATCACACACACGGCTGTTCTGGCGCGGTAAAGGAGATCGTCTTGCGGAACGTTGCTGTGATATGGTTTCTGCGCCGGACGGTTACGGCTGCCCCGATCATTCCTGCCCAGATGTGTCGTGCCCGGATATCAGCTGCCCGTGTGATTTTTCGTTGTCCCGATTACGCCCCAGCCTGAAAAACAAATAAAAAAATCCCCGCCAATTGGCAGGGATCTTAGATTCTGTGCTTTTAAGCAGAGATTACAGGCTGGTTACGTTGCCAGCTGCCGGGCCTTTAGCGCCGCTTTCGATGGTGAAGGACACTTTCTGACCTTCGTCCAGAGATTTGTAACCATCGTTCTGGATAGCAGAGAAGTGTACGAACACGTCTTTAGAGCCATCGTCAGGAGTGATGAAGCCGAAGCCTTTGTCAGCGTTGAACCATTTTACGATACCAGTCATTTTACCGGACATAGTGTATTACCTTTAATAATTAAGTGTGCCTTTCGGCGATATGGCGTGCTTTACAGATTTTGAAGCGTTAAAGGAATGTGCACTACGAGGGGTATCAACGATAACTCTTGAAGGGACTTGCCTTACTACACTGCTTTAATGGTCTGTACGTCAAACCGTTGATGTGCATTAAGCCACGCATTGGAGGGTGATGCAACAATTATTTTTCATATTTATGATTAATCGGTCAGTAAACGGTCCTGTCATCAGGACCGTTTACAGCAATAAAGTGCATAAAAGTCTATTCCATCAACTGCTTACTTAATGCCGGGTTGGCTTGAATCAGACGCATCAATTTTAGTTCGGCACTTGAAGGCTTCACGCGTCTGGATTCCCATTCCTTTACCATGGCGACTGATACGCCCAAAACCCGGGCGAAATCATCGATTTTTAACCCTGTTCCTTTTCGTAACTGCTCAATCTCGGTACAGGGGGTTGTTCTCTGCGCCAGAGTAATTTTCTGCGTTTCATCTTTAAAAACAATCTGTTCCAGGCTGCTCAACAGCTCATGCATTGGATCTTTATATTCCATTGAAAACTCCTCAAATCACACTGCGGGATCGTGAATTGCATCGAAGCTCATTAAGAATAGTCGGGAAAAGCAGACACTGCGGGGTGAAGTCAGGACATGCTCTGGCTATGATTCGATTCAGCTAGTCATTTAGCGTGACTTATAGTGACCTAACGATCTGATAAATGCCGATATATCTCTTACCACTCCCGGTTTGTAAAGATTACGAAAATCTAACGTTCTGGAGAGGCGTAAATCTCTGTCTACAAAAAAGCAACTGCGATATCATTTTTTAACAATAAAACAACAAATTAACCTTGTTTCATTTTCTCCATGATTTTAGCTGGAAGATTACGTAGAAAGGGTATCCTGCAAGCCTGTCCTGGACTATCCTTGTCACGTCAGACACGCGTGTGTCGTTGTGCGCTTTTTTTGGGTGAAAGGAGTAAGAAAATGGCGACAGGAAAGTCCTGCTCTCGCTGGTTTGCGCCTCTTGCGGCGTTATTAATGGTAGTTAGCCTGAGTGGGTGTTTTGATAAAGAAGGCGATCAGCGTAAAGCGTTTATCGACTTCCTGCAGAATACAGTGATGCGTAGCGGTGAACGTCTACCAACTCTGACTGCCGATCAGAAAAAACAGTTTGGTCCTTTTGTCTCTGATTACGCGATTCTGTATGGTTATTCTCAGCAGGTGAATCAGGCGATGGACTCCGGTCTGCGCCCGGTTGTAGACAGCGTTAACGCAATTCGCGTACCGCAGGATTACGTTACGCAAAGCGGTCCGCTGCGTGAAATGAACGGTTCGCTGGGTGTGCTGGCGCAACAACTGCAAAATGCGAAGTTGCAGGCCGATGCTGCGCACTCTGCGCTAAAACAGACCGATGACCTGAAACCGGTCTTTGATCAGGCATTTACCAAAGTGGTAACGACGCCAGCTGATGCATTGCAACCGTTGATTCCGGCGGCACAAACTTTCACGCAACAACTGGTGATGGTTGGGGACTATATTTCTCAACAAGGTACTCAGGTGAGCTTTGTCGCGAACGGCATCCAGTTCCCGACTTCACAGCAGGCAAGTGAATATAACAAACTGATTGCGCCATTACCGGCACAGCATCAGGCGTTTAATCAGGCCTGGACTACAGCAGTTACTGCAACCCAATAACAATAAAGAGTAAAGCCCGAGTGACTATCGGGCTTTACTCCACGCAGTCGCGGCTTAGTCCGCGACGTGCGGATTCACACAGTTCTTCTCAACCTTTCCTTGTAACGCATCAATCAAATTATCCACGGCACAGGCGGCCATGCCATAACGTGTTTCGTGGGTGGCAGAACCAATATGCGGTACTGCGACGACGTTGGCCATTGAGAGCAACGGTGAATCTACGGAAAGTGGCTCTTGTTCGAAGACATCCAGCCCGGCAGCGTGAATTTCCCCTTTCTGCAATGCTGCAATCAGTGCATTTTCGTCAACCACCGGGCCACGTCCGGCATTAATGAAAATGGCAGAGGATTTCATTTTGGCGAATTGTTCTGCGCCAAACAGATGATGCGTCTCATCAGTTAACGGCAGGATCAGGCAAACGAAATCAGCTTCCTGCAACAACGTATCGAGATCGCAATAGCGGGCGTTAAAGCGCTCTTCTGCCTGCGGGTGTTGGCGGCGAGCGTTATAGAGAATCGGCATGTTAAAGCCAAAGTGTGCGCGCTGGGCCAGTGCCATACCAATGCGCCCCATGCCAACAATCCCTAAGGTCTTGTGATGTACATCACTACCAAACCAGTCAGGCCCAATGCTGGCAGTCCATTCACCGGCTTTTACGCGTTCAGCGACTTCCACCACCCGACGAGAAGTGGCGAGAATAAGCGCCATTAACGTATCCGCGACAGTTTCAGTCAGCACTGTAGGGGTATGCATCAGCAATACGTTACGGGCGTTAAGGGCATCAACATCAAAATTGTCATAACCAACAGAGATCGTTGACGTTGCTCGCAGCTTTGGCATTTTCTCCAGCAATGCCTCATCCACTTTTTCGCTTGAACCCAGCAGACCTTCCGCATTTGCAAACTCTGCTGCGTGTTGCTCTACCGTTTGTGGGCTCAGGTTGCTTACCTGCGTTACAGTAAAGTGCTTCTCAAGGCGTTGCAGTAAATCGTCAGGTAACTTTTTATAGAGAATAATGGACGGCTTCATGCGAATCTCCGTGATTAATATTTAAGCGTGGCGTGCGCCAACGGGTAGCGGTTGATTGGCTGCTGGTTTAACGATCAATGTTAGCCATACAGAAACGAAAAGCGCTACCCCCATGAAAATGTATGATGCTGATGGGGTACCGGTTACCCCATTGAGATAGCCAACAAACCATGAGCCGAGGAACGAGCCCAGTGCTCCCATACTGTTGATCAATGCCATTGCGCCACCGGCAACGTTACGTGGCAGCATTTCTGGAATAATGGCAAAGAACGGACCATACGGGGCATACATTGCAGCGCCTGCGATCACCAGTAAAGTATAAGAAAGCCAGAAATTGTTAGCACCCACGGCCCAGGAACCGATAAAGGCAATTGCGGCAATCAGCAGTGATGGCCAGACAAAGAGCTTACGATTTTGCAATTTGTCCGATGCCCAGGAGACAATAATCATTGCCGCTGTCGCTGCCAGATAGGGGACAGAAGAGAGCTAGCCGACTTCAACCATACCCAGGTTTTCACCACCGCTATGGATAATTGATGGCAACCAGAGTACAAAACCATATACCCCGATGCTCCAGGTAAAATACTGCATACACAGTAAGATGACGTTACGGGAACGGAAGGCTTCGCCATAGTTACGAACGGCTTTGATACCTTGTTGTTCCTGCTCTAACTGTGCCTGTAACGCCGCTTTCTCTGATTCAGAAAGCCAGCCTGCCTGCGCAGGTTTATCTTTTACCAGCACCCACCAACAAAAGGCCCAGATGATGGCCGGTACGCCCTCGATAATAAACATTTCGCGCCAGCCGAACGCCTGAATCAGGTAGCCGGAGACAACCGACATCCACAGCACTGTTACCGGGTTACCAAGGATCAGAAAAGTATTAGCGCGTGAGCGTTCAGATTTGGTAAACCAGTTACTGATATAAATCAGCATAGCAGGCATGACCGCAGCTTCTACCACCCCGAGAATAAAGCGAATTGCTGCCAGTGCCGGAATGTTGCTGACCATCCCTGTCAGCGAGGCGCAACCACCCCATAAGATCAGACAGACGAAAATCAGTTTGCGCACACTACGCCGTTCTGCATATACCGCACCAGGGATCTGGAAAAAGAAGTAGCCGAGGAAGAAAAGCGCTCCCAGCAGCGACGAAATCCCTTTGGTGATGCCAAGGTCTTCGTTGATGCCAGCGGCGGATGCGAAACTAAAGTTTGCACGATCAAGGTACGCCAGGCTATACGTGATAAACACGATAGGCATGATGTACCACCAACGTTTTGCTGCATTTGTTGAGCTGTTCATAGGCCTGCCTCTATGCTTCAGGTTAGAGCGCCTCTGTAGGTAGGGACAGAGGAGTACGTATCAGATTGTTTTGTTACTTATTTTTATAGGGGAGTTACTCTCCCAGTTGTTCTCGTGTCGGAAGACCTTCACTGTCGCCCTGTACCTGAATAGCCAGTGCGCCAATTTTATTCCCCCGAATGACCGCTTGATGTAGCGTGCGACCTTCTAATAGTGCACTGATAACACCACATGCGAAGCCATCTCCGGCCCCAACGGTATCGACCACATTTTCGACTTTAACCGGGGCAACGCTGCCTTTCTCGCCATCGGCTGTTTTATACCAGGCACCATCAGCACCCGTTTTCAGCACAACCGCTTTGACGCCATGCTGAAGATAGAAATCGGCAATACCTTCCGGTGTCTGTTGTCCGGTTAAGATCATGCCTTCTTTCAACCCCGGAAGTACCCAGTCAGCCTGAAAAGCGAGGTGGTTTAGTTTTTCAATCATCTCGGCTTCACTCTTCCACAGCACTGGACGCAAATTGGGATCGAACGAAATAGTCTTACCCAGAGATTTCATCGTATGAGCTGCGTGATTAAGTAAGTCATAAGAGCTTGCAGACAGTGCCGCTGCAACGCCGCTCAGGTGTAAATGGCGTGCACTGGCAAACCAGCTCTCGTCATAGTCGTCCAATGAGAGATAACTGGCGGCGGAGCCTTTACGGAAATATTCCACAATGGGATCGGTTCCATTTTCAGCCTTAGATTTAAGCTGAAAGCCGGTTGCGTGGTCGTTATCGCAACTGACACCACGGGTATCGATCCCCTCTTTATGCAATGTATTGAGAACCATACGACCGAAGCTGTCATTTCCAACGCGGCTTACCCATGCGACCTTTAAACCCAGACGGGCCAGGCCTGTAGCCACATTTAGCTCGGCACCTGCCACGCGCGTGATAAAATTTTCGACTTCAGCTAAATCGCCTGTTTGCGTAGCCACAAACATCGCCATTGCTTCACCGATAGTGATGACATCCAGCGAGTGTTTCATCTCTTCACTCCTTACGTAATAAATCGACATAACGGCGTGTTACTGCCGCCAAATCAGCCCCTTCCAGGGGAAATTCGATGCCACGTGGCACATCGGCAGGAAGCATCGTGAGTAGTTTCAGCCAGCGATTGTCGGTGTTGTCCGGGGGGACGGCACGGAAACTCTCTTTGTGAGGAAGAGCCGCTTTAACATGGATATAGCCCACAGAATGGGCTAACTGATGCGCCGCTTCTTCTGGCGAATCCCCCACCCACAGCCAGTTGCCCGTATCAAAGGTCAGTTTGACTGGCAGCTCAAATTGCTGACAAATCTCCTTAAAACGAAGCATTGGCTGTAAGCGTCCGCAGGGGGTTTGATCATTTTCAACCACTAACGCCATACCACTGCTGGCAAGCCAGTCGCGTAGAGTATTGAGTTGATCAGGGCGACCAAAATGACCTAAAGAGACTTTCAGCCACAGAGATTTCAGATCTTTCGCTTCCTGAAGCAACTGAGGAAGTTGCGGGTTAAGATCGCCATTTTCTATAAATAACGGTTCGGGAGCGGAATAACAGGCCTGAAGTCCGGCATGTTCAACGGCGAGGCCCAGTTCCGCTAGTGCCAGTAAATCCGTAGAGGTAAACAGTTCACGACGAATTTCAACACCATCGGCACCGGATTTTGCAATAACCGGCAGAAGTGCTTTCTGCCCGCCTGCTGCCTGAATGTGCTCATAACCGTAAGCGGCGGTGACCACGAAAATTTTTCTCTGCATGGAAACTCCCTGACTAGCGCGATTGATATAACGCTAGTTGGAACCGGTTCCAAAGAAAAGGACGCCATGTTGAAATTATGATCGCTATCACGAAGGAATTTAACGTGCCGTTGATCCGCGAATGATCAACTCGCCGGAGAAAACGTGCTCACGAATAGGCTCTGTAACGCCTTCAATACGGCGTACCACCTGTTCCACAGCCGCATAACCAATTTGCCAGGTCGGTTGTTTGAGCGTGGTAATCCCCACGCCTGCCAGTTCGGCCCAGTCCAGCTCATCAAAACCAAGCAGGCCGATATCACTACCCCAGTTCAGGCTAATACGTTTGAGTGCGCGCGCGACCTGTAACGTTAGTGCGCCGTTTGCCGACATCACGGCTTTGCGCATTCCCCGATGTTGCTGGTGAAACTGGCGAAGCGTGTTCTCCAGAAGTGTATTCTCAGCCAGTGGAACTTCTGCATTCTGCGCTACAACACCTGGATAACGTGCCAGAGTAGCGTGAAAAGCATTTAGCCTTTCACGTCGCGTGTTTACCGTTCCCAGCGGTTCGCTGAGAAAGAGTATGGCTTCAAACCCTTGCTCAATTAAATGCTCGGTAGCAGTAGTTGCAGCTTGCGTGTTGTCCAGTCCAACAACATCACAGGCAAAATCGGGGATCTTGCGATCAATAAGCACCATTGGCAGTGCCGACTGTTGCAAACGATTTAGCCCTTCTTCACGCATTCCTACGGCATTGACCACAATACCTTCCACCTGGTAGCTGCGTAGCAAATCGAGATAGTGTTGTTCCTGATTCACTTCATTGTTGGTATTACACACCAGGGGAGTGAATCCTTTATCGCGACAAGCCGCCTCAATGCCACTTAACACATTTACTGAGTAGGGGTTAGTAATATCGGCGATAATCAGGCCAATCAGCCGGGTACGACCACGTTTCAGGCTTCGGGCCATCAGGCTGGGGCGATAATCAAGATCGGCAATCGCTTTTTCAATCCGCGCCAGCAATGCTTCGGAAAGCAGATGTTTTTCGCCGTTGAGATAGCGAGAGATGCTGGTTTTTCCGGTTTTTGCGGCTTTTGCGACATCGTTAATGGTGGGGCGCGTTGATTTTGCTGCCATAGGGGGATTCCTTGCCTGAAAGTGAGAACACCTTAACGCGAAAATTAGCGCTGGCAAGATGATAAATGTCGGATGACGAAACCGCCATCCGACATTGGGAAATTATAGCGGGCTTAAGGTAATTTCTACACGGCGGTTTTGCGCCTTACCTTCTGCGGTGCTGTTGCTGGCGATTGGGTTAGCCGGGCCAAGACCCTGAGTACGGATGCGGCTGGCTTCCACGCCCTGGGTGATCAACGCGCTGGCAACGGAATCTGCACGCTGCTGGGAGAGACGCATATTCAGGTCGTGACCACCTGTGCTGTCGGTGTAGCCAATCACGTTAACCGCCGTTTTCGGATATTCTTTCAGCACCATTGCCACGCCGGTCAGGGTGTTAGCGCCTGCCGGTTTCAGGGTAGCGCTGCTGCTGTCGAAGGTCACATTGTTCGGCATATTGAGGATAATGTTATCCCCGCTGCGGGTTACGCTAACACCAGTGCCGCGCATTTTGTCACGCAGCTTTGCTTCCTGCACATCCATGTAATAACCAACGCCGCCGCCCAGAGCTGCACCTGCTGCTGCGCCAATCAGCGCGCCTTTACCGCGATCTTTCTTCGAAGAAGAGAGCGCACCAATACCCGCACCAACGAGAGAGCCCAGACCTGCGCCGATAGCAGATTTACCTGCTTCGCGTTCGCCGGTGTAAGGGTTAGTTGTGCAGCCAGATACCGCCAGAGCGCCACTCACTATGGCGGCAATAAGATAAACACGTTTCTTCATTATTGTTAATCCTTAATAACCTTCTTATTCTTTGCCACGGGTTCCGTGGCGGGAGATTATGCCGCGTGAACATGAAGATTATTCCTGGGAAAACTCGGAAATTTGTAAGTAATATTTAACTGCTCAATACATCTAACTTTTCAGGAGCCTTCGGTTTGGCCAACTCATCCTCACGATATTCCGTTCTGACTGCCGCCCACTGGGGACCCATGCTGGTTGAAACCGACGGCGAAACCGTATTTAGCTCGCGTGGCGCGTTAGCCACGGGAATGGAAAACTCTTTGCAGAGCGCGGTTTGCGACCAGGTTCACAGCAATACGCGTGTACGATTTCCAATGGTACGTAAAGGTTTTCTCGCGTCACCAGAAAAGCCACAAGGCGTGAGAGGGCAGGATGAATTTGTTCGCGTGAGTTGGAATGAGGTGCTGGATCTTATTCACCAACAACACAGACGCATTCGTGAGGCTTATGGACCAGCATCGATTTTTGCTGGTTCCTACGGCTGGCGTTCAAACGGCGTGCTGCATAAGGCCTCGACATTATTACAACGCTATATGGCGCTGGCAGGCGGTTATACCGGGCATCTGGGGGATTATTCGACCGGTGCGGCACAGGCGATCATGCCGTATGTCGTGGGTGGCAGCGAAGTCTATCAGCAGCAGACCAGCTGGTCGCTGGTGCTGGAACATAGCGATGTTGTGGTGCTGTGGAGTGCTAACCCTCTAAATACACTGAAAATTGCGTGGAACGCGTCGGATGAGCAGGGGCTTTCTTACTTTTTCGCACTGCGTGACAGCGGGAAAAAGCTGATCTGCATTGATCCAATGCGATCGGAAACCGTCGATTTCTTTGGCGATAAAATGGAATGGGTAGCACCGCACATGGGCACCGATGTTGCGCTGATGCTGGGGATCGCCCATACGCTGGTGGAAAATGGCTGGCACGACGAAGCGTTTCTGGCGCGTTGCACCACAGGTTATGACGTCTTCGCCTCTTATTTGCTGGGCGAGAGTGACGGAATAGCGAAAATCCGCGAACTGGCGTCTATTTTTTATCGAAACACGACCATGCTGATGGCAGGCTGGGGAATGCAGCGTCAACAGTTTGGTGAGCAAAAACACTGGATGATCGTCACGCTGGCGGCAATGTTGGGACAAATCGGCACGCCCGGCGGCGGTTTTGGTCTTTCTTACCATTTTGCCAATGGTGGTAACCCTACGCGTCGTGCCGCAGTGCTCTCTTCCATGCAGGGCAGCTTGCCGGGTGGCACCGATGCGGTAGATAAAATCCCCGTAGCCCGTATTGTCGAAGCCCTGGAAAACCCAGGTGGCGCATACCAACACAATGGCATGAATCGCCACTTCCCGGATATTCGTTTCATCTGGTGGGCGGGCGGTGCCAACTTTTCTCATCATCAGGATACCAATCGCCTGATCCGCGCCTGGCAAAAACCGGAGCTGGTGGTTATCTCGGAATGCTTCTGGACGGCGGCGGCGAAACACGCGGATATCGTTCTGCCTGCGACCACCTCGTTTGAGCGTAATGATCTCACCATGACCGGCGATTACAGTAATCAGCATCTGGTGCCGATGAAGCAAGTGGTGCCGCCACGCTATGAAGCGCGTAATGATTTTGATGTTTTTGCCGAGTTAAGTGAACGTTGGGAGAAGGGTGGCTATGCGCGGTTTACGGAAGGAAAAAGTGAGCTGCAATGGCTGGAAACGTTTTATAACGTAGCCCGGCAGCGCGGGGCAAGCCAGCAGGTTGAATTGCCGCCATTTGCTGAGTTCTGGGAAGCCAACCAGTTAATTGAAATGCCGGAAAACCCAGAAAGTGAGCGGTTTATTCGCTTCGCCGATTTTCGCCGCGATCCGCAGGCGCATCCATTAAAAACCGCCAGCGGCAAAATTGAAATCTTCTCACAGCGTATTGCCGATTACGCTTATCCGGATTGCCCAGGGCATCCAATGTGGCTGGAGCCGGACGAATGGCATGGGAATGCCAGGTCTGAGCAGCTGCAAGTTCTCTCTGCACATCCGGCACATCGCCTGCACAGTCAGCTAAATTACAGTTCTCTTCGCGAATTGTATGCTGTGGCAAACCGTGAGCCTGTCACCATTCATCCTGACGATGCCCAGGCGCGCGGCATTCAAGATGGCGATACTGTTCGGCTGTGGAACTCGCGCGGGCAAATTCTTGCCGGAGCAGTCATTAGTGAGGGAATTAAACCTGGCGTGATTTGTATTCACGAAGGGGCATGGCCGGATCTGGATTTAACCGCTGACGGTATTTGTAAAAACGGCGCGGTGAACGTGCTGACCAAAGATCTCCCCAGCTCGCGGCTGGGGAATGGCTGTGCGGGTAATACGGCGCTGGCATGGCTGGAAAAATACAACGGCCCGGAACTGACACTTACAGCGTTTGAACCACCGGCCAACTCATAATCCAGGTGGGAAGTTGGGTTTCATCCTGCCATGCGCAGTCGACAATGTGAAAACCCTGCGCATGGTAAAAATCTATCGCTGGCTGGTTTTTTTGATAAACCTCCAGCAACAGATGGGGATGGCGCTGCTGCACATACTGCATCAGCGCCTTACCAATACCGCGCCTGACGGCTTTCGGTGCGACAAACATCGCAGCCAGAAATCGACCTTCCATAATGCTGACAAAACCGAGAAGTTTATCGTCCTCTTCCCAGACCCAGTTTTGCGCGTTGGCAAGATACGCATCCCGTACTAGCGGAATGCAGTCACGCCAGTAATTTGCTTTTATAAAGGGATGCCCCCAGGTTGTACTTTCCAGCCACAGTTCGAGGATCGCGGGGAGTTCTGAACGTTGCGCTTCCCGAATCATGATTTATTTCCCGGATAGCAACAGCAGCCAACCACATGATCATTCACCAGCCCACATGCCTGCATAAAGGAGTAACAGATAGTCGTACCAACAAACTTAAAGCCACGCTTTTTCAGGGCCTTAGAGAGGGCATCGGAGATGGGCGTAAATGTGGGGATGTCGCGCAACGTAGTGGCTTGTGTCACCTGTGGCTGATGATTTACAAAGGACCAGACAAAGTCGGCAAACGGTTCTCCGTTCTGTTCCATTTGCAGGTACGCCCGTGCATTACCAATAATTGCCTGAATTTTCCCGCGGTGGCGAATAATCCCGGCGTCTTGCACCAGTCTTTCGACATCCTCTTCCTGCATTGCAGCGACTTTCACCGGATCGAACTGATGAAAGCAGGCGCGATAATTTTCGCGTTTTTTGAGGACGGTGATCCACGATAACCCGGCCTGTTGTCCTTCAAGGCAGATCATTTCGAACAGTTTTTTACCGTTGGTTTCAGGCACGCCCCACTCATTATCATGGTAGGCAATATAAAGCGGGTCCTGACTCACCCAGCCGCAACGTTCCATACTTTCCCTCGCTATGTACCCGATCGTAAAAATTTCAGCCGTTCTTCTTGACGCATCGGTGAAAAAGTCAATATTTAATACAGGGCTACTATGCCCGATATCCTTCATACAATGACAATAATATTGCCGAATTCGGCTCTTCCCTGGAGTCGTGTTAATGATCATAAAAAAATGCGGTGGTCGCTGGCAGTTAAGCCTGCTGGCGAGCGTGGTAATCAGTGCCTTTTTTCTCAACACAGCTTACGCCTGGCAACAAGAATATATCGTTGATACGCAACCTGGACATTCCACAGAACGTTACACCTGGGATAGCGATCATCAACCTGATTACAACGATATTTTGTCGCAACGTATTCAAAGTAGCCAAAGGGCGCTGGGACTGGAAGTCAATCTGGTGGAAGAAACCCCTGTGGATGTGACCAGCAGTATGAGTATGGGCTGGAATTTTCCTTTATATGAACAGGTTACAACCGGCCCGGTGGCGGCATTACATTACGATGGCACAACCACCTCGATGTATAACGCGTTTGGCGACAGTACTACCACGCTGACCGATCCGTTATGGCATGCCAGTGTGAGTACTTTAGGCTGGCGTGTTGACTCCCGACTTGGCGATCTCCGGCCCTGGGCGCAAATCAGCTATAACCAACAATTTGGCGAGAATATCTGGAAGGCGCAATCAGGCTTAAGCCGGATGACGGCGACAAACCAGAACGGCAACTGGCTGGATGTTACCGTAGGCGCTGATATGTTGCTCAATCAAAATATTGCTGCCTATGCTGCACTATCTCAGGCAGAAAATACCACTAACAGTAGTGACTATCTGTATACGATGGGGGTGAGCGCCAGATTTTAACGTTGCGGATACAATTTAAACCTATGAATAACAATTGTTGTGGTGATAGTGGGTGCTAACTTACTAAATAATAAATTTGGTGAATAATCGTCGCGTCATTCATTCCTGAAGTAAGGCATTTCATTCCGTTCTGATGGCATTTCATGCCGTTTTTACCCAGGCATAAAGTGCACTTCGTTATGGTTGTTTGCAGAGATTTTTCCTTTTTATTACTGCAGGAACACCGCCATGACACCTTCAAATTATCAGCGTACCCGCTGGCTGACACTCATCGGTACTATCATTACTCAGTTTGCGCTAGGGTCGGTTTATACCTGGAGTCTGTTTAATGGCGCGCTTTCTGCCAGGCTGGGGGCGCCGGTAAGCCAGGTTGCTTTCTCTTTCGGCTTGTTAAGTCTGGGACTGGCCATTTCGTCTTCTGTTGCGGGCAAATTACAGGAACGTTTTGGCGTTAAACGCGTCACTATGGCTTCCGGTATTTTGCTGGGATTAGGCTTCTTCCTGACCGCGCATTCCAACAACCTGATGATGCTGTGGTTAAGCGCCGGTGTGTTGGTCGGTCTGGCAGATGGTGCGGGCTACCTGCTGACGCTCTCTAACTGCGTGAAGTGGTTCCCGGAACGTAAGGGACTCATCTCCGCGTTCGCCATTGGTTCTTATGGACTTGGTAGCCTGGGGTTCAAATTTATCGATACACAGCTGCTGGAAACCGTCGGGCTGGAAAAAACTTTTGTGATTTGGGGAGCGATTGCGCTGGTGATGATTGTCTTTGGCGCAACGTTAATGAAAGACGCACCAAAACAGGAAGTGAAAACCAGCAACGGTATGGTGGAGAAGGACTACACGCTGGCAGAGTCAATGCGTAAACCGCAGTACTGGATGTTAGCGGTAATGTTCCTGACCGCCTGCATGAGCGGCCTGTATGTGATTGGGGTAGCGAAAGATATCGCTCAAAGTCTGGCGCATCTTGATGCAATTTCCGCAGCTAACGCGGTGACGGTTATTTCCATCGCCAACCTTTCTGGTCGTCTGGTGCTGGGGATCCTGTCTGATAAAATCGCCCGTATCCGTGTTATCACCATTGGTCAGGTGATTTCGCTGGTGGGTATGGCGGCCCTACTGTTTGCACCATTGAATGCAGTGACGTTCTTTGCCGCGATTGCCTGCGTAGCGTTTAACTTCGGCGGCACTATCACGGTGTTCCCGTCACTGGTCAGTGAGTTCTTCGGCCTAAATAATCTGGCAAAAAATTACGGTGTGATTTACCTCGGTTTCGGTATTGGCAGCATTTGTGGTTCGATAATCGCCTCACTGTTTGGTGGATTCTATGTGACTTTCTATGTGATTTTCGCCCTGCTGATTCTGTCACTGGCGCTTTCTACAACGATTCGCCAACCAGAGCAGAAAATGTTGCGTGAGGCGCATGGCTCCCTTTAATGAGTAGCCGCGATCTGGTGGGCTTCAGCCTTAGCAAATGCCCCGTAAACCCTCGCCCAATCGGGCGGAGATATAAGGGGAGCTAATCAGGTGTTTTCTGCGATTCCACATACGCTTTCAGTGTTTCGATTGTTGCGCCGCCAGCGCTACAGGCGAAATAGGAGCGTGACCAGAGCACCCCGCTATCACTCACCTTGCGTAAATTCGTATTCAGGATGCGCACACGGCGGCTACTGATCGACTTCAAATTATTTACCA
>NZ_PTRE01000125.1 GCF_002965065.1 Escherichia sp. MOD1-EC7003
TGTATCGGCATTCGCTGACAGACTCCAGCCGATAACCCTGCGGGCAAAAAGATCCATAACAACCGCCAGATAGCACCAGCGATTTCCTGCCCAGAGATACGTAATATCTCCGCACCATACCCGGTCTGGCTCCGGTACAGCGAACTGACGCTCGAGCAGATTCGGCAGGCTTGTATGCGCCTGACGGGCATTTTTGTACTGATGTTTTCCGGGCTGACAACTGCTCAGATTCAGGTATTTCATCAGCCGCCCGGCACGATAACGGCTCATCGGGACGCCGTTTTGGGTCAGCATTTCAGCCAGCGTGCGCGCCCCCGCAGAGCCCCGGCTCTGGTTCCACGCACGACGTATTTCGCTGCACAACCTGACTTGCTCCGGATTAATGGCATCGCGTTGCTTCAGCCAGTACCGGTAACTGCTGCGGTGTATTTCCAGCGCGGAACAAAGGCTGACAACGGTGTGGCTGTCACTCAGTCTGGCAACTATCTTGAACCGTTCAGTGAGTCGGACATCAAGAGCGCGGTAGCCTTTTTTAATATCGTATTTTGTTCCTCCAGACGGCGAACTTGCTTTTCCAGCTCGCGGATACGTTGCTGCTCCGGGGTAATGGGTTTCGCAGAGGGCATAATACCCTGACGTTCTCGCCTGAGCTGGCGTACCCAGGTCTCAAGGGTAGTCGAACCGACATTCATCGCTTCACTGGCTTGTCGATATGAGTAGCCCTTGTCAACAATCAGCTGTGCACATTCCAGTCTGAACTCAGGGGTGAAAGTACGCTTGGTTTTCTTGTTCATTAAGTCACCTGTTTTGTGTTGAAGTGAGAATATCACCTTTAATCAGGTGGCCAAATTTAGTGTGCCACTACA
>NZ_PTRE01000126.1 GCF_002965065.1 Escherichia sp. MOD1-EC7003
CATTGTTTATATGGACTGCATTGTCGTCAAAGTCCGTCAGAATGGCAGCGTAATCAACAAAGCGGTGTTCCTGGCGCCAGGTATCAACACCGAAGGCCAGAAAGAATTACTGGGTATGTGGCTGGCCGAAAATGAAGGCGCAAAGTTCTGGCTGAGTGTGCTGACAGAGCTTAAAAATCGCGGTCTTCAGGACATTCTGATTGCCTGCGTGGACGGTCTGAAGGGCTTCCCGGAGGCGATAAACAGCGTCTATCCGCAGACTCACATCCAGCTGTGCATCATCCATATGGTGCGTAACAGCCTGAAATACGTATCCTGGAAGGACTATAAAGCCGTCACCAGCGGGTTAAATGCAGTTTATCAGGCCCCGACCGAAGAGGCGGCGCTGATGGCGCTGGATGCGTTCGCGGGAGAATGGGACGATAAATATCCGCAAATCAGCAAAAGCTGGCGTGCACACTGGGAAAACCTGAATACCTTCTTCGGCTACCCGCCGGATATCCGTAAGGCTATCTACACCACGAACGCGATAGAATCGCTGAACAGCGTGATCCGTGCGGCGATAAAGAAACGCAAAGTGTTCCCGACAGATGACTCGGTGCGGAAGGTCGTGTATCTGGCGGTCAAGGATGCGTCGAAAAAATGGAGTATGCCGATCCAGAACTGGCGGCTGGCAATGAGTCGTTTTATTATCGAGTTCGGTGACCGCCTGAGCGATCACCTTTAATACAGTGGCAGTTACACAGAATTACTGACAGGCTCATGTAATGATAAGTACAGTTATGCCAGTACGAAAACCTTTCCCCTCAGTGATATTCAAAGAGCAAGATTGACGGCAATTGGGTTTTATTTTATTTTGCTTATCACTGTATCAATAAGATCTTGCCGGCCCCCTCTATAAGCCTGAATAATACTATCTCCCCACTTCGTGGGATCAGACAGATTATAAGAGGAAATATCTATAGGACAGAACTCATTTTTTTCTGCGTTATATAAAACATTCGTAGCCGTAGTGTCGACAAAAAAAATCCCTTTTTGCTCCAACATGCCAAACATTTCATATATGGCCTGTTCAGCACTTGAAGGTAATAAAGAAATATCCATAAGGGATTTTCCCGGAATCCTATCCATTCTTATGCCTGAAATTTCACCTTTACTGTTATATATTTTACTCGCACTGCCACGCCCATAATATTTGTTAAAACAATCCACTTCCATATCAACTTCTTCAGATGTCTGTGGAACCGTAAACATTTTTAGAACTTTAGTCTTATCTAATGCATCTTCATATACAATTGCATTCCCTCCTTTACCTATAAACTGTCCAACGGACGATGAAATATAATTTTTAATCGGTGGAAGTTCATGAGCAAAATAATCTACCGGTGGTAGTTCTGGAAAAAAGTTAGTAGAAACGGTATTGTTATTTGCCAAGTTTACTGGAGACTTATTCAGTAACAGTTCAATGCTTCTTGAGATCTCACCTTTCGGCCACCCCAATCTTTCAAGCAATCCAGAAAAACACCCGCTATGGCTTTCTCTTGATACTTTAAATTGGTTATTGGAAAAAACAACACGATAAGTTCGGTCACCAACTTTTACTTTAGCCCCCTCATCCGACTTAACAGTAGCATTCTGGACTGATGATAGCACATCACTGTCCGGCCTTGAAAGGCTTCGGGTCACAGAGTTCCAAGTGCATCCCAAATTAATAGATGTTGGAGATAACATAAATTTACCTTTAACTAAATAAAAAATTTATATACTAAAATTGCTTAAATTATAACGTCACTCACAAGAAAACATACCAAAACTGTCACGTGATATATTGATATTTGTAAGAAACAATAGATTCATTGCATCGATAAATGCCATAAATACATAAAAATTACACTTTTAAAATTGGAAAACGCATTTCCATACAATATAAATATTACTTTCTTTATTAAGATATTAACTTTATCACCTGATATATTCTATAACACCGCTACAGTATTTGAACACGACCAACTGTAAGTATCCCGCATAATCGTGCCATTCACATTTGGCAAATTCAAGTCCGAAGTGCAACGCTAAGCCACCACTCTTAGTTCCGCGAACACGACCGATGGCTGTCTGAACTTAAGACACTTACGCGGCTTGCTGTTCAGCGCTCCCTGATAGCGTTGCAGCTCTTCTTCTGTCACCGTTCGCAGGTCTGTCCCCTTCGGGATAAACTGCCGCAACAGTCCGTTGGTGTTTGTAGTGGCACACTAAATTTGGCCACCTGATTAAAGGTGATATTCTCACTTCAACACAAAACAGGTGACTTAATGAACAAGAAAACCAGGCGTACTTTCACCCCTGAGTTCAGGCTGGAATGTGCACAGCTGATTGCTGACAAGGGCTACTCATATCGACAAGCCAGTGAAGCGATGAATGTCGGTTCGACTACCCTTGAGACCTGGGTACGCCAGCTCAGGCGAGAACGTCAGGGTATTATGCCCTCTGCGAAACCTATTACCCCGGAGCAGCAACGTATCCGCGAGCGGGAAAAGCAAGTTCGCCGTCTGGAGAAACAAAATACGATATTAAAAAAGGCTACCGCGCTCTTGATGTCCGACTCACTGAACGGTTCAAGATAGTTGCCAGACTGAGTGACAGCCACACCGTTGTCAGCCTTTGTTCCGCGCTGGAAATACACCGCAGCAGTTACCGGTACTGGCTGAAGCAACGCGATACCATTAATCCGGAGCAAGTCAGGTTGTGCAGCGAAATACGTCGTGCGTGGAACCAGAGCCGGGGCTCTGCGGGTGCGTGCACGCTGGCTGAAATGCTGACCCAGAACGGCGTCCCGATGAGCCGTTATCGTGCCGGGCGGCTGATGAAATACCTGAATCTGAGCAGTTGTCAGCCCGGAAAACATCAGTACAAAAATGCCCGTCAGGCGCATACAAGCCTGCCGAATCTGCTCGAGCGTCAGTTCGCTGTACCGGAGCCAGACCGGGTATGGTGCGGAGATATTACGTATCTCTGGGCAGGAAATCGCTGGTGCTATCTGGCGGTTGTTATGGATCTTTTTGCCCGCAGGGTTATCGGCTGGAGTCTGTCAGCGAATGCCGATACAGCGCTGATAAGCAGTGCCCTGCGGATGGTCTATGAGACGCGTGGTCAGCCGCGGGACGTCATGTTCCATAGCGACAGTAATAATGCCGGTATCAGTTTTTATCATCACTCTGTTTGCTGTTTAACCAGATTGGTGTGATTACTGATGCAGTGAAGACCTTCCCGCATCCTGACTCACACAGCGATCGACCCTTTGTGTCCTGCCCTGGACCTGTCGGTTGCCGGAAGCGCCTTCATGCGAGGCGTCTCCTCACCGATGCGCGTGACTCAAGAAGGGCCTGACGGTTTGTCTCGTTACTGTCCTGTCCGGGTTATCTGTCTGGAGATTCAACTCTGTTTCCTCACAGGAGCTCTGTTATGGCAGGTAAAGTTACGGAAACCGCTGTTGTGGGTGGCGTGGATACGCATAAAGATCTGCACGTTGCCGCTGTCGTAGATCAGAACAATAAAGTTCTGGGGACCCAGTTTTTCTCCACAACACGGCAAGGTTACAGGCAGATGCTGGCATGGATGACTTCGTTTGGGGCATTAAAGCGAATTGGTGTTGAGTGTACAGGCACCTATGGATCAGGTCTGCTTCGCTATTTACAGAATGCCGGGTTAGAAGTTCTTGAGGTGACTGCGCCAGATCGGATGGAGCGACGCAAACGGGGTAAAAGTGACACGATTGATGCTGAATGTGCCGCTCACGCCGCATTCTCCGGAATAAGAACCGTCACACCCAAAACGCGCAATGGCATGATTGAGTCTCTGCGGGTATTAAAAACTTGCCGAAAAACAGCAATATCAGCCCGCAGAGTCGCTCTCCAGATTATCCATTCCAATATTATCTCTGCCCCGGATGAATTACGTGAACAGCTCAGAAATATGACGCGCATGCAGCTCATCAGGACTCTGGGAGCCTGGCGGCCTGATGCCAGTGAATACCGCAATGTTACCAACGTTTATCGTATTTCATTAAAGTCCCTTGCCCGACGCTATCTCGAGTTACATGACGAAATCGCTGATTTGGATGTCATGATTGCGGCAATTGTCGATGAGCTGACGCCTGAACTGATTAAACGTAATGCTATTGGATACGAAAGCGCTTCGCAGTTGCTGATCACGGCAGGAGACAATCCCCAACGATTAAGATCAGAATCAGGTTTTGCGGCACTGTGTGGTGTAAGCCCTGTTCCCGTATCTTCAGGAAAAACGAATCGTTACCGACTTAACCGGGGTGGAGATCGTGCTGCAAATAGTGCACTTCACATCATTGCCATCGGACGTTTGCGAACTGAGGATAAAACGAAGGAATATGTCGTCAGACGAGAATGGAAGCAATACGCTGCCTGAAGCGCTAGTTTATACATTACTGCGTAATCAAAACAGGCAGATCAACAGCATCCCGATAACGGCTTGACTCTTAGAAGGGCGTCCAGGGAAGCCAGTATACCGGCCTGAAATATCAACAAGTTCTCTGGCGTTACAGAATAAAGCAGAGCGTCAGTCGACAGGGAAACTGCTGGGATAACAGTCCCATGGAACGTTTCTTCCGCAGTCTGAAAACAGAATGGGTGCCGACTGATGGCTATGCAGGCAAGGACGAGGCCCGGCGACAAATCAGCGGTTATATCCTGCATTACTACAATAGCGTCAGGCCCCACCATTACAACGGTGGGCTGACGCCGGAAGAGTCAGAGAACAGATATCGTTCTTACTGTAAAACCGTGGCCAGAATTACTTGACCACTACAGTCATCGTTGCTCAGGCCATGAATCATGGCAACCATATCATGGCGCGAACCAGCGATATTCCATACCTGTGCTGGAAAGTACGTACGAACAGTACCTTCGTCAGGCATCACTGCTCGCGGCCAATGACTGCATCACTGATGCCATAGAGAAACTGTCTGTTTTTCCGCTCTATTCGTTTGAGCCGGATACCCTTTATGGCGCTGTGGATGGGCAGAAATTTGGTGTTGAACGACCAACAGTGAAAGCCCGGCACTCACGGAAATACTTTGGTCGCGGTAAAGGCCTAGTGGCCTACATTCTGCTGTGTAACCATATCCCGATCAACGGATACCAGATTGGCACGAATGAGTACGAAGGACATCATGTTTTGATATCTGGTACTGCAATACCTCTGTAGTGAAACCGGTAGCCATCACCGGAGATATGCACAGTGTTAACAAGGCAAATTTTGCGATACTGCACTGGTTTGGCCTTCGTTTTGAGCCTCATTTTACTGACCTGAACAGGCAGCTACAGGAGCTGTACAGCACCAAGGAACCGTCTGTCTATAAAAAATGCCTGATTCAGCCAGCCGGTCGTAAGCGTACAGCGAGGGCCGTATTGACGGGGATGTGTTATTCAGCTGGCAGTGCTATGCGCCACGGAAGCAGTTCGCTGACCCGGTTGACCGGCCAGTCTGCTATGACGCCAAGCACATGGCGAAGGTAGCTTTCTGGATCCACGTTATTCAGTTTGCACGTCCCGATCAGGCTGTACAGTAGCGCTCCCCGCTCACCACCATGGTCAGAGCCGAAGAACAGGAAGTTTTTACGACCCAGACTGACCGCCCGCAGGGCATTTTCAGCGATGTTGTTGTCGATTTCCACCCAGCCATCGTTCGCATAGTACGTCAGTGCCGGCCACTGGTTAAGTGCGTACGCGAACGCCTTCGCCAACTCTGAGTGTCGCGACAGGGTCTTCATCTTTTCACGCAACCAGCTTTCCAGGGATTTCAACAGCGGTTTCGTTTTTCGCTGACGTTCAGCAAGCCGCTGCTCTGCCGGCATTCCCCTTATATCCGCCTCTATGGCGTACAACTGACCGATCTGCTCCAGGGCTGCTTCCGTCAGTGCTGACGGGATGTGGACGTGCACATCGTGGATCTTTCGGCGGGCATGAGCCCAGCAGGCAGCTTCCGTTATCCGACCATTGCGATACAGCTCGTTGAACCCGGCGTACGCATCCGCTTGCAGCACACCGCTGAAGCAAGCAAGATGAGTCTGCGGATGGATGCCTTTTCTGTCCGGGCTGTAAGAGAACCACACTGCAGGTGCCAACGCTGACCCGGCATTGCGGTCATCACGAACATACGCCCACAACCGCCCGGTCTTCGTCTTCTTATTACCCGGCAGCAGTACCTGGACCGGGGTATCATCGGCATGGAGTTTGCCGTCAGTCATGACATAGCCATGAAGCGCCTCTTCCAGCGGAGACAGCAGCCGGCAGCATGCATCCACCCAGCCCGACAGCAGTGAACGGCTCAGCTCCACACCTTGCCGGCCGTATATTTCTGACTGGCGATACAGCGGGGTGTGCTCTGCATACTTCGAGGTCAGCACGCGGGCCAGCAGCCCCGGTCCGGCG
>NZ_PTRE01000127.1 GCF_002965065.1 Escherichia sp. MOD1-EC7003
CATGTTGGGTGGAGCGGACAATCCAAATGGTGAATTACTGTCTTATATCATTGGCGCTGACAAGGTGGATTGTGGTCGAGAAAAAACCATTACCGGATATTGATATAAATATTCTTAGTAAATTGGATAGCGTTGAAATTATGGGGGAAGCGGCGATAGAGGCTCGTATTGCCTTGGGTGCAGAATTATTCATTTCACCACCAGAAGACATGAATAAATTACAACAGATGTATCGAGATATGCTCACTTCAGTGGAAGCTTATTATCATCATTTTAAAACATATTTGAATTGTTACTTGCCGCCTAATAGTGGCAAAAACAGAATAATTAAAGGCGATCCTGTGACTGTCTGGCATAAGGCGTTGGATAATGTAGACATGAATTATGGATTCAATTTTGAACTTTTTTACGATGATACATGGGAAGGAGAGGCGTTTAATGCATCGCCCTGGCAAATACGATGTATGGGATTAACTTTACCGGAAAAACAATTGTCAAATATTACAGGTGCGATGCCAGTTTGTAATGATGAAGGGGGAGATAACTTTTCTACTTTGTTTGCTATGACGCTTGCCTGGTGTGAACGCCATCAACCAGTTCATGGTTCTGCCGGGTTTTGTTATGCTCTTTGTACGGGTATTGAACCACAAGCCCGGTATACTTGGGCTTCCATGCAACGCTACCCTGGCATTGATTTTCATGATCCGGTGACATTTTCGCTAATTGTTGAAGAACACTTTAATCAGATAAAAGGTGTGAATTGGCTGACAATATTGAGCGATGCTCTGATAGCTAAGCTTGGTGGAATGGATACTCTAACTTATGCACTGGAACCTGAATGTCACGTCCATTCTTACCATGGTGGTTGTATCATTATTGCTGGTCCAGTACCACAAATTGGTGATGCTTACACTGGATTTATCCCGGAACGTTATAAAAAAGTAGCATCCGTAATACATCCGATACGATTTGATAAATATCATATGAATTTTTTGGAACTACCAGAATCATTTGACTCAGTGGAAGCTACTATAAAATGGATGCGGCGCTTTGATTAGGAGGGGGAAATATATGTGGCAGATAAAAAATAAGACAGCATATTCCACAAAAGGAGCCTGGGTCCGTGGCAGACAGGGGGAAGAAATCTGGACGGTGGCATTAAAAGCAACCTGGGATATACGACCTGATGGTACGACAACATTATCCGACACCCAGCAACAGGTTAATGTTGGACCAGTGATGAACTTTGATGACAACACATTATTATATGATATCGACCTTGGTCCGGTAAAAAATGCCACAGATATTATTCTGAACGGACATGCCATTGTTCCGGATGGAAAATTCACCACATCTGTTGCTGTGGGACTAAAAGTTGGCAGCATTTCCCGGCTTGCCAGGGTTTACGGCGACAGAGTATGGGACGGAAAGCACTACAGTGAGCCACAACCTTTCGAAAAAATGCCCCTTAATTATAGCAAAATGAGCCGGGGTGATTATTTCCCGGATTATAAAAGTGATTTTAATCCGGCTGGTATTGCCGTTGATACAGCACCTGAAACCGGGATATCCGTTCTGCCCAATATTGAATTTCATGGCGATGAGGCAATGCCGGGATTTGGTGCATTACCCCGTCACTGGCCGGGGCGTCTGCAATTTGCCGGGACGTATGATGCCCGCTGGCAGAAAAAGCAATCGCCGTTACTGCCGGACAACCTGGATGACCGTTACTGGCAGTGTGCGCCTGCGCCATTATATGCAGGAGGGCGACTGAAAGGTGGCGAAGTGGTTTGCCTGGGGAATCTTACGCCACCCGGCTATGGCAAAAACGGACTGCTGATTTTTGCGCTCCCCCGTATTGTTCCTGCATTCCGCACACAGTTTTATGATGGAAGTGTACGCAGGCATCAGGGAAAACTTCATACCATCATTATTGAACCCGATTTTCCCCGTGTCACTATGGTCTGGCACAGCGCGCTCCCCTGCCATCATCTGGTGAACCAGCTCGAGTCCACAACGGTTTCAGAAAAACGACAGCTATTTGTCAGAGCAAAGGCACTTCCTGCACACTTCCACGTAAGATGAGAAAAGCAGCTATGGACAGAAACTATCTGGCTTCAGTCCTTGCGGGGAGCGGGCTTTCGTAATCTTGCCCTGTAAATCCTATACTTCATCAAGGAATTCACATTGAAAAAAATTTTTTTTGAAAAATGGTCTAATTTTGAATACTTAAAGATGGTATCCAAACATATTGATTCTATTATAAGCAATCGAGCAATTATAAATGAAGGAAATCTATCTGGAATTATAATTGGACCAGATGCATTATTGGATGAATTAAAAAATAAGAGTTTATACCAGGCTTATATAAGTAATTCAAATTTATCCTATGCTCGTATATCTGGTAGTATGAGTAATAGTCATCTTACCAAAGTGGATCTAACGAGATCTATACTGGATAGGTGTGTTTTATTTGAGTCTTATATTTCAGAATGTGATTTTTCACATTCTAAATTAGTAGTAGCGATGAATGATTCAACATGTGAGGATAGCAATTTTTCTGGAGCCAAGTTTAGCTCTGGAAGTGTGGGGTTAGAATATGGCGGAAGAAGAGTTAAATTTATAAATTGTAATTTTACATCGACAGTTTTTGACAAGGTTGAATTTCGTGCTTCGAAATTCATAGATTGTATTTTTACTGAGGCTAAATTTAAAAAATGTGATTTTCGCGGCGTTAAATTTGAAGGGGGTATATTGCCATCGGTAATGCAATTTGAAAATATGGATGTACCTAAACAATTCATTTAATAGTTTAAATGAGAGTGATTCGGTGGCTGTATGCCAGGGTCAGTCTTACCTGGCATGGTGACGTGCTGGCAGAATACGACGATGCGGGGAGAATGACCGCGCAGACCATTACCCGGAAGGGACATCAGGGCAGGGAAAGATCACGTAACGCTGCTTTTTTGTACTAAATAATTCGCATTTTATGTTCAATAATTGAGATATTCCTTATTACCTAAATATTGATTTCACATTTGAATGGAAAGGACTGAAAAAATTATGCGTGGCAGTCTCCTTTCGGTCAATAATAGCAGAA
>NZ_PTRE01000128.1 GCF_002965065.1 Escherichia sp. MOD1-EC7003
GGAGCTGGAGAAATCGGCGTTCGGGAAATATAACGTGGATAATGCGATAAACGCCAACTTCCGATATTCTTTCTGACAGACGTTTAAATCTGGCCTGCCATCCGGCAGGCCTTTTTACAGACAGAAAAGCGTCAACTTATATCAGGACTAGTCACACGCCATGAACACGCAGGGTACCGGCTAATAAAATGGTGTTTCCTGTAGTTGAATTCACTCAGAGACGCGTATCCAGCCCGGAGTGTACGCAGAAGCATTGTTTTGCCGTACTAAAATTGCATTCCTCTTTGAGGACTATCATTTCCGGGGAAAAATCTTCACGACTGAGTGGATGTGTAGCATTGCGCCGGAGAATTTCAGTCAGGGCGTTTTTATCGTATAAAGAACAAACATTTGAGTTCTGTGCATTTTTGACAAAAACCCCGTCTTCCGGGGTACACAGGGTTATCGGACACCTCAGATACTGCTCACTGCAGGGAAAGTCATCTGGATTAACGGAAAATGCAGAAGCGTTAACTTTGCTCTGAACTTCATCTCTGACATTTTCCGGCAAAGATGAAGCTGAGCGAGTTTGATCCATATACAGACTGAATGCCTGCAGAAAAGAGTTCCCTCCGTTGAGCTGCCTCTCCAGACTGTCTGCGAGTTGACGATGCGTCCGCTCCCCAATACGCTCCAGAAAACCGCCAGGAATGGGCTCTACACTAAATCCGTCCATAAATGAAATATTATGAAGTCGAAAACGACGGCCTCCAGCCAAAAGTGTATCACTCTGATTGCTTCTTGCTACATTACGTAACGCCTCCAGTTCACTTTCTGGCAACATCCATCCATTTGAGAGATTTAACATAACAGGCATTTGTTTTCCTTTTTAAAATCATTACCACCACAAAAAAAACAATAATGAATACAAGAAACGAATCAAATGAAGTGGGAGCACTACATCATCCTTTACGTAATGACTATTGACTGATAAAATAACCATAAGCTTGCTATATTGTAAATACAAACAAATAAAAGGAATTACTATGCCAGCGGATATATCAGGAAGCTCTATCAGTTCTTTAGGGTGCACTTCTTTTAGGAAATCCTCCATCTTGGGTAAGAAGGAAGATATTCTGCAATACTCAATGGGGAGCAGAACCATCCGTTTCTCTGTGGACCAGATGAATAAACATATTCTGAATACGGTCGCCCGGCAGAGCACTAAAGATCTTTTAGCATGGAAAAAAGATGAAGGAATAGTTTATCCCTCACGTTTAGTCAATATAGGAATTGATAAGTTTTGCGCTGAAAATAACACGAAGATGACGGGCCCTGTGCGACAAAGAGTTTTTACTCTGATATCGGATGACCTTGGAATCAAATTAGATCCTAATGCAGCGCAAAGCTCTATAACTCATATTATAAATGGAAGCGGTTTGTTTGGTGAAAAAACAGCCTACCTTTGTAAGGGTATGCCTAGAGGTGAGAAGAATAAGCTCACAGATATGCTGGCAAATCACCTGGCAGACAAATTTTTTGAGACAAAAATTAATAAGGACATCGACATAAAAAGATTGCAGAATGAGGTAGGATGCTATATTTTCCAGGCACGTACCATGATGGCAAAATAATGCCACAGGAAGAACACAACTAACAGGTGTTCTTCCTGCAATCATGTTTTATCCATATACAAATCATGCCCCTCCCAGTTTCAGACTGACATATTACACTTTGTTCCTGCCAGGCATAGGTAAATGAAATTTTGCTTGCCCCAAAAGCACCTGCTGCTGTTTTATCCAAATTAATAATATTTCATTTTAAAAGAACACAAAACACCCGTTTTTAACCATGTTAAAAAATAACAAAACCATTAAGTAATACCAATTACAACAGAAACAATCAATTATATTAATTGTATAATGTGTTTACACGTTATAGATTACAATAAGGCAAGAACCGCGCGTACAATCTTTATCAACAGCCTTACAGCATGGGATGAAAATGGTTAAAGTATATATACAAAAAAATTATCTTGAAATATTTTTTCCGTCTATTCTTTCTTGGGTTAATCGGAACAATACTTACACTTGAGTGTAATCTATGAAAAAAACATTATGTGTGTTAAGTATCGCTTTATCTTTAACTGCCGGGCAAGCACATGCAGATATGAACAATTATCCAGGATATACATCTGGTGAGATTGGCGCATCTATTGGATGTGCTATTGATGCCTGGTTGGGACTTCCTGCATGCGGACATGCAAATGGCTCTGAAAATGATCGTCCTTCCCCAAATAAACCTAATCTAAGCGAGCCATTAATCCCTAAACCCATGAATGACTCTTCACTTCATTCCTGGCATGGTGGTTACTAAACTAATCGCCTGATTATCACTCTAATTAATAATCAAACACTAACCGAAAATAATGGCAGACTATTGTTTGTGCGTTAACCAGATGGCTTCGGGTGTTTTCGATGACGTTTACATTTTTTATCATGCCACAGAGTTGAGCACAGTCTGCCATTAATTCCTGTCTGTCTGCAAAACGGAGGCGATATCCGACGATAGCCATATGTGGGCAACTATCCGATAATATGGTGTATACTCGTCATACTTCAAGTTGCATGTGCTGCGACTGCGTTCGCTCCCCCCAGTCACTTACTTATGTAAGCTCCAGGGGATCCACTCGCTTGCCGCCTTCCTGCAACTCGAATTATTTAGAGTATATATGGAGAAGCACATCCGTATCATCAATGTGACAGCTACGGTGGCCATCGGTTCGCCTGAGAATGGCGTGCAGCTGCGCACACGACCCCCGAGGACAACGGCTGACGAAGCATTTCATTATCAGGTTTATTTTACTTCTTTCAGTCAACAAAAAAATCGTGATTTACACCACGATATAAAGAAAAGTATTGAGCCCGAAAAATAATAAACACTAACGCCTGCTGTAATGTTGCTCTTTTTATTATGGAGACAGACGAAGAGATAACATCCAAAGTCCGAAAATCTGTTCAGCCCCTTCCCTACGGAAATAAGGCCGCAGTGATCATCAGATACAGTCATCCAGGCCAGCACATACTGGCCTGTCATTGCGCTCATTGAATTCAACCCCCGGAGCAACACCAAAAAGTCCGGGCACAAATTATATTTCTCAGCTCTTTCAGGAATACCGGGATTTCTTTCGATACCAATTATACACTGCTTTCAAAAATTTTATTTGTGTAGTCATTATGTGCTTTTATTGGGTCTTGGTTTTTGTTTAACGCCAGCTCCAAGGCGGAAATTCTGCCCTCGAGTCCACGATGACCTCCTAATAAACGCCCAAAGAACCCCCCCTTGTCTGCAGACTGAACACAGAATCCCCCCAAGGATGGAACATGAGAAACGTTATACTTGTGCCCATTAACCTTTATGCATGCACATCCTACCTCAACAGCCGTCTTCTGAACAGATTGTATAAAAACCGGGCTCAGATTCATGGCGCGACTACCCAAAAAACTAACGAAAGACATATCAGCTCACTCCTATAAAAAAAATAAACATCCCTATAAACACAAGAATACCTCATGGCCATGCTATAAACAATAGCGTGATGTATAATCCACAGCACCAAGGTAATTAAAAAAAACAAAAAAACACTAAAAATTCATTTTTATTTTCATCCTGAAATTTTAAATAGAAAAAAATTAAATACATCACCGCAATTAAACATATTTTGAAGTTCTCTGTATCTCCTGCACAATAGTGTCATGAACTCTGTCACGGAATTGATTCATATCAATATTGTTAACATTGTTCTCAAAAAAAGTATCCGCAAGGCTGCTTAAAGCTGTACGAATGCACTGATTTCTGACATCC
>NZ_PTRE01000129.1 GCF_002965065.1 Escherichia sp. MOD1-EC7003
AACAGCATTCTGAGAGGTCACACTCACGGAACTGTCATAAGCCTCAATACCACCGGTGAATTTATTGCCAATATCCAGTACTGAGTGGTTATTTAGCGTAACATTTCCAAAATAACTGCTGCTTTCAGGAGAAACAGACACACCATCTTTAATATCCTGCCGAAAATCGAAGCCATCTCCCGTGATGTTTTTACCGTCATACATATCAATATGTACTTTTGTATCTTTTCCACTTAAAGACAGAGTGGAATTATTGGCAGAAATATCACCAACAACAATGGTATTACGGCCAACGATAAAATCTGAATTTATAAGATTCAATGTTTTGAACTTAAACAGACGATTTTCCCAGTCAGGTTGATTAAATGACGAAACCTGATTATTGGTCTTGTAGTCTGTGTTGTTGTTTTTATTCGCAGCATTTTCCTGTTGCTGTATGCCTGATACATAATCCTTGTCACAAAGAATTCCAGGAATCTGACAGGAAGCCCCACCCTCTCTAAAAACAGCATGAGATGTAGCATGTCCCTGCATGGTGAGTTGGCTATTCTTAATGTTAATGTCATTTGTAATATCGACATTACCGTCCAGAATCAGGCGACTATTATCATTTTTGGTATCAAACTGGTGGTTTATCTCTGTATTCCCTGAAACAGAGCCATGATACATATAGCTTGACTGATTATTAACAGAAAGAACCGCTTTCTGCACAGCACTATTTGTTATGAGTGCTCCCGCATCTGTCGCTGCAATTTTATTAAAACTCTGGTCATGACCATTCAAATCCAGAGTGCCACCATTTTCAGTAAAGAAAATACCTCTATAGTCATTATTCTGGTTAAGTGCTGCAACATTATTAATTTTTACAACACCATGACCACTGGCCATATAAATATTATTAAATGCATTGGCGCTATTTAATACAACAACGCCATTGCCAATTTTCAGATTATTACCTTGAGAAACATTAACATTCAGCGTACCTGCACCAATTTTATGCAGGTTATCACCAGCACCCCCTTTCACATTCCAGTCGACTGTAGTATTTTCACCAATATCCAGTCCGGCACCTTTGAATGTTTTATTATTACCAGTGACAGCGTAATGATGCCCGGCATCAAAAATGAGACCGCCAGAGCCAATGTTTACGTCATTGTCAAAATTAATATTTCCACCACCACTAAAACTTAGATCTTTATAGTTATTATTATTTTTTTTCCACTGATGTTTTATTGCCAGCTAACGTAAAGCTGTCACTATCGAGCGACATTGTATTATTGTTTAACTGGACTTTTTGCGTAAATTTGTTTTTTAAACCATTAACCGTATTTTCATCATACTGATTCAGAATAGACCAAATATTGGTACCATCGTTTGCTATCCCATACAGAGTACCAAGCATAACCCATTCTTTTTTTACATTATCGTACAGATAGAATCCAGAACCACTATCGCCACCGGTGGTTTCATTATAAAAAGGAGTGGTATTATTATATGGTCTTTTATTATCCCAGTTTAGCTGAAACATTGAGGCGCTTAACAAAAGAGGATTATATACCTGTCCTGTATCATATTTGTTACCATTTTGAACAGTAGACGTTGTTCCGGCCCCTACCCTAAAACCAATGATTTTTTTCTCACCATTGATCTCCACACCATAACGCTCAAGAGCCTCATGACTATTGAGCGAAAAGTTTACTGAATTTTTTACACCTGTTGTTTCTACAACAAACTTATCAAGTCAGGTTACTGCAAAATCTCCACTCGTCATCCGGTCTATATATTTATATGAACTTTGCCCCCAGTTTTGAGTGCTTACGGCATGATGAGCAGTTCCGTTATGGGTTGCGGTAACACTATATGCCCCCCCAATAGATGTAGTTGCACCTTTATTTGAGGCTGGTGAGAAATCGGGAATTGGGACTTTTGGGAAATTGAACGTCTGACCATTCTTGAGTTGAATTGATACATCAGTCGCCCCTGCTTTAAATACACCCTTATTTTGTGCGAGATCTAAATAATCTCTTGCCCAAACATCATTGATATTTAGCTGAGCAGCCTGTGCAGTGCTAAAAAAAACACCACACAATGATAATTTTAATAATGTCAAAGGAGTGCTGCGGACTGCTTTTTTAATGACTCTGGATGCCAGTTCGGATACTACAATAAGTCCACCGGTTACATGACTGTACTTTAAAGAGTAAATTTTATTCATAGTCTTTGTATATCCTGTTTTCATCACCAGCTTCAGGGTCCATTACGAAACAAATATGATAAAAACAACTCTGCTATTTACAATAAAGCTCTCAACCATAAGAGCCATGCACCGATACCAATACCTTATGAAAAATAAAAAATCAACCAGGTAAATCATCAAAAAACAAAAGGAATTATTTTTTTGTTTTATATTTATTAGTTTTTCATTAAAAACATAAAAAATAATAAAGTGGTATTCAATAATGCCTGTGTCTGCGATACAGTAAAAGCGCTCAAAATTGGTGTTTGAATCTCCACAGGGTTAATAGATACTTCAGAGTCATTGAAGATACCTTAAAGGGAAGTGCCTTAAGGCGCTTTTTGAAATTCTCAAGGTTGTGCCCATGATTTTACAGGCTTTAGATACATTGCTGAGTTCTTCAGCCAGATTGAGCAAACCGGCTTTGAGTTTGATGACGGAATTGGTAGATTGGTAGTATGAGAGTTACCTCGTGTTTTGTATAAGGATTCGACACCCATAGCAAAATCGGTAACTCTCAACCTTTCAAGGCCATATGTCAGATCAAGTTGCGACTAATACAGATTATCACCCCTGAATGGCTAAATCACCCGGCAGATTTTTCTGCATCCGGTGCCAAATCTCACCACTCTCATGCCCATAGCGACGCACTGTTTCATACACCTGATCGTGCGCGCCTTCACTGCACAACGTTGACAGCTTGTGGTAGAAGCCCAGCGCCAGACAGCGTGCTTCCGGATTGGCGAAATAGTGACGACCAATGCGCGTATACAACCCTTTCATCCCGTTAAGGATCAAACCATAAATCGGGTTGCCGGAAGCAAACGCCAGGCCGCGGAAAATGTTGTAATCCAGCTCGGCAAAGGCGTCGGCGTGATCGGCCACTTCATTAGCGGTAGCCAGCACTTCTTGCGCTTTATCGGGATGCTGACGAAACGCGGTGCGAATAAAAATAGTTGAAATATTGGTACGCACCGACAGCAAATTATCAATAAGCTGCGGCACACTTTCGTGATCCAGTCGCGCCAGTGTTTCAAGGATATTTAAACCGGAGGTTTCCCAGAAATTATTCACTTTCGTCGGCTTGCCATGTTGAATGGTCAACCAGCCATCTCGTGCCAGACGCTGTAACACCTCACGTAACGTAGTACGCGTTACGCCAATTAATTCTGAAAGTTCACGTTCTGCGGGCAAAATAGTCCCGGGTGGGAAGCGGTTATTCCAGATACTTTCAATAATGTACTCTTCCGCGAAACCCGCCGGACTTTGCGCCTTAATGACCATAGTGAGATTTCCATAACACAGCAAAACAAAGTTGGACTCATCATACCAGAGGGCTAACTACGCTGATAGCAGACAAAAAGAAGAAAAAAGGGATCAAGGCTTCATTTTCTGCATCTCTTTTCTCCAGATCATCAACACTTGCCTCGCTCCCCTCCTGACCGTTAAGCTTTGCGTTCTAAGATAAAAACATCATTGATTATTTGTAAGGTAAGGGAAACCATCATGGAGATCTCCTGGGGCCGTGCGCTATGGCGCAATTTTTTGGGCCAGTCCCCCGACTGGTACAAACTCGCCCTCATCATTTTCTTAATCGTAAATCCGTTAATTTTCCTCATCAGCCCTTTCGTCGCTGGCTGGTTGCTGGTAGCGGAATTTATTTTCACTCTGGCGATGGCTCTGAAATGCTACCCGCTGCTCCCCGGTGGTCTGTTGGCTATCGAAGCGGTATTCATCGGCATGACCAGCGCGGAACACGTCCGTGAAGAGGTGGCGGCAAATCTTGAAGTCTTGCTGTTGCTGATGTTTATGGTGGCGGGTATCTATTTTATGAAACAGTTGTTGCTGTTCATATTTACCCGTTTACTGCTAAGCATTCGCTCCAAAATGCTGCTGTCGCTCTCTTTTTGCATGGCGGCGGCGTTCCTCTCCGCGTTCCTCGATGCCTTAACCGTCGTGGCGGTGGTGATCAGCGTTGCAGTCGGTTTTTATGGTATTTATCACCGCGTAGCCTCTTCCCGTACCGAAGATACCGACCTGCAAGACGATAGTCATATCGACAAGCATTACAAAGTGGTTCTGGAACAGTTCCGTGGCTTTCTGCGCAGCCTGATGATGCATGCTGGTGTCGGCACCGCATTAGGCGGCGTGATGACCATGGTGGGCGAACCACAAAATCTGATCATCGCCAAAGCAGCTGGCTGGCATTTTGGTGATTTTGTTCTGCGCATGTCGCCGGTGACCGTTCCAGTTCTGATTTGTGGCCTGTTAACCTGCCTGTTGGTGGAGAAGCTGCGTTGGTTTGGCTACGGTGAAACGCTGCCTGAGAAAGTCCGCGAAGTGCTGCAACAGTTTGACGATCAAAGCCGCCTCCAGCGTACTCGTCAGGATAAAGTTCGTCTGATTGTCCAGGCGATTATCGGCGTCTGGTTGGTGACTGCGCTGGCGTTGCATCTGGCAGAAGTTGGCCTGATTGGTTTGTCGGTCATTATTCTGGCGACATCATTGACCGGTGTCACGGATGAACATGCTATCGGCAAAGCCTTCACCGAATCTCTGCCTTTCACCGCGCTGTTGACGGTGTTTTTCTCGGTCGTCGCGGTGATTATTGACCAGCAACTGTTCTCACCGATCATTCATTTTGTCCTACAGGCATCGGAACACGCCCAGCTGTCGTTGTTCTATATTTTCAACGGCCTGCTGTCATCTATTTCGGATAACGTCTTCGTGGGAACGATCTATATCAACGAAGCGAAGGCAGCCATGGAGAGTGGTGTTATCACACTGAAGCAATATGAACTTCTGGCCGTCGCCATTAACACCGGCACCAATCTGCCCTCCGTCGCGACGCCGAACGGACAGGCGGCGTTCCTGTTCCTGCTAACCTCTGCACTCGCGCCATTGATTCGTCTCTCTTATGGTCGCATGGTGTGGATGGCTCTGCCCTATACCCTCGTACTGACGGTTGTCGGGTTACTCTGTGTTGAGTTTACACTTGCCCCTGTAACCGAATGGTTTATGCAAATGGGCTGGATAGCCACGCTTTGATAACAACTCACCGGGCATATAAATGCCCGGTTTGCCTTTTCGCCCGATAATTGTCCAGTTGCGTCCTATTTCTACTGCCTCCTGGTGGCACAGCGAATGAATTGGTTTACACTGCGCACTCTATGCATATTGCAGGGAAATGATTATGTTGCGATTTTTGAACAAATGTTCACAAGGCCGGGGCGCGTGGCTGCTGATGGCGTTTACTGCTCTGGCACTGGAACTGACAGCACTGTGGTTCCAGCATGTGATGTTACTGAAACCTTGCGTGCTCTGTATTTATGAACGCTGCGCATTATTCGGCGTTCTGGGTGCTGCGCTGATTGGCGCTATTGCCCCGAAAACTCCGCTGCGTTATGTAGCGATGGTTATCTGGTTGTATAGTGCGTTCCGCGGCGTGCAGTTAACTTACGAGCACACCATGCTTCAGCTCTATCCGTCGCCGTTTGCGACCTGTGATTTTATGCCTCGTTTCCCTGACTGGCTGCCGCTGGATAAATGGGTGCCGCAAGTATTTGTCGCCTCTGGCGATTGCGCCGAGCGGCAGTGGGAGTTTTTAGGCCTGGAAATGCCGCAATGGCTGCTCGGTATTTTTATCGCTTACCTGATTGTCGCGGTGCTGGTGGTGATTTCCCAGCCGTTTAAAGCGAAAAAACGTGATCTGTTTGGCCGCTAATCCAATCAGCGCTCCTGTGAGAGCGCTTTTTTCCTGCCGCTATATTTATTTGACCCGCAGTAAATCCGTACTTCGTGTTGTATAAGGTGGTGAAAGGGTAATGTCTCTAATTAGTTGAATTGATGTATAATGCCGCTTTTGAGGTTTTCTTATAGCCAGCGTTATTGTTCATTGTCCCCGTTGTCAGTCTGCTCAGATCTACCGCCATGGTCAGAATCCTAAAGGTCGTGACCGGTTTCGCTGTCGTGACTGCCATCGTGTGTTTCTGCCTCCCTACAGAACGTAACAACCTGACGTAGAGAACTCGCATCAAGCGTCTGGCCCGAAATCTCACGCTCAATAGAGCTGCATGAAAAGGTTATCGGGGCCTTTATTGAAAAATACATGTTCTACTAATTGGATGCACTACCAACAGGGCTACGGAATGGCGAGTGACCCGACGTATATTCAGAAAGCGCTCATCAACATCTATTAAAGGTATCACTGCGCCCAGTCAGGTTTATTTAAGATATGCTCCTGCCAGTCGATCACTTCTGATTCTTTCACTGCAATATGACGCACAGAGATGCGTTCGCCGTGCATTGCCGCTTTCGAGCCAGTAAGTAGCGGATGCCACGCAGGTAAATCTTGACCTTCTGCCAGCAAGCGATAAGCGCAAGTCATTGGCAGCCATTCGAATGTTGGCAGATTTTCACGGGTTAATTTAATGCAGTCGGGTTCAAACTCGAAACGACGCTCGTAGTTCCGACATTGACAGGTTTTAATATTAAGCTGGCGACAGGCGACGTTAGTGAAGTAGATTTCGTCGGTGTCTTCATCCATCAGTTTATGCAGGCAACACTGACCGCAACCATCACACAACGACTCCCATTCCGCATCGCTCATTTCGTCCAGGGTTTTACTTTGCCAGAAAGGTACATCGCTCATCAGGAGTTCCACCATTACGTTAAAACGCACCTTATAACCAGTCTGGCACAGCGATGCAAGTTTTGCCGCCGCTTTCAGGCGGCAAAAAGTATTACAAAACGCGTGTTGTCAAAGAATGACCATCGACAGTGACTGTCAGCTCATCACCGCTTTGCAACGGGCCGACACCATCAGGTGTTCCTGTCAGCACAACGTCACCGGCCTTGAGAGTAAAGAACTTGCTCATATAAGCGATCAGCGGAACAATTTTATGGATCATGTCCGCTGTCGAACCTTGCTGGCGTTGTTCACCGTTTACGCTCAGGCCCAACGTTATATTTTGCGGATCGCCGGTGAATTCTGCCGCTGGAATAAACCCGGAAAGCGGACAAGAGTTATCAAACGCTTTGGCCTTCTCCCACGGCTGCCCGGCATTCTTCATTTTTCCCTGAACATCACGCAATGTCAGATCGAGCGCCACGCCGTAACCGGCAATTGCTTTGCGTACATGCTCTTCCGTAGCCTGACGCAGCGTCGCGCCAATCAACACCGCCAGTTCGACTTCATGATGAACTGAACCGAAATCGGATGGGATCGCCAATGGCTGCCGCAGATCGCACAGTGCCGTTTCTGGTTTAATAAACAGTACTGGCTCTTCGGGCACTGCACTGCCCATCTCTTTAATATGTTTGGCATAGTTACTGCCAACACAGACTACTTTACTCACCGGATAATCCAGCAGCGCACCTTGCCAGTTGTGATGTTGATACATAACGTTCCCCTCACCTTATCGTGGATATGAAAACCCGCGCCGACAAAGATAATGCCACCGCCGGATATCGGTTATTTGTTAGTGTCGTCTGTTTTCTGCCCCATGACGGCAAGATGTTGCTTCAGCAAATCTTCGGGGGGTGGCGGTAACTGCAAATAGTAACCTTGCTCAGTTAATGCCTGTTTAACCTTTTCAATATCGGCATTGACCAGTTTCTTCCGCCCATCCAGCGGCAGAATCATCGCTAACTGAGGCTGACCAAAACCTTTCATCAGTTCCTCAGGAACACGCGAAAAATCGTCTTTTTTTTCGACATATAAATAGGTCTGGTCACGCTTGCTGCTTCGATAAATCACACAAAACATACTTTTACTCTTTTAGATGCCAGGTTTTGGCATAAGCTAACATCAATGAAACCCGCGCCACAAGCCAGCTGTAGATTTCTGCGGTTTGTTAAGTCCATGCACCCTTTATAAGTCATCCCCCGGCAAATATGAGCTGCGAGTGCTGCAAACCCGAAACGACGCCCGTAAAAACAAAACTAAAAAATCACTCACGACACATGAATAACATCTCTGTGGCGGTTTGATTGATTTTTCCACTCCGCTTACCATCCATACCAAAATAACGATCATCACGACATAATTTTTCTTTAACATCGCAAAATATACCGTTAGAGAATGTAAACTGGCTGGGATCGTAGCCTTGTACTGATTGTAAGTTTTCAGCGGCTTTTTCACCGAGATATTTCCTTGTTAACGCCAGGGAAATCCCATCTGAGTCAACACAAATATACGGGTCGCAAACAACGCCACACATCGGAGATTGAAGTCTGCCAGCATCATTTCCAGACGCCATTGATGAGAACATCATCCCCACACCTGACAATCCGATATAAAAAATACGCATCATACTCATAGCACATCCTGATAATCCAACCGTGCAACACTTATGCTCATTTCATCATCAATCCATAATCAAAACCGCTGACCTGGGTGAGTTACGATGACCTGACAGAAGTATCAGACGTCTTCTGCGGTTTCTATGATAGCGCAATTCTGCGGCAGATATTAAGATAACGGCTTTCTGTTCTTTAATGATGCGGCTAAAAATGGAAAGTGAAGAAAGCCTGACGTGGTGAAAAAACACGCTCGCCTCAACACTGGATATTTAAACAGGTCTGAAGATGCGGTCACGATTAGGATGCAGAAAAAGAAAGGGGAAATAAGAACAATCAAAAGTACGACGGCAATAGGTTGATTGACAAGGGGATTTTTTAAGCTATGAATCAGCGCCATTTATCACAGAATAGACTTTTACTCTGAATAAATGGGAGGGTGACTTGCCTCAATATAATCCAGACTATAACATGCCTTATAGTCTTTGGAACATCATCGCGCACAGGCGGTGATTAATAGCTAATTGAGTAAGGCCAGGATGTCAAACACGCCAATCGAGCTTAAAGGCAGTAGCTTCACTTTATCTGTGGTTCATCTGCATGAGGCAGAACCTAAAGTTATCCATCAGGCGCTGGAAGACAAAATCGCTCAGGCCCCCGCATTTTTAAAACATGCCCCCGTTGTACTCAACGTCAGTGCACTTGAAGACCCGGTAAACTGGTCAGCGATGCATAAGGCGGTTTCAGCAACTGGTTTGCGGATTATTGGCGTAAGTGGCTGCAAAGATGCGCAACTTAAAGCCGAAATTGAAAAGATGGGGCTGCCTATCCTGACGGAGGGAAAGGAAAAAGCGCCGCGTCCAGCTCCCGCACCGCAGGCTCCAGCGAAAAATACAACACCGGTCACAAAAACGCGTTTAATAGATACCCCGGTGCGTTCCGGTCAGCGTATTTATGCTCCACAATGTGACCTGATTGTTACAAGCCATGTTAGCGCTGGGGCTGAGTTGATTGCCGATGGTAACATTCATGTCTATGGCATGATGCGCGGTCGTGCGCTGGCTGGGGCAAGTGGTGATCGGGAAACGCAAATATTTTGTACGAACCTGATGGCGGAACTGGTATCCATCGCAGGTGAATACTGGCTGAGTGATCAAATCCCAGCAGAATTTTATGGCAAAGCGGCGCGACTGCAGTTAGTCGAAAACGCTTTGACTGTTCAACCGTTAAATTGATCCCTTTTTAACAAGGAATTTCTATGGCACGCATTATTGTTGTTACTTCGGGCAAAGGGGGGGTTGGTAAGACAACCTCCAGCGCGGCCATCGCTACTGGTTTGGCCCAGAAGGGAAAGAAAACTGTCGTGATAGATTTTGATATCGGTCTGCGTAACCTCGACCTGATTATGGGTTGTGAACGCCGGGTCGTTTACGATTTCGTCAACGTCATTCAGGGCGATGCAACGTTAAATCAGGCGTTAATTAAAGATAAGCGTACTGAAAATCTCTATATTCTTCCGGCATCGCAAACACGCGATAAAGATGCCCTTACCCGTGAAGGCGTCGGCAAAGTTCTTGATGATCTGAAAGCGATGGATTTTGAATTTATCGTTTGCGACTCCCCGGCAGGGATTGAAACCGGTGCGTTAATGGCACTCTATTTTGCAGACGAAGCCATTATTACCACCAACCCGGAAGTCTCCTCTGTACGCGACTCTGACCGTATTTTAGGCATTCTGGCGTCGAAATCACGCCGCGCAGAAAATGGCGAAGAACCGATTAAAGAGCACCTGCTGTTAACGCGCTATAACCCAGGCCGCGTAAGCAGAGGTGACATGCTGAGTATGGAAGATGTACTGGAGATCCTGCGCATCAAACTCGTCGGCGTGATCCCTGAGGATCAATCAGTATTGCGCGCCTCTAACCAGGGTGAACCGGTCATTCTCGACATTAACGCCGATGCGGGTAAAGCCTACGCAGATACCGTAGAGCGTCTGTTGGGAGAAGAACGTCCTTTCCGCTTCATTGAAGAAGAGAAGAAAGGCTTCCTCAAACGCTTGTTCGGAGGATAAGTTATGGCATTACTCGATTTCTTTCTCTCGCGGAAGAAAAACACGGCTAACATAGCAAAAGAACGTCTGCAGATTATTGTTGCTGAACGCCGTCGCAGCGATGCAGAGCCACATTATCTGCCGCAGTTGCGTAGAGATATTCTTGAGGTCATTTGTAAATACGTACAAATTGATCCTGAGATGGTAACCGTACAGCTTGAGCAAAAAGATGGCGATATTTCTATTCTTGAGCTGAACGTGACCTTGCCGGAAGCAGAAGAGCTGAAATAATCCCGCTATAAAAACGTATTTATCTTCAAGGCAGAGTCATCTCTGCCTTGAGTTTTTCGTCCCTCTCATCCACGTTTGGTAAGAGCGGTGAGTATTCTGGCTGATGCTACTCATTGCGATTTCCCCCTTTACACCTGAATGCTGTTCGTAAGCGGCTCGTCAGAACCGTATTGATATTTACTGAGAGCTCAGATCAACTTTCCAGGG
>NZ_PTRE01000012.1 GCF_002965065.1 Escherichia sp. MOD1-EC7003
GTAGGCCTGATAAGCGCAGCGCATCAGGCAAGTTTGCTGACAAAGCGCACTTTGTTTATGCCGGATGCGGCGTGTACGCCTTATCCGGCCTACAAAAACAGGCAATTTCAATAGATTGCAGAGATTACGTAGGCCTGATAAGCGCAGCGCATCAGGCAAATTTGCTGACAAAGTGCACTTTGTTTATGCCGGATGCGGCGTGTACGCCTTATCCGGCCTACAAAAACAGGCAGTTTCAATAGATTGCAGAGATTATGTAGGCCTGATAAGCGCATCTGGCAAGTTTGCTGACAAAGTGCACTTTGTTTATGCCGGATGCGGCGTGTACGCCTTATCCGGCCTACAAAAAACAGGCAGTTTCAATAGATTGCAGAGATTATGTAGGCCTGATAAGCACAGCGCATCAGGCAAGTTTGCTGACAAAGCGCACTTTGTTTATGCCGGATGCGGCGTGTACGCCTTATCCGGCCTACAAAAACAGGCAGTTTCAATAGATTGCAGAGATTATGTAGGCCTGATAAACGCAGCGCATCAGGCAAACTTCACGTATTTACACCCGCCCCTGCCCCTTCAACCACTCGCGCACAAGGAACAGCGCGCTAACATTACGCGCTTCATTGAAGTCAGGGTCCTCCAGCAAATCCATCATACGCGCCAGCGGCCAGCGCACCTGTGGTAGCGGCTCTGGCTCATCGCCTTCCAGCGATTCCGGGTAGAGATTTTGCGCAACCACGATATTCATTTTGCTGGAAAAGTAAGACGGTGCCATGCTGAGCTTCTTCAAAAAAGTCAGATCGTTAGCACCAAATCCCACCTCTTCTTTTAGCTCGCGGTTAGCCGCTTCGTAGACGCTTTCACCCGGATCAATTAATCCTTTCGAAAAACCTAATTCGTAGGATTCAGTTCCCACTGCGTATTCGCGGATCAGGATCAGGTGATCGTCCACAATTGGCACAATCATCACCGCTTCCCGGTTGGTTGGACGCATTCGTTCATAAACACGCCGCACGCCATTGCTGAACTCCAGATCCACACTTTCGACGGTAAACAGTCGGGAACGGGCTACAGTTTCAACATTCAGAATGGTGGGTTTTTGTAATGATTTGCTCATCGTGGGATCTATGCTGTGAAATCAGCGGTTATTGTGCGATATCGGATACGCTTTCGGCAATGCGAATTGCATATTATTTACATTTATGTAACTTAATAAATAATCGTTTTCAAATCAAATTAAAAGTCAATAGGTTGAAATAACTCCAGGAATTTGCTGATATTCCGCCTTCAGAGGGTTTGCTATGATCAGCAGTTACTGTGATGTGCTTAATGATGCTCAAGTTAAACTCCACGCTTGCCGATAGCCAACCGCAGAATCATGTATTGTGTCCGGTGCGACTGACCACGCCTGACAGACTAAGTAAGATGGGGAAAGCATGAGCACCATTGTGATTTTTTTAGCTGCTTTGCTGGCCTGCTCACTACTTGCGGGATGGCAGATAAAAATGCGATCCAGGCGGCGTCAACTGCCCTGGACCAACGCTTTCGCAGATGCGCAAACGCGCAAACTCACACCTGAAGAACGTAGCGCCGTTGAAAGTTATCTTGAGAGCCTGACGCAGGTATTACAGATGCCAGGCCCAACGGGAGCCAGCGCAGCGCCAATCTCTCTGACGCTGAATGCCGAAAGCAACAACGTCATGATGCTGACACACGCTATCACGCGTTACGGCATCTCTACCGACGATCCGAATAAATGGCGTTACTACCTCGATTCGGTAGAAGTCCACCTGCCCCCTTTCTGGGAGCAGTACATCAACGATGAAAATACCGTTGAACTGATTCATACCGATTCGCTGCCGCTGGTTATTTCACTCAACGGTCATACGCTGCAGGAGTACATGCAGGAAACTCGCGGCTATGCCATGCAACCTGTTCCGTCAATGCAGGCGTCGATTCGCGGGGAAGAGAGCGAGCAAATCGAGCTACTCAATATTCGCAAAGAAACGCACGAAGAATATGCGCTGAGTCGTCCGCGCGGGCTGCGCGAAGCGTTGCTGATTGTCGCCTCCTTCCTGATGTTCTTTTTCTGCCTGATGACACCGGATGTATTTGTTCCCTGGCTGGCTGGCGGCGCGTTACTGCTGCTGGGCGCAGGTCTGTGGGGGCTATTCGCCCCTCCGGCAAAATCCTCCCTGCGAGAAATTCATTGTCTGCGCGGCACACCACGCCGCTGGGGATTGTTTGGCGAAAACGATCAGGAACAGATCAATAATATTTCACTCGGTATTATCGACCTGGTCTATCCCGCTCACTGGCAGCCCTATATTGCCCAGGACCTCGGTCAACAAACCGATATCGATATCTATCTCGACCGCCACGTGGTACGTCAGGGACGTTATCTTTCGCTGCATGATGAAGTGAAAAACTTTCCGTTACAGCACTGGCTGCGCAGTACGATTATCGCAGCGGGCTCGCTGCTGGTGCTGTTTATGCTGTTATTCTGGATCCCGCTGGATATGCCGCTGAAACTCACCCTCTCGTGGATGAAAGGCGCGCAGGCCATTGAAGCCACCAGCGTAAAACAACTGGCTGACTCTGGCGTGCGGGTCGGTGATACATTGCGTATTAGCGGTACGGGAATGTGTAATATTCGCACTTCCGGAACCTGGAGCGCGAAAACCAATTCACCTTTTTTACCCTTTGACTGCTCGCAGATCATCTGGAACGACGCCCGCTCATTGCCATTACCAGAATCTGAACTGGTTAACAAAGCGACGGCATTGACTGAAGCAGTTAGTCGCCAGCTGCACCCTAAACCGGAAGATGAATCTCGCGTCAGCGCCTCATTACGTTCAGCGATTCAAAAATCCGGCATGGTATTACTAGATGATTTTGGCGACATTGTACTGAAGACAGCGGACCTGTGTTCTGCCAAAGATGACTGTGTGCGACTGAAAAATGCGCTGGTCAATCTCGGCAATAGTAAAGACTGGGACGCGCTGGTAAAACGCGCCAACGCCGGGAAACTCGATGGCGTGAATGTGTTATTAAGACCAGTAAGCGCGGAATCGCTGGATAACCTGGTGGCAACCTCCACCGCGCCGTTTATCACTCACGAAACGGCGCGAGCGGCACAATCACTAAACAGTCCGGCCCCCGGTGGATTCCTGATTGTCAGCGACGAAGGCAGCGATTTTGTTGATCAGCCCTGGCCTTCGGCATCACTTTACGACTACCCGCCGCAAGAACAGTGGAACGCTTTCCAGAAACTGGCACAAATGCTGATGCATACGCCATTTAACGCCGAAGGTATCGTCACAAAAATCTTCACTGACGCCAATGGTACACAGCATATTGGCCTTCATCCGATCCCGGATAGTTCCGGCCAGTGGCGCTATCTCAGCACCACACTACTGCTACTGACGATGCTGGGTAGCGCCATCTATAATTGCGTAAAGGCCTGGCGTCGTTACCAGCGTCATCGCACTCGCATGATGAAAATTCAGGCCTATTATGAAAGCTGCATGAATCCGCAACTGATCCCCCCTTCAGAAAGCCTTATCGAATAACACGTTTGCGCGGCAGGTTATGCTACCCTGTCGCGCAAATTGCTTCACTCTGGAGACTTCCCCATGCATATCAACATTGCCTGGCAAGACGTAGATACCGTTCTGCTGGATATGGACGGCACGTTGCTCGACCTCGCCTTCGATAACTATTTCTGGCAAAAGCTGGTGCCTGAAACATGGGGCGCGAAAAACGGGGTCACGCCACAAGAAGCGATGGAATATATGCGTCAGCAATATCACGACGTGCAGCATACGCTAAACTGGTACTGTCTTGATTACTGGAGTGAGCAACTGGGCCTGGATATCTGTGCGATGACCACCGAGATGGGACCGCGCGCCGTACTGCGTGAAGATACCATTCCGTTTCTTGAGGCACTGAAAGCCAGCGGTAAGCAGCGAATTTTGCTCACCAATGCACATCCGCACAACCTGGCGGTAAAACTTGAGCATACCGGTCTTGACGCACACCTTGATTTATTACTTTCCACCCACACATTTGGTTATCCGAAAGAGGATCAGCGGTTATGGCATGCGGTGGCCGAAGCTACGGGTCTGAAAGCTGAAAGAACGCTGTTTATTGATGACAGTGAAGCGATTCTCGATGCTGCCGCGCAATTTGGTATTCGTTACTGCCTCGGCGTGACTAATCCTGACTCCGGGATTGCCGAGAAACAGTATCAGCGCCATCCGTCACTGAATGACTACCGCCGCCTGATCCCCTCACTAATGTGAAGGAGGCGCCATGAAAGAGAAACCTGCTATTGAGGTTCGACTGGATAAATGGCTATGGGCCGCCCGTTTTTATAAAACCCGCGCGCTGGCCCGTGAAATGATTGAAGGCGGTAAGGTGCATTACAACGGGCAGCGCAGCAAGCCGAGCAAAATCGTCGAGCTGAATGCCACGCTCACACTGCGCCAGGGAAATGACGAACGAACGGTGATTGTAAAGGCGATTACTGAACAGCGTCGCCCCGCCAGCGAGGCAGCCTTGCTGTATGAAGAGACTGCGGAAAGTGTAGAGAAACGCGAAAAAGTGGCGCTGGCTCGCAAACTTAATGCCTTAACCATGCCGCACCCGGACCGACGCCCGGACAAAAAAGAGCGCCGCGACCTGTTACGATTTAAACATGGCGACAGTGAATAACTGTCACCTGCAAGAGAGATGATTATGCCGCAACATGACCAATTACATCGCTATCTGTTTGAAAACTTTGCCGTGCGCGGCGAGCTGGTAACCGTTTCGGAAACCCTGCAACAGATCCTTGAGAATCACGATTATCCGCAGCCCGTTAAAAACGTGCTGGCAGAACTGCTGGTTGCGACCAGCCTGTTAACCGCTACGCTGAAGTTTGATGGTGATATCACCGTACAGCTGCAAGGCGACGGCCCGATGAATCTGGCGGTTATTAACGGTAATAACAACCAGCAGATGCGTGGTGTGGCGCGCGTGCAGGGTGAAATTCCGGAAAATGCCGACCTGAAAACGCTGGTCGGCAATGGTTACGTAGTGATCACCATTACCCCAAGCGAAGGCGAACGCTATCAGGGCGTGGTGGGTCTGGAAGGTGATACCCTGGCGGCCTGCCTGGAAGATTACTTTATGCGTTCTGAACAACTGCCGACGCGCCTGTTTATTCGCACCGGCGACGTAGACGGCAAACCGGCTGCGGGCGGTATGTTGTTGCAGGTAATGCCTGCGCAAAATGCCCAGCAGGACGACTTTGACCACCTGGCGACGCTAACTGAAACCATCAAAACCGAAGAACTGCTGACTCTACCGGCAAACGAAGTGTTGTGGCGTTTGTATCACGAAGAAGAAGTGACGGTTTACGATCCGCAGGATGTGGAATTCAAATGCACCTGCTCGCGTGAACGTTGCGCCGATGCGCTGAAAACGCTGCCTGATGAAGAAGTGGATAGAATTCTGGCAGAAGAAGGCGAAATTGATATGCATTGTGATTACTGCGGTAACCACTATCTGTTCAATGCGATGGATATTGCCGAAATTCGCAACAACGCGTCTCCGGCAGATCCGCAGGTTCATTAATGAGTATGTCCGGCAGAGAGAGCTCTGCCGGATTTCATGACGAAATTGCCTGATGCGCTGCGCTTATCAGGCCTACGGTATAAATCGCAAGTTATTGTAGGTTAGATAAAGCGCCTCATCTGACAAAAATCAGATACGCATTGTCACTCATTCAGATTCAAATCCAGCGTTTCACCATCCACCGTAAGATCGCGCCACCCTTTAGGCTTCGTCCCCAATTTTCCCTCCTTCACAGCTGTGAGTAATTTTTCTTTTGTTATTTCGCGCGGAAGTAAACTTATCGTAAGCTCTTGCCATTCTTTTTTATCAGACTCAAAGCCATAAACAATGACTCTTTCATCATTAAAGGCAAACAGGAGCCGCTCTGCCTGACCATCACTATTCAGATCTTGCTCCACCAACACGCAAGCATTTTTTTCAATACATATCATTGCGTTATAGCGATTTTTCATCACAGCCGACCAGAATGTCGCATCCGGCTTGCCAGAACCTGGTGCAATTAACACATTATCGGCTAATGCTTTTTCCGATATCTGCTGCTGAAGACCTTGTACTCCCTCAAACACCATCAGCAATCCCCTCCTGCGTTTCGGGTCTTTCATATACTCTGCGTCGCTTTTCAACGACTCAAGCGCCGCACGTCCATAGCGACCGCTCTGTTCAAGCATATAGATACTTACCTGGTCTGGCGTGTTTTTGCCACTCTGATAACGCGCCATATGACTGTTCACGCTAATACGCTTACCGTCCAGCACCGGCGAATTAAGAAGCACCAGCATTGCCAGTACCAATAACGAAACCGCGAGGTTCACTTTGCCCTGAAAAACAAGGGGATTTTGCCCTTTACGCCAGACGATACTGACAAAATACCCCAGCGACCAGACCAGTAACACCACTACCGCCAGCGCGCTCTGCAAGCGGTCAACAGTCCAGCCGTATTGAGCGACCCGCAGCCATAACGCCCAGGCAGCGACGAATACATACAGCGGGGCAACCAACAGAGCTGTTTTAATCAGGCAACGCAACGGCCCCGTCCAGGGAAGAGACGCTTTTTGCGGATCGCGGACAATAGCCATTAAGATCAATTGCAAAAAGGCCAGCGTCAAAAGCAATCCGGCGGCAGAGATGTGGCGAGAAATCGCGCTCAGGCCCGTAAACGGCAGGGTAATAATAAACATCAAGGTTAGCAATGATACTAACGGCAGCAACCCCGTGGCGATTAACGTGAACAACTTTGGAATAGAGTCGATTAAACGTGACTGTGTCCGCGCGAGGATCACCGCCAGCGCGGTAATTAGGCCTAACGTAAGATAAATAAACCAGTCGGTTGCAAAAAAGAGCGTTTTGAAAAACGTGATGCCAACAAGTTTAAACAACTCACTCCACAGTAAAAGTACCAGCCATGTCAGGCCATTAGCGAGAAAAATCACCAGTAATATAAATACGTTATGCCATACTGACTGGTAAAAGTAGCTATAGCGGGTACTGTCATTGCGGATGCGAAGGCTTTGTTGTATCCACGGTAGCAACAACATTGCCATCAGCAGCAGATAGCAGCCAAAATCCCAAAGCGCCTTTTCAGCTCTCCAGGGGGTCATGCCATCAGTTTGCCACTTCAGCCAGCCGCTCATCCCTAGCGTGGCAATAAACACCAGCGTCAGCCATCCCCAAAGGCGCTTCTGTTTAAAGGAGATCACGGAGAAGAGTAAAACGGATGAAAACGCGACGGTCGCAGGCACGCCATAAACAATCCAGCAGTGATTTTTTCCGGCAAGCCAGGTGATCAGCAGGTAGCAAACCAGCCCCTGAAGTAATCCTGTAGCAATCATCCCCCAGCGTGTTGCCGGTGAAAGTTCAACGTTATCCATGTTAGTTATCCAGAATCAAAAGGTGGGTTAATTATCGCATCCGGGCAGTAGTATTTCGCTTTTCTCAGAAAATAATCAAAAAAAGTTAGCGTGGTGAATCGATACTTTACCAATTGAATTTTCATCAATTACATTCAGGAATGCGATTCCACTCACAACATTGCCGTCATATAAACTAAATTTTAACCTTTTAAGAACATTTTCCACACCTAAAATGCTATTTCTGCGATAATAGCAACCGTTTCGTGACAGGAATCACGGAGTTTTTTGTCAAATATGAATTTCTCCAGATACGTAAATCTATGAGCCTTGTCGCGGTTAATCCCCCCCAAAAGACTTTACTATTCAGGCAATACATATTGGCTAAGGAGCAGTGAAATGCGTGTTAACAATGGTTTGACCCCGCAAGAACTCGAGGCTTATGGTATCAGTGACGTACATGATATCGTTTACAATCCAAGCTACGACCTGCTGTATCAGGAAGAGCTCGATCCGAGCCTGACTGGTTATGAGCGCGGGGTGTTAACTAATCTGGGCGCCGTTGCCGTCGATACCGGGATCTTCACCGGTCGTTCACCAAAAGATAAGTATATCGTCCGTGACGATACTACTCGCGATACCTTCTGGTGGTCCGACAAAGGTAAAGGTAAAAACGACAACAAACCGCTCTCCCCGGAAACCTGGCAACATCTGAAGGGCCTGGTGACCAAACAACTTTCCGGCAAACGCTTGTTTGTCGTTGACGCTTTCTGTGGCGCTAACCCGGATACTCGTCTTTCTGTACGCTTCATTACTGAAGTAGCCTGGCAGGCACATTTCGTCAAAAACATGTTTGTTCGCCCGAGCGATGAAGAACTAAAAGGTTTCAAACCTGACTTTATCGTCATGAACGGCGCAAAGTGCACTAACCCACAGTGGAAAGAACAGGGTCTGAACTCTGAAAACTTTGTCGCGTTTAACCTGACCGAGCGCATGCAGCTGATTGGCGGCACCTGGTACGGCGGCGAAATGAAGAAAGGGATGTTCTCAATGATGAACTACCTGCTGCCGCTGAAAGGCATTGCCTCCATGCACTGCTCTGCCAACGTTGGCGAGAAAGGTGATGTTGCGGTGTTCTTCGGCCTTTCCGGCACCGGTAAAACCACCCTTTCCACCGACCCGAAACGCCGTCTGATTGGCGATGACGAGCACGGCTGGGATGATGACGGCGTGTTTAACTTCGAGGGCGGCTGCTACGCGAAAACTATCAAGCTGTCGAAAGAAGCGGAACCCGAAATCTACAACGCTATCCGTCGCGATGCGCTGCTGGAAAACGTCACCGTACGTGAAGATGGCACTATCGACTTTGATGATGGTTCAAAAACCGAGAACACCCGCGTTTCTTATCCGATCTATCACATCGAAAACATCGTTAAGCCGGTTTCCAAAGCGGGCCATGCAACTAAAGTTATCTTCCTGACCGCCGATGCCTTTGGCGTGCTGCCGCCGGTTTCTCGTCTGACTGCCGATCAAACTCAGTACCACTTCCTCTCTGGCTTCACCGCCAAACTGGCCGGTACAGAGCGCGGCATCACCGAACCGACGCCAACCTTCTCTGCCTGCTTCGGCGCGGCATTCCTGTCGCTGCACCCAACGCAGTACGCGGAAGTGCTGGTGAAACGTATGCAGGCGGCTGGCGCGCAGGCATATCTGGTTAATACAGGCTGGAACGGCACTGGCAAACGTATCTCCATTAAAGATACCCGCGCCATTATCGACGCTATCCTGAACGGTTCGCTGGATAACGCAGAAACCTTCACTCTGCCGATGTTTAACCTGGCGATCCCAACGGAACTGCCGGGCGTTGACACGAAGATCCTCGATCCGCGTAACACCTACGCCTCTCCGGAACAGTGGCAGGAAAAAGCTGAAACTCTGGCGAAACTGTTTATCGATAACTTCGATAAATACACCGACACCCCAGCAGGTGCCGCACTGGTGGAAGCTGGTCCGAAGCTGTAATCAAATAAGTTAAAAATTGAAATCCCCCTTCCGAAAGGTTGGGGGATTTTTTATTTACTGTCTGAATTAAACGGGGCAGACAAATAATCCATGGAATGAAGTGTTTCGCGAAAAAAACGATCCAGTTCAGGCTGTGCTTTTATCACGCTGGCGGGAATAAAAATATCACTAAGCTCTTTAGTCTCTTCTCTGGAAAAACTCTTTGGTAAATGAAGAAAAAGCCACAAATAATCCTCCTGATAATCAATATGATAAAAATCATCCCAGCGCAGTATGCCCTGCTGATGCGATTCATAAAAAACAATACCTTCTTTATAAAACGCATACTTTGCTGACTCTGTGAAGGCGACATGTGCTGTTTTTTGCTTGAAGTCTTTAATTCTTCGGACAATTAACAGGAACATTACCCATAGATAAGACAACGTGACCAGTAGAGTTAACACGTTTATACCTGTCAGTTTAACTTCATGATAAGAGTTCAACCATTGCGGTATAAACAACAGGACTTCCAGAAAAATAACCACAAAAATTATCCTGTTACACCATTTAAATCGATTTTTTATGTAGCGGTAATATCGATTAACGGCGGTATTGTATGTTGATGGGGTATACTGAATTTGTACCGTACCGAGATAATGTGCGGTCTCAGGACCAAATGACTGCCGTTGGTAGATATAATTTTCAGTGCTTTCCATTTTATTTTCATGTTTCATCTACTATTCCGCTCTCCAGGAACGCTCACTGGCGCTTAGATCGTCGTTGATATAAGCAAGTAGATAATCATCAAGGTTTTTATATCTCGACTCACCATTACAATCATAAACCCAAAGTTCAGGTTCATCTGTATTATCCAGCCACAGCAGAAAAATAGCTTCATAACCTGAATCACTTCCAGCAAAAAGTGATAATCGTGATGAGCGAAATAACCCCCATGCATGATCGTTCCAGTTATCTCGCGAAGCTTGTGCGTTATACTTCATTACGTCCAGTAATTGCTCTGAAATCTCATCTGACCAGAGCGTTTCCATATCCTGAATACTCAGCCAGGTACCATGTGTTGCGCTCACCCAACGACCACAACAGGTAAAACGCGCCTGAAGCTGTGGGCTGGCTTGTCGCCAGACATTTTTTTCCAGCGTCGGGATCCGTCCGTCGAATTTGCTTACAGGAGGCTCTGGTACAAAATGCTCATCACCTAATACAAGGCGTGCGTTTACTGCCTCCTGGATACGATCCTTGATCATTTTTGCTGTTCCCTTTGATTTACGCGAGTTATCGGTGTTGCCAGATAGCCCATCGCCGCCTTCATGCGACTCGAATTATTTAGGGCCTATCAAGATTGAACTTGCGCAATACGTCGAAGCCGATATTGCATTTCTTGACGAATCCCTTCATCAGGATGTTTTGAGTATTCCTGAATCAATGCCAGCGCCTCCGGTGTGCCAATTCTCCACAGCAGGTGGCTGAACCATTTAGCAATAGCGCCAGAATCCGAGCACGTATAATCGAGGTAATCAAATCCTTGAGCAAAGACCTGCCTGACATAAGGAATAGTGGACGGATCGCCAATTTGCTGGAGTTCCATCGCCACTTCCTGATGATGGTAATGACCAGAAGTAACTAATAGCAAATTAAGAATATCGAAATAGTGGCGTGGATTATTCGCTGACAGAAGTTGCTCAGTCGCAGTATTAATCCTTTCATTGTCCTGAAAAACAATGGCTTCCAGCACGACATCTCTGACGAATTGCGAGCTAAGCATAATGATTCCTTTCTTATTTATTATCAAAAAACAGGAGACTCCTTCGCCTCCCGTTTTTTTACCCTTCTTTTGTCGTGCCCTGCGCCCGCGTGACCGGTACAGGCAGCCAGGCGCGAATGGAAAGCCCGCCCCGCTCGCTGGTGCCAAGTTCCAGCATCCCGTTATGGTTATCCACAATGCGCTGCACAATCGCCAGTCCTAACCCTGTACCGCTGATAGTACGGGCGCTGTCACCACGGACAAACGGTTGGAACAGGTGCTTACGCTGTTCCGGCGCAATACCCGGACCGTCATCTTCCACCTGGAACCAGGCGCGATTCGGCTCCGTGCCGCTACTGACTTTAATCCAGCCGTTGCCATAGCGGGCGGCGTTCACCACCATATTCGCCACCGCGCGTTTGATCGACAGCGGGTGCATTTTCACTTCAATATTACCGGGGTAAAGCGCGGTTTCAATTTCCCGCTCGTAACCACTTTCGGCGGCAATCACTTCACCGAGCACCGCATTAAGATCTGCCAGTTCCATCGGCATCTCCTGACCAGTGCGCAAGTAGTCGATAAACTGCTCAATGATGGCGTTGCACTCTTCGATATCTTTATTGATCGATTCTGCCAGGTAACTATCCTGCTCACTCATCATCTCGGTCGCCAGGCGAATACGCGTGAGCGGCGTGCGCAAGTCGTGGCTTACCCCTGCCATCAGCAGCGTGCGGTCATCTGCCAGTTGCTTGACGCCTGCCGCCATATGGTTGAAAGCACGGGTAACCGAACGCACCTCCGAAGCGCCATATTCACGCAGCGGCGGTGGAATAATCCCTTTACCGACCTGCAAAGCAGCATGTTCGAGATCGACTAACGGTCGATTCTGGATACGAATAAACAACCATGCCCCACCAATCGCCAGTAGCATAATCGCCAACGTATAGCGAAACAGTGGAGAAAAATCGCCCTGATGAATTTCGGTCAGCGGCACGCGTACCCAGATATTGGGAGATAACCAGGTTTTCAGCCAGACGACAGGCGAACTTTTGTTGACCTCAACGCGCACTTCCGTCGGGCCGCCCAGTTGCTGCGCCATCTGATGGCTTAAGAATTCATAGTGTTGCGCCCAACGCAGCCCAGCCTCTTCGGCAGCTTCATTGGAATAGAGAGAGATCCCCAGCTCACGGTAGATCTCCCGACGAAAAGCGGGAGGCACAACCAACTGCGTGCCGTCCTCCAGTTGCAGTTTATCGGTCATCAACATGCGAACTTCGTACGCGAGGACTTTATTAAACTGCTGGAGGCTCGGCAAAATCGCGAAGTTCAACACCACCAGATAAGTCGTCACCAGGCTGGCGAACAGCAAGGTGACGATGAGCAATAACGTACGGGCAAATGAACTTCGTGGCGAGAAGCGCAATCGCCTCATGCTTTAGAACCGTCCGGTACAAAAACGTAGCCTAAACCCCAGACGGTCTGAATGTAGCGTGGATGCGCCGGATCTTCTTCCACCATGCGGCGCAGACGCGAGATCTGCACGTCGATGGAACGCTCCATTGCGGAATATTCACGACCACGGGCAAGGTTCATCAGCTTATCGCGGGAGAGCGGCTCACGCGGATGGCTGACCAGTGCCTTCAGTACCGCAAACTCACCGCTGGTGAGCGGCATCGGCTCATCTTCGCGGAACATTTCGCGCGTACCGAGGTTAAGTTTGAACTTACCAAAAGCAATTACCGCCTCTTCCTGTGACGGTGCGCCTGGCAGCTCGTTCGCCTGACGACGCAGCACCGCACGAATGCGGGCCAGCAGCTCACGCGGGTTAAACGGTTTTGGAATGTAGTCGTCAGCGCCAATCTCCAGGCCAACGATACGGTCCACTTCTTCCCCTTTCGCCGTCACCATAATGATCGGCATCGGGTTGCTCTGGCTACGAAGACGTCGGCAAATCGACAAGCCATCTTCACCAGGTAACATCAAATCCAGTACCATAAGATGGAAAGATTCACGAGTCAGCAGGCGATCCATCTGTTCTGCATTAGCGACGCTTCGAACCTGGAAGCCTTGTTCGGTGAGATAACGTTCCAGCAGCGCACGCAGACGCATGTCGTCATCGACCACCAGAATCTTGTAGTTCTCTTGCATTGTTTGTACTCCCAAAGGTTCGCAACAATTTGTAAGCGTGTATTCTTAAAAAAGCTTACGTTCGTCACCAGCTAAATCTGGTATGAATTTCAGCCTAAATTGTTACAAAGCATATTAAACAGCAGCTTAAGTATACAATTTATTCGGCGAAACATTATTGATTCTGTTGATATGATCACGTTATACCCAATGTGCGCATTATCAAACAGACAAAGGGAAATCAACGAGATGAAAACGCCCCTGATTACCCGGGAAGGGTATGAAAAACTCAAACAAGAGCTAAATTATCTCTGGCGTGAAGAACGCCCGGAGGTCACAAAGAAAGTGACCTGGGCTGCAAGTCTGGGCGACCGCAGCGAAAATGCTGACTATCAGTATAATAAAAAGCGCCTGCGTGAAATCGACCGTCGCGTGCGCTATCTCACTAAGTGCATGGAAAATCTAAAAATCGTCGATTACTCCCCGCAGCAGGAAGGCAAAGTCTTTTTTGGCGCGTGGGTGGAGATTGAAAACGACGATGGCGTGACTCACCGTTTCCGTATTGTCGGCTACGATGAAATTTTTGGCCGTAAAGATTACATCTCTATCGATTCCCCGATGGCCCGCGCATTGCTGAAAAAAGAGGTGGGCGATCTGGCTGTGGTGAATACCCCTGCGGGGGAAGCGAGCTGGTATGTTAATACCATCGAGTACGTGAAACCGTAAGGAAGAGTCTTAACCTCCTGCCGATGGCTGGCATTTTTGCCAGCCAGTCCGTATAACTATCCCCTGATTTTTGATCCGAAAAGATGAACTCAAACCATGATGAATGATTCGTTCTGCCGCATTATTGCGGGTGAAATCCAGGCGCGCCCGGAACAGGTTGACGCTGCCGTTCGCCTGCTTGACGAAGGGAATACCGTGCCGTTTATCGCACGTTATCGTAAGGAAATCACTGGCGGTCTGGATGACACGCAGCTGCGTAATCTGGAAACGCGTCTGAGCTATCTGCGCGAGCTGGAAGAGAGACGTCAGGCGATCCTCAAGTCCATTTCCGAGCAAGGTAAACTCACCGATGATCTGGCGAATGCCATCAACGCCACCCTAAGCAAAACCGAACTCGAAGACCTCTACCTGCCCTACAAACCTAAACGCCGCACCCGCGGGCAAATCGCCATTGAAGCAGGGCTTGAGCCATTGGCTGACCTGCTGTGGAGCGATCCGTCACACACGCCAGAAGTCGCCGCTGCACAATATGTTGATGCCGATAAAGGCGTGGCAGATACCAAAGCCGCGCTGGACGGCGCGCGCTATATCCTGATGGAACGGTTTGCCGAAGATGCCGCGCTGCTGGCGAAAGTGCGTGATTATTTGTGGAAGAACGCGCATCTGGTTTCGACCGTGGTGAACGGTAAAGAAGAGGAAGGGGCGAAATTCCGCGACTATTTCGATCATCACGAACCGCTGTCAACGGTGCCTTCTCACCGCGCACTGGCGATGTTCCGTGGTCGTAACGAAGGCATACTCCAGCTTTCGCTGAATGCCGATCCGCAGTTCGACGAGCCACCGAAAGAGAGCTACTGCGAGCAAATCATCATGGATCATCTCGGCCTGCGCCTGAACAATGCCCCGGCGGATAGCTGGCGCAAAGGCGTGGTGAGCTGGACGTGGCGCATCAAGGTGCTGATGCATCTGGAAACCGAACTGATGGGCACCGTGCGCGAACGTGCGGAAGATGAAGCGATTAACGTCTTTGCCCGTAACCTGCACGATCTGCTGATGGCGGCCCCCGCCGGGCTGCGTGCGACGATGGGCCTCGATCCAGGTCTGCGTACTGGGGTAAAAGTGGCGGTGGTCGATGCAACGGGCAAACTGGTGGCAACCGATACCATTTATCCACATACCGGACAAGCCGCAAAAGCAGCGATGACCGTTGCTGCCCTGTGTGAAAAACATAACGTTGAACTGGTGGCGATCGGTAACGGTACGGCTTCCCGCGAAACCGAACGTTTCTATCTCGATGTCCAGAAGCAGTTCCCTAAAGTGACCGCGCAGAAAGTGATCGTCAGCGAAGCTGGCGCATCGGTTTACTCCGCTTCCGAACTGGCGTCGCAAGAGTTCCCGGACCTTGATGTTTCGCTGCGTGGCGCGGTATCTATCGCTCGTCGCTTGCAGGACCCGCTGGCAGAGCTGGTGAAAATCGATCCGAAATCTATCGGCGTGGGTCAGTATCAGCATGACGTCAGCCAGACACAACTGGCCCGCAAACTGGATGCAGTAGTGGAAGACTGCGTAAACGCCGTCGGTGTTGATCTCAACACCGCTTCTGTTCCGCTGTTAACTCGCGTGGCGGGCCTGACGCGCATGATGGCACAAAACATTGTTGCCTGGCGCGATGAGAACGGTCAATTCCAGAATCGCCAGCAACTGCTGAAAGTCAGCCGGCTGGGGCCAAAAGCCTTCGAACAGTGCGCAGGCTTCCTGCGTATTAACCACGGCGATAACCCACTGGACGCCTCTACCGTTCACCCGGAAGCCTATCCGGTCGTGGAACGCATTCTGGCGGCGACGCAGCAGGCACTGAAAGATCTGATGGGTAACAGCAGCGAGCTGCGTAACCTGAAAGCGTCTGACTTTACCGATGAAAAATTCGGTGTGCCGACGGTAACCGACATCATCAAAGAGTTGGAAAAACCGGGGCGCGATCCGCGTCCGGAATTTAAAACCGCTCAGTTTGCCGATGGCGTCGAGACAATGAACGACCTGCAACCGGGTATGATCCTCGAAGGCGCGGTGACCAACGTCACCAACTTTGGCGCGTTTGTCGATATTGGCGTGCATCAGGACGGCCTGGTTCACATCTCTTCATTGTCGAACAAGTTTGTGGAAGATCCGCATACCGTGGTGAAAGCAGGCGACATTGTGAAGGTGAAAGTGCTGGAAGTGGATCTTCAGCGTAAACGTATCGCCCTGACCATGCGTCTGGACGAGCAGCCAGGTGAAAGCAATGCCCGTCGCAGCGGCAGTAGCGATCGCCCGCAAAACAACCGCCCAGCAGCAAAACCGCGCGGTCGTGAAGCGCAGCCTACCGGTAACAGCGCGATGATGGATGCGCTGGCGGCAGCAATGGGTAAAAAACGTTAAACGCCCGGACTGGCCTACGGTTCGAATTTGCACGAAATCGTAGGCCAGATAAGGCATTCATGCCGCATCTGGCAACGAACGCCTAACGTGACATAAAAATGCCGGAGAATATCTCTGGCATTTTTATTCCACAGCAAAACTCACAATATACTCCTTAATATTTATCACACTGTTAACAGTTGAAACCTTAACCAGTCCGAATAATTCGCTATTCGAATTATATTTTCGCTGCGATATAACCTTGAGCCACATCAACATTGAGTCAGATTATTATTCAAACCAACATTCGCACACATTTTAAGTATTGCTGATAAAAACCATTCTCATTATCATTGTTCTGTTGATTATTTAATCTCTCCTTCGTTGGCAAATCATCTGGTCTCATGTCGCTGTCAAACGCCCCATGAGGTAGTTATCCAGTTAATGAGAAACAAGTAGGCACCTATGCAATACACTCCAGATACTACGTGGAAAATCACTGGCTTTTCCCGTGAAATCAGTCCGGCATACCGCCAAAAACTGCTTTCTCTAGGCATGTTACCTGGCTCCTCTTTTAATGTGGTGCGCGTCGCTCCACTCGGTGACCCCATTCATATCGAAACCCGTCGTGTGAGCCTGGTATTACGCAAAAAAGATCTGGCCTTATTAGAAGTGGAAGCAGCTTCCTGTTAATACGGTGATAACAACAATGAAAAAATTAACCATTGGCTTAATTGGTAATCCAAATTCTGGCAAGACAACGTTATTTAACCAGCTCACTGGCGCACGTCAGCGTGTAGGTAACTGGGCTGGTGTTACCGTCGAACGTAAAGAAGGGCAATTCTCCACCACCGATCATCAGGTCACGCTGGTGGACCTGCCCGGCACCTATTCTCTGACCACCATCTCATCGCAGACCTCGCTCGATGAGCAAATCGCCTGCCACTATATTTTGAGTGGAGATGCCGACCTGCTGATTAACGTGGTGGATGCGTCAAACCTTGAGCGTAACCTGTACCTGACGCTGCAACTGCTGGAACTCGGCATTCCCTGCATCGTGGCGTTGAACATGCTCGACATTGCCGAGAAGCAAAATATTCGCATTGAAATTGATGCGCTGTCGGCGCGTCTTGGCTGCCCGGTGATCCCGCTGGTTTCAACCCGTGGTCGGGGTATTGAAGCGCTCAAGCTGGCGATTGATCGCTATAAAGCTAACGAGAATGTGGAACTGGTGCATTACGCACAGCCGCTGCTCAACGAAGCAGATTCACTGGCAAACGTGATGCCTTCCGACATCCCGCTCAAACAACGTCGTTGGCTGGGCCTGCAAATGCTGGAAGGCGATATCTACAGCCGCGCCTACGCCGGTGAAGCGTCGCAGCATCTTGATGCCGCCCTCGCCCGTCTGCGTAATGCGATGGACGATCCGGCGCTGCATATTGCCGATGCGCGTTACCAGTGCATTGCTGCCATCTGTGATGTCGTAAGCAACACCCTGACGGCAGAACCCAGCCGTTTCACCACTGCGGTAGATAAAATCGTGCTCAACCGTTTCCTCGGCCTGCCGATTTTCCTCTTTGTGATGTACCTGATGTTCCTGCTGGCTATCAACATCGGCGGGGAATTACAGCCGCTGTTTGACGTCGGTTCCGTGGCACTCTTTGTGCATGGTATTCAGTGGATTGGCTACACGCTCCACTTCCCGGACTGGCTGACTATCTTCCTCGCCCAGGGCCTGGGTGGCGGTATTAACACCGTTCTGCCACTGGTGCCGCAGATCGGCATGATGTACCTGTTCCTCTCCTTCCTCGAGGACTCCGGGTATATGGCACGTGCGGCGTTTGTGATGGACCGCCTGATGCAGGCGCTGGGCTTGCCGGGGAAATCCTTTGTACCACTGATTGTCGGTTTCGGTTGTAACGTACCGTCGGTAATGGGCGCACGTACGCTTGATGCACCGCGTGAACGCCTGATGACCATCATGATGGCACCGTTTATGTCCTGCGGCGCGCGTCTGGCTATCTTTGCAGTATTTGCAGCTGCCTTCTTCGGGCAGAACGGCGCGCTGGCGGTCTTCTCGCTGTATATGCTGGGTATCGTGATGGCGGTGCTGACTGGCCTGATGCTCAAGTACACCATCATGCGCGGTGAAGCTACGCCGTTTGTCATGGAATTGCCTGTCTATCACGTGCCACACGTTAAAAGCCTGATTATCCAGACCTGGCAGCGCCTGAAAGGCTTCGTTCTGCGTGCGGGTAAAGTGATTATTATCGTCAGCATTTTCCTGAGCGCATTCAACAGCTTCTCTCTGAGTGGGAAAATTGTCGATAACATCAACGACTCGGCGCTGGCTTCCGTCAGCCGGGTGATCACCCCTGTCTTCAAGCCGATTGGAGTGCATGAAGATAACTGGCAGGCAACGGTTGGCCTGTTTACGGGCGCAATGGCGAAAGAAGTGGTGGTGGGTACACTCAACACCCTCTACACCGCAGAAAATATTCAGGACGAAGAGTTCAATCCAGCGGAATTTAACCTCGGTGAAGAGCTGTTCAGTGCGGTAGATGAAACCTGGCAGAGCCTGAAAGACACCTTCAGCCTTAGCGTACTGATGAACCCCATTGAAGCGAGCAAAGGCGACGGCGAAATGGGGACTGGGGCGATGGGCGTGATGGATCAGAAATTCGGTAGTGCAGCCGCCGCATACAGCTACCTGATTTTCGTCCTGCTGTATGTACCGTGCATCTCGGTGATGGGCGCCATCGCCCGTGAATCAAGCCGTGGCTGGATGGCCTTCTCCATCCTGTGGGGGCTGAATATCGCTTACTCGCTGGCAACATTGTTCTATCAGGTCGCCAGCTACAGTCAGCACCCAACTTACAGCCTGGTGTGCATTCTGGCGGTTATCCTGTTTAACATCGTGGTTATCGGTCTGCTGCGCCGCGCGCGCAGCCGGGTGGATATCGAACTGCTGGCAACGCGCAAATCAGTAAGCAGTTGCTGCGCAGCCAGCACCACCGGTGATTGCCATTAATGGCTTCACTTATTCAGGTACGCGATTTACTGGCGTTACGGGGCCGTATGGAAGCGGCCCAGATAAGCCAGACGCTGAATACCCCGCAGCCAATGATTAACGCCATGCTGCAACAGCTGGAAAGTATGGGTAAAGCCGTGCGGATTCAGGAAGAAGCTGACGGCTGCCTCTCTGGCAGTTGTAAAAGCTGCCCGGAAGGCAAAGCCTGTCTGCATGAGTGGTGGGCGTTGCGTTAACCTTGTTTCAACGCCACCAGCAGGTGACAAAACTCGTCCGGATGCGAAATAAACGGCGCATGGGCCGCTTTGGCGAAAATGTACGACTCACTATGCGGCCAGAGTTTATCCAGCATCGGCACCACTTTGCGCGGCACCAGACCATCGAGATAACCATACAATCGCAAAAACGGCATGGGTACGTTTTGCAGCAGCTGGCGAAGATCAACCGTTTTCAGAATTTCCAGCCCACCATTGAGCACCTCAACCTCCGGCATCGGTAACGCCAGAACAGTTTTCTTCAACGCCCGCGCATCCTGGCGGGCCGTTTCAGTACCCATGGTTTGTAACGCCAGGAACCGCTCCACCGTACGCTGAAAATCATCGCTCAGCTGCTGCTGAAATCCCGCCAGCACGTCCGGTTTTATCCCCGGCCACTCGTCACGAACACTAAAACACGGCGACGACGCCACGGTGACCAGCGCCTGAACACGCTCAGGATGGGTTATCGCAATCTGGCTTGCCACCAGTCCACCGAGACTCCAGCCTAACCAGATCGCGTTGTCCGGCGCTTGTCGCAGCACGACTTCGGCCATATCAGCAAGTGACATCGCACCAAACCCCTGGCTGCGCCCGAAGCCGGGCAGATCAACAAGATGCAGTGTAAAATGCGAGCTAAGTTCCTCGTCAATGCAACGCCACACTTCGGCATTCAGTCCCCATCCGTGCAGCAGCACAAGATGAACATTCCCCTGACCTTTGGTCTGCCACCAGATGTTATTCATCCGCTATTGTTCTCTTTTTACTTACAAGGATGAACATATGCTAACAGTACCGGGATTATGCTGGCTATGCCAAATGCCGCTGGCGCTAAGTCATTGGGGGATTTGTTCGGTCTGCTCACACGCCGCCCGTACAGATAAAACGTTATGCCCACAATGTGGATTGCCTGCCACACACTCACATCTTCCCTGCGGTCGTTGCCTGCAAAAACCGCCGCCCTGGCAAAGACTGGTCACCGTCGCCGACTATGCGCCGCCGTTAAGTCCGCTTATCCACCAGCTTAAGTTTTCCCGGCGCAGTGAAATCGCCAGCGCCCTGTCACGTCTGTTACTATTAGAAGTCTTACACGCTCGTCGCACCACCGGCTTGCAATTGCCGGATCGCATCATCAGCGTTCCGTTATGGCAGCGGCGTCACTGGCGGCGGGGATTTAATCAGAGCGATTTGCTGTGTCAGCCGTTATCACACTGGTTGCACTGCCAATGGGATAGCGAAGCCGTCACACGTACACGGGCTACTGCGACCCAGCATTTTCTTAGCGCCCGGCTGCGCAAGCGCAACCTGAAAAATGCTTTTCGCCTTGAATTGCCTGTGCAAGGTCGCCATATGGTGATTGTGGATGATGTCGTTACCACCGGAAGTACCGTCGCAGAGATTGCTCAGTTGCTTTTACGCAATGGTGCGGCGACTGTCCAGGTCTGGTGCCTTTGTCGAACCTTGTAGAGCCTCGATGATGGGCGTATTATAACCAACTAAAATAGTCAACTATTAGGCCATTACTATGATCCGAATTTCCGATGCTGCACAAGCGCACTTTGCCAAATTGCTGGCAAATCAGGAAGAAGGGACACAAATCCGCGTATTTGTGATTAACCCTGGCACGCCTAACGCTGAATGTGGCGTTTCTTATTGTCCACCGGACGCTGTGGAAGCCACCGACACCGCCCTGAAATTTGACCTGCTGACCGCGTATGTTGATGAGTTAAGCGCACCATATCTGGAAGATGCAGAGATCGACTTTGTTACCGACCAGTTGGGTTCTCAGCTGACGCTGAAAGCACCTAACGCCAAAATGCGTAAAGTGGCTGACGATGCGCCGCTGATGGAGCGCGTGGAATATATGCTGCAGTCGCAGATCAACCCACAGCTTGCTGGTCACGGTGGTCGTGTTTCGCTGATGGAAATCACCGAAGACGGTTACGCCATTCTGCAATTTGGCGGCGGCTGTAACGGTTGTTCCATGGTCGATGTGACGCTGAAAGAAGGGATCGAGAAGCAGCTGCTGAACGAATTCCCTGAGCTGAAAGGTGTACGCGATCTCACCGAACACCAGCGCGGCGAGCACTCTTACTACTGATAACAGAATGATGACAAACGCAAAATTGCCTGATGCGCTGCGCTTATCAGGCCTACATAATCTCTGCAATCTATTGAAATTGCATGTTTTGTAGGCCGGATAAGGCGTTCACGCCGCATCCGGCATGAACAAAGCGCACATTGTCAACCGTCTGAATGGTTGCTTACGCAGCCATTTTTACATTCTCAGGGGCACCGGGTTACTTTCCCGAAGAGGCTGAGAAACAGGGAGGTACAATGGCGTTTTATCTTATTTTGTCTCTGATATTGATCTTCCCTTTTTATTATCTTTCCTTCGGTGTTGCCTTGTTTTTTTACGCTGCACTGTTGGTGACTGGAATGATAGCAAAATATCGAAGCATGAGTATTCTCAGGTGGATTGCGGTTATTCAGGCAGCCTGTTCTCTGGCGCTTGTGGCTCACGTTTACCAGCGGTATGGTATTTTCGTCACATTAATCAGCGTAATTGTTTTTTTATTTTTCTTTTTATTAACGGTTCCAGCTCCCGAAAAAGAAGCGTCACCTCCCGCGGTAAACGCGCCAGCGTCAGAGATATCGCTGGTAAAGGCAGTGGACGTTCGCACCCACGCTCATTTTTATTTTAATTCTTATTGTCACAAAAATGGCTATGATATCACGTTACTTCCTCTGATCTTTGATTACGCTAATCGTGCAACCTGCAATAACGCCTTGCTACAGCAGCTCCATACGGCCACGGCAACGTTCAGCCAGTTATGCGGCCAGATCCTTACCGCTGCGGACACACCTCATATTCTTCCCGGCGGGCTTTATGCCTTCCGTGATACGCAAAAACATCGAGTACCATACATCACAACTTCGCCAGATATCTGTATCTATTTCATAGAGATACAATTCGATTTCTGCATCACCCCAAAAACAATTATTTATTTCATCAAATTCATAATAACCAATTGTATATTTTTCTTTTATTTTATCTTCAAGGTCTACTTTGACTGACATGTCCATAAAATCTTTCCTTGAAAAAAAGCCTGGCAACTCGTACCAGGCATTACCACGATTATTTCTTCGCTGCCGCTCTGCGCCGCCTGTCCAAATCCTTCAACAACCTGTTCACCTCATCATCGGCAAACATCGACTCAAGCGTTGCGGAAAGCTTGCGCCGCCAGTTTTTATACTGGTAACTGGTGCCAGGGATATTCACTGGATCTGCCATATCCAACCAGTCTTCCGGCTGTAGCCCTAACAGGGCACTGTTACTGTCAGCGATGTAACGTTGCAAACCACGATTAAGCGTCGGCGTCATCGACATCAACGATGCCTTATGCCCGGCACGTTTTGGCAGGCAACCATATTTATGCAGTGCATCCAGCAGCCCTTGCTTCGCCAGTTCGCGATCCTGATACAGACCGCGTAGTACCACTTCATCCGGATACAGCCCCAACGTTTTGCCCAGCGTTAAGTCCCCGCTCTCCCAGTAACCACGCAGCGTTGGCAGGTCGTGTGTCGCCGCAACCGCCATCGACTGCTCCGGATACGTTTTCGGCGCACGGAACGTCTTCTCGTGGTCGTTTTCGAAATAGAGCACTTTGTAGGAATAGACACCGCTGCTGCGCAGCTTACCGACAATCTCTACCGGAACAGTACCGAGATCTTCACCAATCACCATGCAGCGATGACGTTTACTTTCGAGTGCCAGAATCGAGAGCAGATCATCCACCGGATAGTGAACATACGCGCCCTGATCTGCCGTTTCGCCATAGGGTATCCACCACAAACGCAGCATCGACATCACATGGTCAATTCGCAATGCACCGCAGTTTTGCATATTCGCGCGCAGTAACTCGATAAAAGGTTCATAGGCGCGCGCGGTAATGATATGCGGGTCCATCGGCGGCAATCCCCAGTTCTGCCCCAACGGGCCGAGGATATCCGGCGGTGCGCCAACCGACGCTTTCAGGCAATACAGTTCACGGTCGCACCAGGTTTCCGACCCACCTTCCGCTACACCGACAGCCAGGTCACGATACAAGCCAATCGGCATTTCATAGCCCTGGCTTATCTCCCAGCAGGCGGCAAACTGGCTGTAAGCCAGCCACTGCAACCAGAGATAAAAATCGACGTCATTACGATGTTCTTCGCAGAACTGATGCACTTCTGGTGAATCCACGTTCTGATACGCCTGCGGCCATGCTGGCCAGCCCCAGCGCATTTCGTCCTCTTTCACTTGCCGGGCATGTAGCGCGTCAAACGCCGCTTGCCAGAACAAACTGTCGCCTTGCTCTGCAACAAACTGGCGAAACGCGGCCATCTGCTCATCATCACGTTGCGCGAAACCTTTCCACGCCATTCGCAATGCCGTCATTTTTAGGGCAGTAACCGTGGAGTAATCGACCCAGTCGGCATCCCGCGCCTGCTGCAGCGTCTGTTGTGTAGTCGGCATCTGCCACCAGACCTGAGCCTCTTCGCTAAGATGAAAATCTTCGACGGCGTTAACGTCGATATAAACCACATTCAGCCAGCGGCGAGAAGACGGGCTATACGGGCTGGCACTTTCCGGATTTGCCGGATAGAGCGCATGAATCGGGTTCAGACCAATGAAAGACCCGCCACGTTTTGCCACGTCCACCAGCATCGCTTTGAGATCGCCAAAATCCCCAATCCCCCAGTTTTTTTCCGATCGCAGCGTATAAAGCTGAACGCAGGCCCCCCACAGCTTTTGTTTATTCAGCAACGCCTGCGGTTCGTAACAGCGTTTCGGGGCGACAATCACCCGGCAATGCACGCGCTGGTCGTCCTGGGTAAGTGTTAACGTGTGATAACCTTCCGGCAGCTTCGTCGGTAGATTGAATGCTTTGCCCCCCGTTACATGGCCTTTGTACTGCGCTCCTTCTTCGGTAGTCAGCAGCCAGCTATATTCGCCGCTGCCCTCTACCGCCATCGGCATTTTTTTGCCGCTGGTATAAACCATGACATTCGGGACTGGCGTTATCGCCACTTTCGTGGCGGTACGTTGATGCATCGCGTCAAGCAAACGCCGTTTGGTTTCGGCACTAATCGACTGCGGTTTACCGTGGGCATTAATGTAATTGGGGCTAATCCCCGCCGCCAGCGCGGCATTATCCAGACGTTTGCTTTCCATCGAGCTTCCTTAGCGTTTTGCCTGCCAGATACGAGCCTGATAATCGCGAATAGAGCGATCTGAGCTAAACATACCGCAGCGGGCGGTATTGAGGATCGCCGCGCGAGTCCAGGCCTCCTGGTCGCAGTACAGTACATCCACCTGCTTTTGTGCCTCTACATAGGCTGCGAAATCTGCCATCACCAGATACGGATCGCCGCCCTGTTTGCCGATACTGTGCAGCATCTGGTCGAAGGCATGCTTATCGCCGTCGCTGTATTTACCGCTTTCAAGCTCTTTCAATACGGCGTCCAGTACCTTATCTTTCTTCCGCCATTTCACCGGGTCGTAGCCTTTGGCCAGAATTGCCTTCACTTGTTCCACGGTATGACCAAAAATAAAGATATTCTCTTCGCCTACCTTCTCGGCTATCTCCACGTTCGCGCCATCCAGCGTACCGACAGTGAGCGCGCCATTGAGCGCCAGTTTCATATTGCCAGTACCAGAAGCTTCTTTACCTGCGGTGGAAATCTGTTCGGAGATATCCGCAGCCGGGATCAGCATTTCCGCTGCAGAAACACAATAATCCGGCAGGAAGACCACCTTCAGTTTGTCGCCAACTTGCGGATCGTTGTTGATCGCGTCAGCCACTTTATTGATCGCAAAGATAATGTTCTTCGCCAGGTAGTAGCCCGGCGCAGCCTTCGCGCCGAACAGGAACACGCGCGGCACGCGATCGACTTGCGGGTTCTCGCGGATCTCTTGGTATAGCGCCAGAATATGCAGCAGATTCAGATGCTGACGTTTGTACTCATGCAGCCGTTTAATCTGTACGTCAAACAGTGCCTGTGGGTTGATTTCAATACCGGTACGCGCTTTCACAAACTCTGCCAGGCGAACTTTATTCGCCTGTTTGATCTCGCGATATTGCTGACGGAATTTTGCGTCATCAGCGAATTTTTCCAGATTGATCAGTTGGTCAAGATCGTTAGCCCACTCTTTTTTCAGTGATTTATCCAACAGAGCCGCCAGTGCCGGGTTACATTGTTTGATCCAGCGACGTGGGGTAATGCCGTTAGTGACGTTATGGAATTTGTTCGGCCACAGCTGGTGATATTCCGGGAACAGATCTTTCACGACCAGATCCGAGTGCAGCGCCGCGACACCGTTCACCGCGAAACCGCCAACCACACACAGGTTCGCCATATGCACTTGTTTGTCGTGCACCACCGCCAGTTTGGCCCACACTTTTTCATCGCCCGGCCAGGTTTTCTCCACCCGCGTTTTAAAACGAGTATTAATTTCGTTAATAATCTGCATGTGGCGCGGCAGTAAACCTTTCACCAGTTTCACATCCCAGCGTTCCAGCGCTTCTGGCATCAGGGTATGGTTGGTGTAAGCGAAAGTTTTGCTGGTGATGGCCCAGGCGTCATCCCAGCTCATCTGGTGCTCATCGATCAGCACGCGTAGCAGTTCTGGAATCGCGATAGTTGGATGGGTATCGTTCAGCTGAATAACTTCGTAATCTGCCAGCTCGTGCAGTTTACGCCCCGCCAGATGATGGCGACGCAAAATATCCGCTACCGAACAAGCACACTGGAAGTATTGCTGCATCAGGCGCAGCTTTTTACCGGCAGTATGGTTGTCGTTTGGATAGAGAACTTTGGTCAGTTTTTCCGCATTGATGCCTTGTTGTTCGGCACGCAGGAAATCACCGTCGTTAAATTTTGTCAGATCAAACGGATGCGCATGGGTCGCCTGCCACAGACGCAGCGGCTGCGCCACGCCATTACGATAGCCGACAACGGGGAGATCCCACGCTTGACCGGTAATGGTAAATTCCGGTTCCCAGCGTCCGTCTTTCGTCACTTTACCGCCAATTCCTACCTGCACATCCAGCGCTTCATTGTGGCAGAACCACGGGTAGTTACCGCGATGCCAGTCATCCGGCGCTTCAACCTGTTTGCCATCGACAAAAGACTGGCGGAACAAGCCATATTGATAGTTAAGACCGTAACCTGTCGCAGACTGACCGACAGTTGCCATTGAGTCGAGGAAGCACGCCGCCAGACGCCCCAGACCACCGTTACCCAGCGCCGGGTCAATCTCTTCTTCCAGCAGGTCAGTCAGGTTGATGTCATAAGCTTTCAACGAATCCTGTACATCCTGATACCAGCCGAGATTCAACAGGTTATTACCCGTCAGGCGACCAATCAAAAACTCCATTGAGATGTAGTTAACATGTCGCTGATTCGCCACCGGTTTGGCGAATGGCTGAGCACGCAGCATTTCTGCCAGTGCTTCACTCACTGCCAGCCACCACTGGCGAGGAGTCATTTCAGCCGCAGAATTTAAGCCATAACGCTGCCACTGACGTGAAAGCGCTTCCTGAAATTGCTTATTGTTAAAAATAGGTTGTGACATAGGTGTCCCACTTTTCTTAGATTTTCAACACACGTTATCGCTAGTTTGCCAGGCTCGATGTTGACCTTCCTCATCCTGCGAGGGATTAGGCAGGGAGGAGTTGCGGGGATGAGCAAGGAAATGTGATCTCGACCACTTAAAGCTAGTGCAAATCACAGGATTAGCAGCAAATCAATACCATACAGCGCAGAAAATCTGTCTCTAAGTGCAAAAAATGGCCGTTGCGTATTTTCAAAAAGCGGAAGATAACTCTATAAATTACGTAAAGGAGTAAAACAGTTTCATAGGTAAAATATCCGGCGTGTTTCATCTCATTCTTAATATCCCCGTCATACTTCAAGTTGCATGTGCGTTGGCTACGTTCGTTCACCCGAATCACTTACTTATGTAAGCTCATCGGGATTCTCTCACTTGCCGCCTTCCTGCAACTCGAATTATTTAGGGTATTGATTTATTAATTTCCTCTTTTTAGGTGAATTATTAATAAAGATTTGTAATTGTGACACAGTGCAAATTCAGACACATAAAAAAACGTCATCGCTTGCATTAGAAAGGTTTCTGACCAACCTTATAACCATTAATTACGAAGCACAAAAAAATAATATTTCCTCATTTTCCACAGTGAAGTGATTAACTATGCTGATTCCGTCAAAATTAAGTCGTCCGGTTCGGCTCGACCATACCGTGGTTCGTGAACGCCTGCTGGCTAAACTTTCCGGCGCGAACAACTTCCGGCTGGCGCTGATCACGAGTCCTGCGGGCTACGGAAAGACCACGCTCATTTCCCAGTGGGCGGCAGGCAAAAACGACATCGGCTGGTACTCGCTGGATGAAGGCGATAACCAGCAAGAGCGTTTCGCCAGCTATCTCATTGCCGCCGTGCAGCAGGCAACCAACGGTCACTGTGCGATATGTGAGACGATGGCGCAAAAACGGCAATATGCCAGCCTGACGTCACTCTTCGCCCAGCTTTTCATTGAGCTGGCGCAATGGCATAGCCCACTTTATCTGGTCATCGATGACTATCATATGATCACTAACCCGGCGATCCACGAGTCAATGCGCTTCTTTATTCGCCATCAACCAGAAAATCTCACCCTGGTGGTGCTGTCACGTAACCTTCCGCAACTGGGCATTGCCAATCTGCGTGTTCGTGACCAACTGCTGGAAATTGGCAGTCAGCAACTGGCGTTTACTCATCAGGAAGCGAAGCTGTTTTTTGATTGCCGTCTGCCATCGCCGATTGAAGCTGCAGAAAGCAGTCGGATTTGCGATGACGTTTCCGGTTGGGCGACGGCACTGCAGTTAATCGCCCTCTCTGCCCGGCAGAATACCCACTCAGCCCATAAGTCGGCACGCCGCCTGGCGGGAATCAATGCCAGTCATCTTTCGGATTATCTGGTTGATGAGGTTTTGGATAACGTCGATCTCGCAACGCGCCATTTTCTGTTGAAAAGCGCCATTTTGCGCTCAATGAATGATGCACTCATCACCCGTGTGACCGGCGAAGAAAACGGGCAAATGCGCCTTGAAGAGATTGAGCGTCAGGGGCTGTTTTTACAGCGGATGGATGATACCGGTGAGTGGTTCTGCTATCACCCGTTGTTTGGCAACTTCCTGCGCCAGCGCTGCCAGTGGGAACTGGCAGCGAAACTGCCGGAAATCCACCGAGCTGCCGCTGAAAGCTGGATGGCCCAGGGATTCCCCAGCGAAGCGATTCATCATGCGCTGGCGGCGGGCGATGCGCTGATGCTGCGCGATATTCTACGTAATCACGCCTGGCATTTGTTCAACCACAGCGAACTTTCGCTGCTGGAAGAATCGCTTAAAGCCCTGCCGTGGGACAGTTTGCTGGAAAATCCGCAGTTGGTGTTATTGCAGGCGTGGCTGATGCAAAGCCAGCATCGCTACGGCGAAGTTAACACCCTGCTGGCTCGCGCTGAACATGAAATCAAGGACATCAGAGAAGGCACCATGCACGCAGAATTTAACGCTCTGCGCGCCCAGGTGGCGATTAACGATGGCAATCCGGATGAAGCGGAACGGCTGGCAAAACTGGCACTGGAAGAACTACCTCCAGGCTGGTTCTATAGCCGCATTGTAGCAACCTCGGTGCTGGGTGAAGTGTTGCACTGCAAAGGCGAATTGACCCGCTCACTGGCGTTAATGCAGCAAACCGAACAGATGGCACACCAGCACGATATCTGGCACTACGCCTTGTGGAGTTTAATCCAGCAAAGTGAAATTCTGTTTGCTCAAGGATTCCTGCAAACCGCGTGGGAAACGCAGGAAAAAGCGTTCCAGCTGATCCACGAGCAGCATCTGGAACAGTTGCCAATGCATGAGTTTCTGGTGCGTATCCGAGCACAGCTGTTATGGGCCTGGGCACGGCTGGATGAAGCCGAAGCGTCGGCGCGTAGCGGGATTGAAGTCTTGTCGTCTTATCAGCCACAGCAGCAGCTTCAGTGTCTGGCAATGTTGATTCAATGTTCGCTGGCCCGTGGTGATTTAGATAACGCCCGTAGCCAACTGAGCCGTCTGGAAAACCTGCTGGGGAATGGCAAATATCACAGCGACTGGATCTCTAACGCCAACAAAGTCCGGGTGATTTACTGGCAAATGACCGGCGACAAAGCCGCCGCTGCCAACTGGTTGCGTCATACGGCTAAACCGGAGTTTGCGAACAACCACTTCCTGCAAGGTCAATGGCGCAACATTGCCCGTGCCCAAATCTTGCTGGGCGAGTTTGAACCTGCGGAAATTGTCCTTGAAGAACTCAATGAAAACGCCCGCAGTCTACGATTAATGAGCGATCTCAACCGCAACCTGTTACTGCTCAATCAACTGTACTGGCAGGCCGGACGTAAAAGCGACGCCCAGCGCGTGTTGCTGGACGCATTAAAACTGGCGAATCGCACCGGATTTATCAGTCATTTTGTCATCGAAGGCGAAGCGATGGCACAACAACTGCGCCAGCTGATTCAGCTTAATACGCTGCCAGAACTGGAACAGCATCGCGCACAGCGTATTCTGCGGGAAATTAATCAACATCACCGGCATAAATTCGCCCATTTTGATGAGAATTTCGTTGAACGTCTGCTAAATCATCCTGAAGTGCCAGAACTGATCCGCACCAGTCCGCTGACGCAACGTGAATGGCAAGTACTGGGGCTGATTTACTCCGGTTACAGCAACGAGCAAATTGCGGGCGAGCTGGAAGTGGCGGCGACCACCATCAAGACGCATATCCGCAATCTGTATCAGAAACTCGGTGTCGCCCACCGTCAGGCCGCCGTGCAGCACGCGCAGAAACTGTTGAAGATGATGGGGTATGGGGTGTGAGTTTGTATAGCGTTTTTATGTACACTCTTTATTCTGTACTGCCAATACCCGCCAGGTAGTCGGCTATTACGGCCTTTCTACGGGCAGTATTCAACGTAATTTGGCTCCCGGAGTAATGCGCCAGTATTGTTGCCTGCGGTCGTATTAATTTCAGGCACTGACCCATTACTCTGGAGTAATTTACCTCTACCGGATAGTCACACTGATGAGTCTGATCCGGCAGGGGGTTTAATCAGTGAGTTTGGTTATCATCACCCGCGTTACGCCATCTGTTTCTATCAGACTAAACCGCACCGGCAAGAAACGCTCCACCACCGTAATATTGGTCAGCAGATGGCATGAGGGATGAGCGACCGCAAATTCCCCCGCGCCCACCAGCGCCATCGGTAGCACCAGTTGGTCAGCGAGATATTCCCCCACCGCTGCCGGGCTTGTCAGGTAGCGTTTCACCTCTTTCACTAACTGTGCCGCGACCACCTCGGCACTGACGCGCTTTTCACCGACGACGAAAAAGCGTTCGGTAATGTTGTCACTTTCGACTTCAAGCGAGACGGTATTACCCGGCCCCTGGTCACGCGGCAGGTTATGAATTGTCTGTTCATGCAGGGAAAAACTCCCCGCCAGTGTAGCGATTTCACGTTCAGCGACATGGCGCGGCACGCCAGCTAATAGCACCTCTCCACGCATCCGCACAATGTTTCCGCGCTCGCCAAGTTGCAAGGTGTTAAACAATGCCACGGGCGAGACTTCCGTTGCCACCACCCCGCCTCCGACAGGATAAAAACCGTGGCGTAACAATGTGGTTTGTTGATGAATTCCCATTTTCGCCAGCAGCGGCTCCAGCACCCGGCAGATAAAATCCGCAGGCGGCGCCGACGGGTTATCGGTGCCACCGCTCACTTCAACACGCGCTGGCCCATCGGCAAACCACAGCGCGGGCAGCACCGTTTGCAGCACCAGCATACAACTTCCGGCGCTACCAATAGCAAAGCGGTAATCGCCGCCGCGCACGGTGCCGGGCCGGAAGAGCAGACGCTGCGACCCCAGCTCCGCGCCTTCCACCGTTACTCCGCAAATTTCCGTCGCCGCCTTTACTGCGGTCAGATGCTGGCGCAATAGCCCCGGTTTCGCCCGCCCGGCACGAATGTCGGTGATGGTAAATGGCTGCCCGGTTATCATCGACAGACTCAGCGCCGAGCGCAGGATCTGCCCGCCGCCTTCGCCCTGTGCGCCATCCAGCTCAATCATCCTTTTCATCATTTATCCTTTTACGCACACCACCTGACGCAGGGTGTAGATAACGTCCACCAGATCGCGTTGTGCCGCCATCACCGCATCAATATCTTTATACGCCATCGGGATTTCGTCGATCACTTCGGCATCTTTACGGCATTCCACATGCGCGGTGGCACGAATTTGATCTTCCACGCTGAACAGTTTTTTCGCTTTCGTACGGCTCATTACCCGCCCGGCACCGTGGCTGCACGAACAGAACGACTCTTCATTTCCCAGCCCACGGACGATAAAGCTTTTCGCTCCCATCGAACCTGGAATAATTCCATATTGGCCAGCACGTGCAGACACCGCACCTTTACGCGTCACATAGATCTCTTCGCCAAAGTGCTGTTCTTTTTGCACATAGTTGTGGTGACAGTTGATCTCTTCCATCTCCAGCGTTTGCGGCTGTCTTACCGCTTTCTGCGTAATGCTCTGCAACGCCGTTACCACGTTTTCCATCATCGCATCGCGGTTAAGGCTGGCAAAAAGCTGCGCCCAGGCCACGGCTTTCAGGTAATCATCAAAGTATTCCGTACCTTCCATAAAGTATGCCAGATCACGCGACGGCAACGTCTCAAGCTGTTCCTGCATCTCTTTTTGCGCAAGCTCGATAAAGTAAGTCCCGATAGCGTTACCGATCCCGCGTGAACCGGAGTGCAGCATAATCCACACCTGGTCCGACTCATCAAGACAGATTTCAATAAAGTGGTTACCCGTTCCCAACGTTCCCAGGTGTTTGTAGTTATTGGTGTTCAGGAAACGCGGATATTTTTGTGTTAGCCACTGATAACCAGCTTCCAGCTCAGCCCATTTAGCATCGACGTTAGCAGGTGGATTTTCCCATGAGCCTTTATCACGACGGCTACGACTATTGGAACGCCCGTGCGGCACGCCAGATTCAATTGCCAGACGCAGTTCTGCCAGATTTTTCGGCAGATCCGCTGCCGTTAACGCGGTACGCAGCGCGTTCATTCCACAACCGATATCCACGCCGACCGCAGCCGGAATAATCGCCCCTTTGGTTGGGATCACGCTACCAATGGTGGAACCTTTACCCAAGTGTACATCAGGCATTACCGCAATATGTTTGAAAATAAACGGCATCTTCGCCGTATTAATAAGTTGCTGACGCGCATCGGCTTCTACCGGTACGCCTTTGGTCCACATTTTTACCGGGGCATTTTCAGTGGTCAGTAATTCGTAATTCATTTTGTTTTTCTCTTTTCGTTGGTATGTTCCGATAATTGCAACCGTCGTGCCAGAAAATTAAATAAGCAGGTTAATTTTTTAATTCATTGTTTTTAAATAGATAAAATATTCCAGTCCGTAAACGGAGATTTCCCACAAAACCAATTTGCCGATAATTAAATATCGTCTTTTATAAGGATATCTATAAGATGCGCAAAACGGTGGCTTTTGGTTTTGTCGGAACCGTGCTGGATTATGCCGGGCGCGGTAGCCAACGCTGGTCGAAATGGCGTCCGACACTCTGTTTATGCCAGCAAGAATCGTTGGTCATCGATCGGCTGGAATTGTTGCACGACGCCCGTTCACGCCCGCTGTTTGAAACGCTTAAACGCGATATCGCCAACGTTTCGCCGGAAACGGAAGTGGTGGGCGTTGAGATTGAACTGCATAACCCGTGGGATTTTGAAGAGGTTTACGCCTGCCTGCATGATTTTGCCCGTGGTTACGCGTTTCAACCAGAAAAAGAAGACTATTTAATTCACATCACTACCGGCACCCACGTGGCGCAAATTTGCTGGTTTCTGCTGGCAGAAGCCCGTTACCTGCCCGCCCGGCTGATACAATCTTCACCTCCGCGCAAAAAAGAACAACCGCGCGGCGCAGGTGAAGTGACGATTATCGATCTCGATCTAAGCCGTTATAACGCCATCGCCAGCCGCTTTGCCGAAGAACGCCAACAAACGCTCGATTTCCTCAAATCCGGCATTGCCACGCGTAACCCACACTTCAACCGCATGATTGAACAGATTGAAAAAGTGGCGATTAAATCCCGTGCGCCAATCCTGCTTAACGGCCCGACCGGCGCAGGTAAGTCATTTCTGGCGCGACGCATCTTTGAATTAAAACAGGCGCGGCATCAGTTTAGCGGTGCGTTTGTTGAGGTGAACTGCGCCACCCTGCGCGGCGATACCGCCATGTCCGCGCTGTTTGGTCATGTAAAAGGTGCGTTTACCGGAGCACGGGAATCTCGTGAAGGATTATTACGCAGCGCCAACGGCGGGATGTTGTTTCTTGATGAGATTGGCGAACTGGGCGCAGACGAACAGGCAATGCTGCTGAAAGCCATTGAAGAGAAAAGCTTTTACCCGTTTGGCAGCGATCGCCAGGTGAGCAGCGATTTTCAGCTTATCGCCGGAACGGTGCGCGATGTGCGCCAGCTGGTTGCCGAAGGCAAATTTCGCGAAGACCTGTACGCACGGATTAATCTCTGGACCTTCACCCTGCCCGGTCTACGCCAGCGCCAGGAAGATATTGAACCTAACCTGGATTATGAAGTGGAGCGCCACGCCTCACTCACCGGCGACAGCGTGCGTTTTAACACCGAAGCTCGGCGCGCCTGGCTGGCCTTTGCGACATCTCCCCAGGCAACATGGCGCGGTAACTTTCGCGAACTTTCTGCCAGCGTCACGCGGATGGCAACTTTTGCCACTAGCGGACGCATCACTCGGGAAGTGGTTGAAGATGAGATAAACCGTCTGCGCTATAACTGGCAGGAAAACCGCCCTTCCGTGCTTACGCAGCTGCTGGGCGCTGAAGCGGAAAATATCGACCTCTTTGATCGACTGCAACTGGAACACGTTATCGCTATCTGCCGCCAGGCAAAGTCGCTTTCGGCTGCCGGACGACAGCTTTTTGATGTTTCGCGCCAGGGCAAAGCCAGCGTCAACGACGCGGATCGGCTACGCAAATACCTGGCACGTTTTGGTCTGTCGTGGGAAACAGTGCAGGATCAGCACAGTTCCAGTTGAATATGATGGTCCGTCAGCATCTGCATCACGCCCGCTGGCGGCGGGGCATCGGTGTAGACGGCATCAACCATACTGATACTCCCCATATTGACCATTGCGTTACGGCCAAATTTCGAGTGATCGACAACCAGCATAACGTAGCGCGAGTTCTCAATAATGGCGCGCTTGGTGCGAACTTCGTGGTAATCGAACTCCAGCAGCGAGCCGTCGCTGTCGATGCCGCTGATCCCCAAAATGCCAAAGTCCAGACGGAACTGAGAGATAAAATCGAGCGTTGCTTCGCCAATGATCCCACCATCGCGGCTGCGTAATTCGCCACCGGCGAGAATGATGCGAAAATCTTCTTTTACCATCAACGTGTTAGCGACGTTGAGATTGTTGGTGACAACGCGCAAATTGCTGTGATTAAGCAGCGCGTGCGCCACCGCTTCCGGCGTGGTGCCGATATCGATAAACAGCGTTGAGCCATTGGGGATTTGCTCTGCCACTCTGCGGGCAATACGCTCTTTTTCTTCGGTCTGGGTGGCCTTGCGATCGTGCCACGGTGTGTTAACCGAACTGGAAGGCAGCGCCGCGCCGCCATGATGGCGCAGAATCAGGTTTTGCACTGCCAGCTCGTTGAGGTCGCGGCGAATAGTCTGCGGACTGACGGAGAAGTGCTCCACCAGCTCCTCGGTGCTGACATAGCCCTGCTGTTTAACCAGTTCGATAATACCGTTGTGACGCTGTGTTTGTTTCATTTATAAATCCCTGGAATTATTTTCGTTTTCGCGCATTGAGCGAATCAACAAAAGCCATCGCTAAACCCACGGCTAACCCGGCGATGTGTGCTCCGTTCGCCATCGACATCCCAAACAAATCAAACCAACCGGCGACAATCCAGATCAGTGCAAAGATAATTAACCCACGTTGCAGGTAAATACCACTTTGTGGATCGCGTTCGCCACGCAGCCAGACATAGCCCATCAGCGCATACACCACGCCCGAAAGCCCGCCAAACCACGGCCCACTGAATTTTTGCTGCACATAGCCGCTTAACAGGGCGCTAATGAGAGTAATGACAATGAGCTTACCGCTGCCGAGGCGTTTTTCCACCGCGCCGCCGAGATACCACCACCAGAGCAGGTTAAAGAGGATATGCATCAGCGAGAAGTGCATTAACGCGTGGGTGAAGTAACGCCAGAACTCAAATTTCAGTGTTGGATCGAATGGCCAGGCCAGCCATAACATCACTTCCTGATCGCCGAGAATTTGCATGGCGATAAACACCACCACGCAGGCGATCATCATCACCCAGGTTACCGGACCTGCACGTTCACGCAAGGCAGCAAAGAAAGGATAACGGCGATAATGCAGGCCACTGCCGGTATGGCCCGCCTGCCAGCTGGCCGCCAGATAACGCGGATCTGCCGGGTTTTCGAGAAAACGCGCCAGCTCTGCCCGCACGCGTTCAGCCTGGGACTCATCTGCCAGCCAGACATCGCTTTGGTTATGTTGTTGAATCGTGAGGATAACACCCTGCGTCGCCATATAATCAACAAACGCCTGAGCCACGCGGGGGTTAGCAAAAGAGGTAATCATCAACATCGTTGCTGTCGCTTATTCCACACAAAAGGGGACAGTATAAAGCGTTACGCGCCGTACGCCACCTCTACGGGAAACTGACGCTGCCAGGCTTCAAAGCCGCCATCAATGCTATAGACCACATCGTAGCCCTGTTGCAGCAGATACTGCGCCGCGCCTTTGCTGCTATTACCGTGATAACACATCACCATCAGCGGCGTATCGAAGTCATGGCTACGCATAAACGCGCCAAGCGTGTCGTTAGTCAAATGGAAAGCCTGCGCCGCATGCCCCATAGCGAAACTCTGTGGATCGCGAATATCGACCAGCACCGCCTCTTTTTCCTGCAACTTCTGGTGTGCATCGGTAACGTTAATACATTCGAACTGATCCATGCATCTCTCTTTCTTTACAAACAAGTGGGCAAATTTACCGCACAGTTTACGTCGAAGCGGCAGATAAACGCCATAATGTTATACATATCACTCTAAAATGTTTTTTCGATGTTACCCAAAACGCAATTCTTTGCTAATATGTTCGATAACGAACATTTATGAGCTTTAACGAAAGTGAATGAGGGCAGCATGGAAACCAAAGATCTGATTGTGATAGGTGGCGGCATCAATGGTGCTGGTATCGCGGCAGACGCCGCTGGACGCGGTTTATCCGTGCTGATGCTGGAGGCGCAGGATCTCGCATGTGCGACCTCTTCTGCCAGTTCCAAACTCATTCACGGTGGCCTGCGCTACCTTGAACACTATGAATTCCGCCTGGTCAGCGAGGCGCTGGCTGAACGTGAAGTGCTGCTGAAAATGGCCCCACATATCGCCTTCCCGATGCGTTTTCGCCTGCCGCATCGTCCGCATCTGCGCCCGGCGTGGATGATTCGGATTGGTCTGTTTATGTACGATCATCTGGGTAAACGCACCAGCCTGCCGGGATCAACCGGTTTGCGTTTTGGCGCAAATTCGGTGTTAAAACCAGAAATAACGCGCGGTTTCGAATATTCCGACTGTTGGGTAGACGACGCCCGTCTGGTGCTCGCCAACGCCCAGATGGTGGTGCGTAAAGGCGGTGAAGTGCTTACCCGCACTCGTGCTACTTCTGCTCGCCGCGAAAACGGCCTGTGGATTGTGGAAGCGGAAGATATCGACACCGGCAAAAAATACAGCTGGCAGGCACGCGGCCTAGTGAACGCCACCGGTCCGTGGGTGAAACAATTTTTCGACGACGGGATGCATCTGCCTTCGCCTTATGGCATTCGCCTGATCAAAGGCAGCCATATTGTGGTGCCGCGCGTGCATACCCAAAAGCAGGCCTACATTCTGCAAAACGAAGATAAACGTATTGTCTTTGTGATCCCGTGGATGGATGAGTTTTCCATCATCGGCACCACCGATGTGGAGTACAAAGGCGATCCGAAAGCGGTGAAGATTGAAGAGAGTGAGATCAATTACCTGCTGAAAGTGTATAACACGCACTTTAAAAAGCAGTTAAGCCGTGACGATATCGTCTGGACTTATTCCGGTGTACGCCCATTGTGCGATGACGAATCTGACTCACCGCAGGCGATCACCCGCGATTACACGCTTGATATTCACGACGAAAACGGTAAAGCGCCGCTGTTGTCGGTCTTCGGCGGCAAACTGACCACCTACCGCAAACTGGCAGAGCACGCGCTGGAAAAACTAACGCCGTATTATCAGGGCATTGGCCCGGCATGGACCAAAGAGAGCGTGCTACCGGGTGGAGCCATCGAAGGCGACCGCGACGATTACGCCGCCAGCCTGCGCCGCCGTTACCCGTTCCTGACCGAATCGCTGGCACGTCATTACGCGCGCACTTACGGCAGCAACAGTGAGCTGCTGCTTGACAATACGGGGGCAATAGGCGAGCTCGGGGAAGATTTCGGGCATGAATTCTACGAAGCGGAGCTGAAATATCTGGTCGACCACGAATGGGTACGCCGTGCCGACGATGCCCTGTGGCGCAGAACAAAACAGGGAATGTGGCTGAATGCGGATCAACAATCCCGTGTGAGTCAGTGGCTGGGGGAGTATACGCAGCAAAAGTTGTCGCTGGCGTCGTAAATTAATGTAAGGTGGTCAGGTCAGATTTCAATCTGGCCTGAGACTGATGACAAACACAAAAATTGCCTGATGCGCTACGCTTATCAGGCCTACCTGGTTTATGCAATATATTGAATTTGCATGGTCTTGTAGGCCGGATAAGGCGTTTACGCCGCATCCGGCATGAACAAAGCGCACTTTGTCAATAATCTGACCGACTTTTTGATTCAGGGAATTACCGCAAAGCCCGAGCCATCATACCCAGCGTAACAAAACTCAGGCACGTTCCCCACTCACCCCACTTCAGCCTCTGGCTTCTATTTTTGCTGCACCAATGGCAGTAATATCCTAACGCAAACCCAAGCTGGGCACTTATCGGACCGACAAAGTCGGTCCACGGTTGGGACCAAAGTGGCGAAAAATTCAGTGGGAGCCAGACAACTGTCAGAAAGAAATTGCGCATATTTTCCAGCAAAGCAATTTGCGCTGGCCCGATATAGAAAATGATATTCCACAGAAGCAACCAGAAATAAACTGGTGCAAATACCAGCCAACAATGCAGTCTGCTTTTCAGTTCAGGTGGCGTTCTGCGCGCAAATTGCCAACCAACACCCACCATTGCACAGAAAACAAGCGTATATTCAGCCGATAACCAAATTTGTAATTCCAAAAGGGAAATACGCCTGTTCATAAGCGGGATTGAGAGCAGTATCTCCCCCAGAAAACTCAATGTGATAACACAAGCAGCCAGCGCAACCACTGTCGGCCAGTAACCGGAAATGGACATAATGGCATCAAGGCACGCAGTGAAACCACTCTTAAGGCTTGTTGCTTTTCTTCGCTAAAGCAGTAAGGACAACAAACATGAAATCTCGATGGCACTGGATAACGACGAAAAATATGATAAATCTGCTCAATTAATGCCTGCATGGCGGAGCTGGGTTGCATAATTATCCCCTCGCCCGCTGGTCGCGTGTAAATGGTTGATAAACAAAACGAGCATTCGCTGCATTCAGGCGAATAATAGCGCTACGCGAGAGGGAAAAGCTGGGACGGGTGCAAAAATTACAATCTCGACAGCTTTCTTCAGCACAGTTTTCCACGCTGTAATGACGAACGTAGAGTTTCAGTTCCACCTGCTTATCTCGAAATCCTTGTAAGCTGTTATTATTATGAAATTTCAAGGCTTCTTTGAAAACCTGAGAAATATAAACATCCTCAATCCATGAGTTGCATTTCTTAAGCGGACGCTTTGCTATGATCACCCGCTCATCCGGGTTTAACATCGCCGTAAAATGAACGGTGAAGTCATTTGTCGTGTTCAGGTCACATTGAACATCTGGTACATCACTGATATAGGGGTCAAATCCAAAATCAGCACCACAGGCACAAAGACGACTGATCGTGGCGGTATCGAGGGAAAATCCCGGCCATACATTGCTGGACGTTAAGCCAATATTTAATGTGACATCATATCGAAGCAATCCCTCAAGACCGGCAGCACCAACGAACTTTTCCCCTTCGTCCAGGACCTGGTTAATGAGCTGTGGAACAATGCCTTCATCCCAGTATGCAGATTTGCATTTAGCAATTGTAATATCCACCCCCGTAAAGGGATCAGTACCGGCAAGGCTTGCAAATAATGTATCAACTAATTCCATTTGGTTGTCCTTTAATTATCAATCACCACGCCACCATATGCAGCTCCCCACGCGAAACATTGTGCCAACGAGTCTGGAATCCCTGGGGCTTGCTGGTTAATCCATTTAATCATGTCATCGTCAACGCTTACAGCACCAGCGAATAAAGCCACATAATCAGTATTAGTAATATTTCCCTTATAAATTAACAATGCGTCATCAGATACTCCGGTAGCGACACCAACAACTGACCATTCATGTAAAGTATCGAAAGACAATATTTCAATTTTATTGACTTCGACTATCTGCTCCATTTCTGAATTTAATTGTCTGGCTATATTTTTCTTTAGTGGTATTAATTGTGCCGCGGGCAAATCACCGTTAAGCCCTTCACATGGATTTTTAGCATGCAAGGAAGTACTCATTAGTAAAAGCGAAAATACCGAAACTAGCTTTATAAAGAAGAAATTATCAGTTTTAAATATTAATTTCATATGAAATCCTTTTACACATTCACTTATGCCATGTAGAAATATTGGAATCTCAACAAAATAGCAGTTGATGATCCTGTTACTTGATTCTCCACATCCGGGCAACGAAAAGCATAATATTGACCTTCATACCTACCCCCACTATTTGCTTTATTTTTTAATATCTGATAACGTTTTATACAGCGGCACATATCCCACATCTTGTACTAATTGTTGACCTTGTGGAATTAAAAACCAGTCAACCAATTTTTGTGTTTCTGACATAATATTTTCCCGCGTTACCATAAATGCATCGATGATATACGGATATTTACCGTTGCGAATGTTTTCCGTAGTCGGCGCAATACCGTTAATCGCTAAAAATTTTATATTCTTGTCAGCGTTCATTTGCGTGGCGTAATAACGGAAGGTGTAACCAATTGAGTTATTTGTATTACGGTATTCGGCAACGACGTTAATCATTCCCTCCATCACGCTTGCAACTTCTGTTTCCTGCGGCGAGATCATGCGTACATTTTTCATTACTCGTGATTGCATCACTGTCTGACTACCCGAATCTTCCGGGCGTTGCCAGGTCTGGATCTCCTGATCATTACCGCCAACCGTGCGCCAGTTGGTAATTGCACCGCTGAAGATGTCACGCACCTGTTGTTCTGTCAGGGAATTAACCGGGTTATCCGCATTGACGATGAAAACAAATGCTTCACGGGCGAAAGGGGTATAGTTCAAAGTGACGCCCGATTCCTTTGCGCGTTTTTTCTGCCCACCGGAGGGTTGCGCCACGAAAATAATATCGACATCGCCCTTAATGATTTTGTTATACGCTTCTGGCGTGCGGGAGTTATGCAGATATTCCCAGGTGTGGAAATCTTCCGGTATAACGCTTAATGCATAAAATGCAGAGGCATAAATTGGGTACGCCGCCGTAGCGCCATCAAGTCGCGGCCAGTTTTGCGTGAACTGAATTTGTGGTTTGCCACGCAGTGGCGTCAGTTGGTTATTGAGTTTATCGGGTCGCATGGCCCGGGTATTAATATTTTCGCGAACACCGACGCCAGGATTAAGCTGTTTATATAAATAAACCTGATAGCCAGCAACACCTCCCAATAAGAGAAGTATAAACAGGAGGGAATTACGGCAACGTAGCCCAAACGTACCGGTTAAAGGATATCTGGTCGGCCAGGCGTATCCCAGCGAAAAACTGATATGTGCGCCAACGGGAATAATGACCACCCACCAGTACTCACCACCCACTAATGAGACTAACAAAACGCCCAGCCAGGGAAGCATAAGGTTTGCTAACCAGCCCGATCCCATCTGGCGAAATTGATAATCTGCCAGATGTAGCGCGATTATCCAGCCAACCAGGGTTAATAATGCGGGTACTAAAAAAAGACATTGTCGCCAGATGGCTATTTCTCTTTTTTCTGGTGCACTATCGCCCGCCCATACTCGACCAGAGAAAAACATCACCATAGCGCCCAGCGCCTGCATGAAGATGTTGAGTGGAAGATAACTTGTTGGTGTAACGAGTAAATTGCAAACATCAAGAATAGCGGCAAGCCCGACACCCAGCATGGCAGTAACCGCCGCTAAAACCTGCGCCAGTATGGGGATGCCGAAAAAAGTCATTACCAGCGAGGTCAAAATCCATTTTCTGTTTTGCATTATTCTTTCCATTCTTTCTGAATGGCGAAATTATACTCCTCCAGTATCCTCGCCCCTTCTGGACATTTTTCCGAAATAATGGCGAAAAAAAACGGGACCCTTTGGCCCCGTTCTATTTATTAGTGAACTTACAATCTCACTGGATCAATATGCCAGATATGCTCGGCGTACTCTTTAATAGTACGGTCAGAAGAGAAGTAGCCCATATTGGCGATGTTCAGCATCGCTTTTGCGGTCCACTCTTCCTGACGCTCGTAGAGTTCGTCGACTTTATCCTGACAATCTACATAGCTGCGATAATCAGCCAGTACCTGGTAGTGATCGCCAAAGTTGATCAACGAATCAACCAAATCGCGATAGCGACCCGGATCTTCCGGACTAAATACACCGCTGCCGATTTGCGTCAGCACCTGATGCAGTTCCTCATCTTTCTCGTAGTATTCACGCGGTTTGTAGCCCTGACGACGCAGTTCTTCCACTTCTTCCGCTGTGTTACCAAAGATAAAGATATTGTCAGCACCGACATGCTCCAGCATCTCGACATTCGCACCGTCCAGCGTACCGATAGTCAGCGCGCCGTTAAGCGCAAACTTCATGTTACTAGTGCCGGAGGCTTCCGTCCCCGCCAGCGAAATCTGTTCAGATAGATCAGCCGCCGGAATGATCAGCTGCGCCAGGCTAACGCTGTAGTTCGGGATGAACACCACTTTCAGCTTGTCGCCAATCTGCGGATCGTTGTTGATCACTTTCGCTACGTCATTGATCAAATGGATAATGTGCTTCGCCATGTAATAAGCCGAAGCCGCCTTACCGCCAAAAATAGTCACGCGCGGTACCCACTTCGCATCCGGGTTGGCCTTGATGCGGTTATAGCGGGTGATCACGTGCAATACATTCATCAATTGACGTTTGTATTCGTGAATACGTTTGATTTGCACATCGAACAGTGCCTTCGGATTCACCACCACATTCAGCTGCTGGGCGATATACTCTGCCAGACGCTTTTTGTTCTCCAGCTTCGCCTGATGCACAGCGTGATTAACCATTGGGAAATCACAGTGTTGTTGCAGCTCATTAAGCAGGCTAAGGTCTGTACGCCAGTTACGGCCAAGGTGTTCATCCAGTACACCAGAAAGCGACGGGTTCGCTACTGCCAGCCAGCGACGCGGGGTCACACCATTAGTCACGTTGGTGAAACGACCCGGGAAGATTTTCGCAAAGTCGGCAAACAACGATTGCACCATCAGGTTAGAGTGCAATTCCGATACACCGTTAACTTTGTGGCTCACCACAACCGCCAGCCAGGCCATACGCACACGACGACCGTTGGATTCATCAATGATCGACGCCCGTCCCAGCAGATCGGTATCGTTCGGATACTGTTCCTGCAAGGTTTTCAGGAAATAGTCGTTGATTTCAAAGATGATCTGCAGGTGACGAGGCAGAATTTTACCCAGCATATCCACCGGCCAGGTTTCCAGCGCCTCACTCATCAGTGTGTGATTGGTGTAGGAGAAAACCTTACAGCACACTTCAAAGGCGTCGTCCCAGCTAAATTGGTGCTCATCAATCAGCAGGCGCATCAGTTCTGGAATCGACAGCACCGGATGGGTGTCGTTGAGGTGAATCGCAATTTTATCTGCCAGGTTATCGTAGGTTTTATGCAATTGATAATGGCGGCTTAAAATGTCCTGAATGGTCGAGGAAACCAGGAAGTATTCCTGACGCAGACGCAGTTCACGCCCGGAGTAGGTGGAGTCGTCCGGATACAGTACGCGAGATACGTTCTCGGAGTGGTTTTTATCCTCCACTGCCGCGAAGTAGTCGCCCTGGTTGAATTTACCGAGGTTAATTTCGCTACTGGCTTGCGCACTCCACAAACGCAGCGTGTTGGTCGCGTCGGTGTCGTAACCTGGGATAATCTGATCGTATGCCACTCCCAGTATCTCTTCGGTTTCGATCCAGCGCGTTTTTTTACCTTCCTGCTGAATACGACCGCCAAAACGGACTTTATAGCGCGTGTTGTGGCGTTTGAATTCCCACGGGTTACCGTATTCCAGCCAGTAGTCTGGCGACTCTTTCTGGCTACCGTTAACGATGTTCTGCTTGAACATACCGTAGTCATAGCGAATGCCGTAACCGCGCCCCGGCAACCCTAACGTCGCCAGAGAATCGAGGAAGCAAGCCGCCAGACGTCCCAGGCCACCGTTACCAAGGCCTGGATCATTTTCTTCATCAATCAGCTCTTCGAGATCCAACCCCATGTCTTCCAGAGCTTTTTGCACATCTTCATAAATCCCCAAAGACAGCATCGCATTCGAGAGCGTGCGGCCAATCAGAAATTCCATCGACAGGTAGTAAACCTGTCGAGTTTCTTGCGATAGCTGGGCACGGTTCGAACGTAACCAGCGCTCCACGAGACGATCGCGCACAGCAAATAACGTTGCGTTCAGCCATTCATGTTTATTGGCGACGACCGGGTCCTTTCCAAGCGTAAACATTAGCTTGTAAGCGATAGAGTGCTTAAGAGCTTCTACGCTAAGCGTGGGCGATGAATATGTAAACGGAGCATTCATATAGGCATTTCCTGAAACTATTTCAAGCGATAGTAAAGCTCACGGTACGACTTCGCCGCGACCTGCCAGCTAAAATCCATTGCCATAGCCTGACGTTGCACAAACCGCCATAGTGAAGGACGGGACCACAGAACAAAAGCACGTCGGATAGCCCGTAACAGCGACCAGGCATTACTATCTTCAAAGACAAACCCACTGGCGACGCCATCTGCAAGGTTCTCAAGAGAACAGTCAGAAACCGTATCAGCAAGCCCTCCGGTGCGCCGCACTAACGGCAGCGTACCGTACTTCAATCCATAAAGTTGCGTTAAGCCGCACGGTTCAAAACGGCTGGGCACCAGAATGACGTCCGCGCCGCCCATAATGCGATGCGAAAATGCTTCGTGATAGCCAATCTGAACGCCCACTTGTCCGGGGTATTCCGCTGCCGCCGCAAGGAAACCTTCCTGCAACACCGGATCGCCCGCGCCGAGTAGCGCCAGCTGCCCGCCCTGCTCCAGAAGGCCCGGTAAGGCCTCCAGCACCAGATCGAGGCCTTTCTGGCTGGTCAGACGGCTCACCACTGCAAAAAGCGGTACTTTATCGTCAACCTTAAGCCCCATTGCGATTTGTAACTGGCGCTTATTTTCCGCTTTATCTTCCAACGTATCGCGGGTGTAACGCGAGGCCAACAGTAAGTCCGTCTCTGGACTCCAGATTTTCTCATCCACGCCGTTCAGTACGCCGGAAAGACGTCCTTCGCGGTGACGCTGTTGCAACAGACCTTCCATACCGTAGGCAAACTGCGGTTCAGTGATCTCGCGAGCGTAAGTTGGACTGACCGCCGTAATGTGATCGGCATAGTACAGACCAGCCTTCAGGAAAGAGATTTGTCCGTTGAATTCCAGACCATGAATATTAAAGAATGACCATGGCAATTGGATGTCATTCATGTGATGTGCATAAAACATGCCTTGATAGGCCAGGTTGTGCACAGTAAACACCGACTTCGCCGGACGCCCGCGCGCCGCCAGATACGCAGGCGCAAGGCCCGCATGCCAGTCGTGCGCATGCACCACATCAGGGCGCCAGAATGGGTCAAGCCCGCTGGCCATTTCTGCCCCAACCCACCCCAGTAGCGCAAAACGCAATACGTTGTCGGTATAGGCAAATAAGTTGGTATCGTGATACGGGCTTCCCGGACGATCATAGAGATGCGGCGCGTCAATCAGGTAAATGCCAACCCCGTTGTAATGACCGAACAACAGCGTGATATGCCCTGCGAAGGTATCCCGACGGGATACCACCTGCGCATCGGTCACGCCACGGCGAATATCGGGAAATGCAGGCAACAGTACGCGAGCGTCAACGCCATCTGCGATTTGTGCTGCGGGTAATGCCCCAATAACATCAGCCAGACCGCCGGTTTTAAGCAGCGGGAACATCTCTGAACATACATGTAAAACCTGCATTATCGCTCCTGTTTATGCCCTAACTTCCGTAGCATTTCGCGCGTTACCAGCACGATGCCTTCTTCTGAACGATAGAAACGACGTGCATCTTCCTCTGCGTTTTCACCAATCACCATGCCTTCCGGAATAACACAAGCGCGATCGATCACACAGCGGCGCAGACGGCACGAGCGGCCAACCCATACTTCCGGTAACAATACGGCGGAATCAATGTTGCAGAATGAATTCACGCGAACGCGCGAGAACAGAACGGACTGCACCACCACCGAACCGGAGATCACACAACCGCCGGATACCAGTGAGTTAAGGGTCATCCCGTGGCTACCGGAGCGATCCTGCACGAATTTCGCTGGCGGTAATGATTCATTGTAGGTGCGAATTGGCCAATTGCGATCGTACATATCCAGTTCCGGCACCACAGAGGCCAGATCGAGGTTCGCTTTCCAGTAAGCTTCCAGCGTACCCACATCGCGCCAGTACGGCTCGGCATCCGGGTCGGATTGTACGCAAGAGAGTGGGAACGGGTGCGCATAGGCCAGACCGGCTTCGGTGATCTTGGGAATCAAATCTTTGCCAAAGTCGTGGCTGGAGTTCTCATCGCGATCGTCTTCTTCCAGCAGTTCATACAGATAGTCGGCGTCAAAGACGTAGATACCCATACTCGCCAGAGATTTGCTCGGATCGTTCGGCATTGATGGCGGGTTAGCAGTTTTTTCAACGAATTCGATAATTTTATCGTTCTCATCAACCGCCATAACGCCAAATGCGGAGGCTTCTTCAATCGGTACTGGCATACAAGCAACGGTGCAACGAGCACCTTTTTCGACGTGGTCGATAAGCATACGCGAGTAGTCTTGCTTGTAGATATGGTCGCCCGCCAGGATCACCACGTATTCCGCTTTATAACGGCGGATAATGTCGAGGTTTTGGGTGACCGCATCTGCGGTACCGCGATACCAGTTTTCCCCTTTCATTCTCTGCTGTGCTGGCAGCAGATCGACAAACTCGTTCATTTCTTCATTGAAGAATGACCAGCCGCGCTGAATGTGCTGCACCAGAGTGTGGGACTGGTACTGGGTGATCACGCCCATACGACGGATCCCGGAGTTGATGCAGTTAGACAGCGCAAAGTCGATAATGCGGAACTTACCGCCGAAGTGTACGGCCGGTTTTGCTCGCTTATTGGTTAAATCCTTCAGGCGGGTACCACGTCCTCCCGCCAGTATCAGGGCAACAGATTTCAATGGCAGCTGGCGCGCCAACATTAAGTGATCGTTCTTCTCTAAACTAACCATGACTAACTCCTTTTTTATCATCTCTGGAACACACACAATCCGTGTGCAGGTCCCTGCCAGACAGCCGTAATCACTGGGTTATCCTCTCCAGCGAATGGGGGAATGGCGTGCCACTCCCCAACAGGTAAAACAATCTCTGTTACCTCAAGCGTGGCGTTAATTGCGATCAAAAAGCGATCCGAGAGCAGAATTTGCAGCTGTTTCGGCCCGTTTTGCCACTCATCCGTGCTTAAAGGTTGAGCATATCGATTTAGCCAACGGACATTGCCGTCGCCTTCTTCCCACCAGCGATTCTCCACCAAAGCGGGAATGCGCTTGCGCAGATGGATTAACGCGGCGGTAAATGCGGCTAAACCACTGCTTGCCTGCGACCAGTCCAACCAGGTTAATTGGTTATCCTGACAGTAGGCATTGTTATTGCCATGCTGGCTGTGACCATGTTCGTCACCAGCCAGTAACATCGGCGTACCCTGGGAGAGCAACAACGTTGTTAACAGGGCGTGAATGCTGTCGCGACGCCGTTCAACCAGGTCAAGAGTACCGCCTAACCCTTCTTTACCATGATTGTTACTGTAATTGTTGTTGGTCCCGTCGCGATTTTCTTCTCCGTTTGCTTCATTATGTTTATGGTTGAAGCAAACGCAGTCGCGAAGCGTAAAACCGTCATGCGCGGTGACGAGATTAATCGCGGCACTCGGCAGACGACCATTACGTTTAAAAACATCGCTGGAGGCAGCAAAACGCCCGGCAAACGTCCCCAGAGGCAAATCATAATGAAGCCAGAAACGACGGGCAGCATCGCGGAAATGATCGTTCCACTCGGCAAACAGCGGCGGGAAATTTCCCACCTGATAACCACCAGGAGCGATATCCCACGGTTCAGCAATTAACTTCACCTGCGAGAGCACCGGGCAGTTCTGGATAGCGGTAAACAACGGCGCATCCTGACGGAACTCTGGCGTACGGCCCATGACTGCCGCCAGATCAAAGCGGAAACCATCGACGTGGCAGGTTTTTACCCAATAACGCAGGCAGGCGCAGGCATAATCCACCACCGCCGGATGACTCAAATTGAGCGTGTTGCCGCAACCGGTCCAGTTGTGATAATCGCCGTCTTCTCTTATCCAATAATAGCTACGGTTGTCGATCCCACGCAGCGAGAATAACGGGCCGTCGAGGTCCAGTTCCGCACTATGGTTGAGCACGATATCAAGAATGACTTCGATACCCGCTTTATGCAGTGCTTTGATTGCATCGCGAAACTCATCCAGCGCCGTTTCTGGCAAGCAGGCATACGCCGGATGCAGCGCAAACATCGCCACCGGGTTGTAACCCCAGTAGTTACTTAGCCCCATGCGTTGCAGACGTGGTTCACTGGCAAACTGCGCCACTGGCAGCAGTTCCAGCGCGGTAATGCCCAATTGTTTCAAATAGTTGATCATCACCGGATGCCCGAGGGCTTTATAAGTGCCACGGATCTCGACCGGGATCTCCGGGTGCAGGTACGTTAATCCTTTAACATGGGCTTCATAAATGATGGTGCTGCCCCACGGCGTGCGCGGCGGGGCATCATCTTCCCAGTCATAGTGATCAACCACCACTACGCATTTTGGCGCAATGGCGGCGTTGTCGCGATAGTCAGGTTCATTATGACCGGCGTGCAGCAGCGGGTTATCTTTAAACTCCCCGTCAATTTGCCGCGCGCAAGGATCAATCAACAACTTCGCCGGGTTAAAGCGATGCCCCTCGGCGGGTTGCCAGGGGCCATGAACGCGATAACCATAACGCAAACCCGGGCGCGCATCCGGCAGATAACCGTGCCAAATGTCACCGCTGTGCCCTGGCAAGTCATAGCGATGTTCCTGGCTATTGGCGTCAAAGACACACAGCTCTACCCGCTCGGCATGAGCGGAAAAAAGTGTAAAGTTGACGCCCTGACCGTCGTAATGCGCGCCGAGGGGAGCGGGTTTGCCAATGGCGAGTCGTGTCATTCTGCCTCCCGAACCAGCCAGATAGTGGCCAGCGGTGGTAGCGTCAGGCTTAGTGAATGCTGACGACCGTGGCTGGCAATCTCATCACTGTGTACCGCGCCGCCATTGCCTGCATTACTGCCGTGATAGTGCATGGAATCGGTATTGAGGATTTCACGCCATTTGCCCGGCTGGTTAATGCCGAAGCGATAATCATGACGCGGCACCGGCGTAAAGTTACTGGCAACGATGATTTCGTTACCCTCTTTATCGCGACGCACAAAGATCAGCACCGAGCGCTCTTTGTCATCCACCACCAGCCATTCAAAGCCGTACGGGTCAAAATCCAGTTCATGCATCGCTTTATGGTGGCGGTAGGTATGGTTCAGATCGCGCACCAGACGCTGGACACCGTGGTGCCAGTTATCGCCGCCTTCCAACAGATGCCAGTCGAGGCTGGCGTCATGGTTCCACTCGCGGCCCTGGGCAAATTCGTTCCCCATGAACAGCAGTTTCTTGCCCGGGAATGCCCACATCCAGCCATAGTAGGCGCGCAGGTTAGCGAATTTCTGCCATGCATCGCCAGGCATTCTGTCGAGAATCGATTTTTTACCGTGGACCACTTCGTCATGCGACAACGGCAGGACGAAGTTTTCAGTGTAGTTGTAGAGTATCCCGAAGGTGAGTTTATCGTGATGATACTGACGATAAATCGGGTCGAGTTTCATATAGTCCAGGGTGTCATGCATCCAGCCGAGGTTCCACTTGTACCAGAAGCCCAGACCGTCCATATCCTGCGGACGAGAAACGCCAGGGAAATCGGTAGACTCCTCAGCCATTGTCACTGCACCGGAAACCTGCTCACCAAGAATACGGTTGGTATTACGCAAGAATTCAATCGCTTCAAGATTCTCGCGCCCGCCAAATTCGTTCGGGATCCACTCACCCTCTTTGCGGCTGTAGTCACGATAAATCATCGACGCCACCGCATCGACGCGCAGTGCATCAATACCAAAACGCTCGATCCAGTAAAGCGCGTTACCGACGAGGAAGTTACTGACTTCACGGCGACCATAGTTGTAGATCAGCGTATTCCAGTCCTGATGATAGCCTTCGCGCGGATCGCTGTGTTCATACAAGTTCGTGCCATCAAATTCGGCAAGCGCAAAGTCATCGGTCGGGAAGTGGCCTGGCACCCAGTCGAGAATCACGTTCAGACCAGCTGCGTGTGCGGCATCTATGAAATAACGGAAGTCGTCGCGGGTACCAAAACGGCGGGTCGGTGCATACAGGCCGGTTGGCTGATAACCCCAACTGCCATCGAACGGATGCTCGTTAATGGGCAGCAGTTCGAGGTGGGTAAAGCCCATCCATTTAGCATAAGGCACCAGTTGATCGGCCAGCTCGCGGTAGCTCAACCAGAAGTTGTTGTCAGTGTGACGACGCCAGGAGCCAAGGTGAACTTCGTAAATAGAGATCGGCGCATCAAACTGATTCGCTTTTTTGCGCTCTTCAGTCTGTACAACCTTTTCCGGCAGCCCGCAAATTAGAGACGCGGTTTCCGGGCGCATTTGCGCTTCGAAGGCATAAGGGTCGGACTTCAGACGCAAGTTGCCATTGGCATCAAGCATCTCGTATTTATAAAGCTGACCGTTATGCGCCCCAGGGATAAACAGTTCCCAGATGCCGCTCTCTTTACGCAGGCGCATCGGGTGCCGACGGCCATCCCAGTAGTTGAATTGCCCAACCACCGAGACCCGACGGGCGTTTGGAGCCCAGACAGAAAAACGCGTACCGGTGACGCCATCCATAGTATCTGCATGTGCGCCCAAGGTTTCATACGGGCGCAGGTGAGTACCTTCAGATAATAACCAGGCGTCCATTTCCTGGATTAACGGACCAAAACGGTAAGGATCATCAATCAGATTTTGCTGACCATGCCAGACAACAGCCAACTGATAGCGGAAAAAATTCTTACGTCGCGGAATGACACCGCTAAAGAATCCACGTGAGTCGAGACACTCCAGTTTTGCGAGTTTGCGCCCGGTTTTCGTTTCAATCACCCACACATCGGTAGCGTCGGGTAAAAGGGCACGGACTTCCAGTCCCGCGGCGGTTTTATGCATTCCCAGTACGGAAAAAGGATCCGCAAAGTGGCCTGCAATTAGCGCGTTAATCACGTCTCTATCGATACGATCGGACATGCTTGTCTTCCTGTTTTATTGTGTCACCCCATCCAACTGAATTCTTGACTTCTGGTTGTGACATTTTTTTGACCTGAACGGCGCAGCACTCTAAGCATCCTCTCTGCGTCGTCCTCACTTCAGGTAAGGCTGTGAATACGCTTGTATTCAGCCACCCTTAAAGAATAGCCAATGCTCTATTTAACTCCCGGTAAATCATGAAACATCTGCGCTTACTCCTGTATTACGCACTAACAGGGGCGGCATCGCGCCCCAGATTTAATGAATAAAGATTACGCCAGTTGACGAAGCATCCGACGTAGCGGCTCTGCGGCACCCCACAGCAACTGGTCGCCCACGGTAAAAGCAGACAGGAACTCTGGTCCCATATTCAGCTTACGCAGGCGGCCTACCGGCGTGGTCAGCGTGCCGGTAACGGCAGCTGGGGTTAGCTCACGCATCGTCATTTCCCGATCGTTCGGAACCACTTTCGCCCACGGATTGTGTGCAGCCAGCAGTTCTTCCACGGTCGGAATAGACACATCTTTTTTCAGTTTAATCGTGAATGCCTGGCTGTGGCAGCGCAATGCCCCGACACGCACACATAAACCATCTACCGGAATGACGGAAGAGGTGTTGAGGATCTTGTTGGTTTCTGCCTGCCCTTTCCACTCTTCGCGGCTCTGACCGTTATCGAGCTGTTTGTCGATCCACGGAATCAGGCTACCCGCCAGCGGGACGCCAAAGTTATCCACCGGCAGCTCACCGCTACGGGTTAAGGCTGTGACTTTGCGCTCGATATCGAGAATAGCAGAGGACGGGGTCGCGAGTTCATCTGCCACATGGCCATACAGATGGCCCATCTGGGTTAATAACTCACGCATATGTCGCGCACCACCGCCGGAAGCGGCCTGGTAGGTTGCAACGGACACCCAATCAACAAGATCATTGGCGAATAACCCCCCCAACGACATCAACATCAGGCTTACGGTACAGTTACCGCCAACAAAAGTCCTGATGCCATTATTTAATCCGTCGGTAATGACGTCCTGATTGACGGGGTCAAGAATGATGATGGCGTCATCTTTCATGCGCAGAGATGATGCTGCGTCAATCCAGTAACCTTGCCAACCGCTTTCACGAAGCTTTGGATAGATTTCGTTGGTATAATCGCCGCCCTGACAGGTCACAATGATATCGAGGGCCTTTAGCGCCTCCAGATCAAAGGCATCCTGAAGTGTGCCAGTGATTCCGCCAAAAGACGGCGCAGCCTGACCAAGTTGAGAAGTAGAAAAGAAGACAGGGCGAATGGCGTCAAAGTCGCGCTCTTCAACCATGCGTTGCATGAGAACGGAGCCGACCATACCGCGCCAGCCGATAAAACCAACATTTTTCATAAGCGTTTTTTCCTGCAAAGATGTGTGCTGTATAAATGTGCCGGTCTCCTCTTGGCACATCTTTCACCATACAAAAAGCAGCCAAAGTCGCAAGTGAAATTAATCAATGATAGCGAAGCCATCAGTAATGCGACTTATCCTGCTTTGTTAGCACGCAGAAAGTCCGCGGCAATTATCAGGGAATTTGAGTTATGAATGAAATCATTTCTGCAGCAGTTTTATTGATCCTGATTATGGATCCGCTCGGAAACCTACCTATTTTCATGTCCGTACTGAAACATACTGAACCGAAAAGACGGCGGGCAATCATGGTGCGAGAGTTGCTTATTGCTCTCCTGGTGATGCTGGTGTTCCTGTTTGCGGGTGAAAAAATTCTGGCATTTCTTAATCTGCGGGCAGAAACCGTCTCCATTTCTGGCGGTATCATTCTGTTTCTGATCGCCATTAAGATGATTTTTCCCAGCGCCTCGGGAAACAGTAGCGGGCTTCCGGCAGGTGAAGAGCCGTTTATCGTGCCGTTGGCAATTCCGCTGGTCGCCGGGCCAACTATTCTCGCCACACTGATGTTGCTGTCGCATCAGTACCCCAATCAGATGGGACATCTGGTGATTGCTCTGCTGCTGGCCTGGGGCGGCACCTTTGTCATCCTGCTACAGTCTTCGCTGTTCTTGCGTCTGCTGGGAGAGAAAGGGGTGAACGCACTTGAACGCCTGATGGGATTGATTCTGGTGATGATGGCAACCCAGATGTTCCTCGACGGCATTCGAATGTGGATGAAGGGGTAACGAGGAGCATTTTTCGAAAAGAGCCCGGTCGCGTCAGAACTACCGGGCGAATAAATTTAACTCAACAGCTGGAACGCAATCATCCCAACGATGGCACCGACAGTGCCGAGGATGGTTTCCATCATGGTCCAGGTTTTCAGCGTTTCGGCTTCGGTCGCGCCAGTAAATTTACCGAACAACCAGAAACCGGCGTCGTTAACGTGGCTGACAACAATCGAACCACCGGCGATACAAATCGACAGCGCTGCCATTTGCGCACCAGAGTAGTTCAACTGTTCAATAACCGGCATTACCAGTCCCACAGCCGTTAAACAGGCAACGGTGGCAGACCCCTGAATGATGCGCACTGCAGCTGCCAGCACGAAGCAGGTGATGGCAATCGGCAGGCCCATGCCGGTTAACGCTTCGCCAAGTGCCGGACCTACGCCGGAGTCAACCAGCACCTGTTTGAACACGCCGCCTGCACCAATTACCAGCAGAATGATCCCCGCCGGTTGCAGCGCGTGACCGCAAATCTCCATCACTTTGTCTTTTGGCATACCCTGACGCATCGCCAGACCATAAACTGCGACCAGACAAGCAACCAGAATCGCGGTAAACGGATGACCGACAAATTCAAACCATTCGTAAGCGGTAGACCCTTCCGGCACAAAACGCGCGGCAATAGTTTTCAACCCCACCAGCACCAGCGGCAGCAGGATCAGCGACAGGCTGAATCCGAAGGACGGCATTTTGCCTTCGCCGAGATGCGGTTCGCTGATGTCGTCAGGAATATGCAGCTCCACATAGCGACTGATGAAATTACCCCACAGCGGCCCGGCAATAATCATTCCCGGAATTGCCGCACACAAGCCAATCAGGATCATCCAGCCAAAGTCGGCGTTCATCTGCGATGCCAGCAGCATTGGCGCTGGCCCCGGCACCAGGAACGCTGCCGCTGCCGCCACACCTGCGAATAATGGGATTACCAGCTTCACCAGGTTCGTACCGGTGTGGCGCGCCATTGAGAAAGCAACGCTAATCAGCAAAACAATCGCCACTTCAAAGAACAGCGGTAGTGCACAGACCAGCCCCGCAAGGCCGATGGCATAATGCACGCGGCTGTGACCGAAAGACTTGAGCATTTTGACGGCAATCTGATCGACTGCGCCGGTTTCATGTAAGATCTTGCCAAACATGGCCCCCAGGGCGACAACCACCGCCAGGAAGCCGAGGGTGCCTCCCATCCCTTTTTCCATCGTCTCTGCGATTTTATCGAGCGGCATACCGGAAAAAAGGCCAGCCCCCATAGACACCACCATCAAAGCCAGAAAAGCGTGCATACGCGCCTTCATGACTAAAAACAGCAACAGTAAAACAGACCCTACAGCTGTTAAAACAAGCGTTAATGTAGTCACGACTTATTGCCTTTATTAATAACCTCAATGGTGCTTGCCACAACACCTTCCAGCGGTTGATCGATATCCACCACCAATACATCGGTTTCATCCGCACCCGGCTCCTGCAGCGTTTCAAACTGCGTCACCAGCATTTGGGTTTTAAAGAAATGGCCTTTACGCGCTTTCAGGCGGCTTTCAATCACATCAAAATCGCCTTTCAGGTAGATGAAAGAGAGATTCGGATTACCCACGCGTAGCAGGTCGCGATAGTGTTTTTTCAGTGCGGAACAGACAATCAGCGACACTTTATTGGTACGCTGCATAGCAAACGCGGCGTCGTTCAGCGCCTGTAACCACGGTTTGCGATCGTCGTCATTCAGCGGTTGGCCGGAAGCCATTTTTTCGATATTGCAGCGCGGATGGAGGAAATCGCCATCAAGAAACGCGGCATGAAGTTGATGCGCCACTTCACTGGCGACCGCAGATTTGCCGCTGCCCGATACGCCCATCAGAACGTAAATGTGGTGATCATGGTTAGTCGTGCTCAAAGTGGTGCCCCCACAATACAAAAATTACAAATGTTACGGGTAACTGTTATGGGTAACATTGTCCAGCCGGACAATATCAGAAGCAATATCCATCCGTGCCTTAAGTGTATAAGTGTGAGCTACTTCAAATTTGTGGGCTTAAATAGATCCACCCGGTGACAAGGTGAAACCTAAATCTAACATTTTCGGTGTCACAGATTCGCCACGAATACGCGCCAACAGGCGTTCAGCGCCAATACTGCCCATCCGCTCACGCGGCGTCAGCACGCTTGCCAGTCGTGGCTCCATCACCTGGCCAATGTCATGACCGTGGAAACCGGCAATCGCCATATCGTCAGGAACTTTTAACCCCAGACGCTGACATTCAAACGCCGCGCCGACCGCCAGGTCATCATTAGTACAGAACACGCCATCCAGCTGCGGATATTCCCGCCGCGCCTGGCGAATCAGTTCAATACCGGAAGAGTAAGAAGAAGATTGCTCAACCATCACGCTATACGGCACCAGGCCTGCATCCAACATCGCCTGCTCGTATCCCTTCTGTTTGATGATAGTACGTTCGTCGAGACGTGCGCCGAGATAGGCAATATGGTGATGCCCGCGAGCAATAATGGCGGTGGTCATCTGGCGTGCCGCTTCAAAGTTATCAAACCCGACGGCGATATCAAGGCACGGCGACTTGCTGTCCATCAACTCCACTACCGGGATCCCCGCCACTTCAATCATCTTTAATGTACGCGGCGTATGGGTACGTTCGGTGAGGATCAGGCCATCAATATTCCAGGAGAGCATCGACTCGAGACGTTCTTGCTCCATTTCCGGTTTATAACCGTAGTGCGCCAGCATCGTCTGATAACCTTGCGCGTCAGTGACGCTTTCGATTCCGCGTAATACTTCCGCGAAAACCTGGTTGGTGAGAGAAGGTAACAGGACGCCAATCGCCCGGCTGGTGGCGTTTGAAAGGATATCGGGCGCACGATTGGGAATATAGCCCAGTTCATCAAGAGCGGCGGCAATCTTGCCGCGTAGAGCGACGGAAACCTGCTCCGGGTTGCGTAAAAAACGGCTGACCGTCATTTTGGTCACGCCGACACGATCAGCCACATCCTGAAGTACGGGTCTTTTCTTTTTCATCGTCCTGAAGGTACAAAAGAGATAGATTCTCTTAGTTTAACACGGACGCATCAGAACCTTCCCGGAGAAAACGGTGCTTGTTGACAATTATTAGACCATTAAATCGCATTTGCTAACGACGCGGCAAACCCCGGAAGCGAACATCAGCACGCGACCGGAGCGAGCGAGGAAGCCTGCAAAAAAGCAGTCTTCAAAGATGGCGTTGGGTGTTAAACCGGCGGCAGATCGAACAATAACACTTCGCTGTCGCTGTCAGCGTGGATGGAAATTGCCTGCTCATCCCAGATAGCCAGACCATCGCTGGTCGAGGCTTTCACGCCGTTAATAGTGACATCGCCTTTCACCACCTGGATCCAGACGCGGCGCTCAGCGGCAATCTGATGCACCGACTGCTCATCTTTCACCAGCGCCCAGCGGTACAGTTCCATATCCTGATGCACTTTCAGCGAACCGTCGCGCGCATCCGGCGAGAGCACCAGTTGTTTGCCCTGTACGGCATCGAAGCGACGCTGTTCATAACGCGGCGTAATGCCGTTTTCTTCTGGCATGATCCAGATCTGATACAGATGCAGACGCTCGGTGCTGCTTGGGCTGTACTCTGAGTGACGAATACCCGTACCCGCACTCATAATCTGGAACTCACCCGCCGGAACCTGCTCTTTATTGCCCATGCTGTCCTGATGCTCAACAGTACCTTCCAGCACGTAGGTCAAAATCTCCATATCTTTATGCGGGTGAGTGCCGAAGCCCTGCCCTGCTTCAATCACGTCGTCGTTAATCACGCGCAGCGCGGAGAAGCCCATAAAGTTCGGATCGTAATAGTTAGCAAAAGAAAAAGTGTGCCAGGAGTCCAGCCAGCCATGATTTGCATGACCACGTTCATTTGCTTTGCGTAAGTAGATCATTTGTATTCGCCCCCTGAATGATTTCGATGGGCTTAGTGTGGACCCGATCCACCAGGGATGATAGTAGGTGAAAATTGCCCCCTCTGTTCAAAAAAATTGAACTACTCGAGGGGCCATCAAACTTACTTCGCGAGAGTCACTGTGAAGGGAGAGGCTTGCTCAAATCCGCGTTCAAGGATTTCCAGATTAGTAAGAACTTCAGATTCCTTGACGTAATTTGGCGCACCGTTGGTGATGGTTTGATACAACGCATCATAAACGCGCCCGTAATCGCCCATCTCCGGCTTCATCTCTTCTCTGACCGTCACGCCCTCGTCATTGACATACTCCAGCACACCGACCGAATCATCCGCTGCAAATCCTGGTTCGCCCGGCATAATATTAGCCTTCAGGCTGGTTTCCTGCTGGTCGATACCGTATTTAATAAACGAACCTTTCTTACCGTGAACGATAAATTTCGGATAATCGATTTTCACCAGATGGCTGGTTTTGACGATGGCTTTTAAATCGCCATAAAACAACTGCGCTTCGAAGGTGTCGTCAGGATTGGCTTTATTACGCAGGCTGCGGATGCCATAAGCGACGTGATCCGGGCGACCGAACAAAGAAATAATCTGGTCCATCGTATGCACACCAAGGCCATAGAACGCACCATCCTGCGGCAGCCCTGGTTTTGTTTCTGCCACCGGGCGGTAATAGTCAAAATGGCTTTCCACTTCGACAATCTCTCCCAGCTTGCCGCTTTCAATCGCTTTTTTCGCCATCAGGAAGCAGGAGTCAAAGCGACGATTCTGATACGGCGTGACGGTCAGCCCCTTACTTTTCGCCAGCGCATACAGCGCTTTTGCCTGCGCAAGCGTCGGAGTGAACGGTTTTTCGACCAGCACATTTTTCCCGGCTTCCAGCGCACGCTTCGCGTACTCGAAGTGACTGTCCGCGTGAGTGCAGACGACAACCAGCTTAACATCGGGATCGTTTAACACTTCATCAAGATCGCTGGTGAAATGGATATGGGAATAAATGGGGGCCTGTTCTTCCGGCTTCGCATGGCGGCGAAAAATATGCGCGACATGCCAACTATCCTTGCGGTTAAGTACATACGGCAGATGGTAACGGGTGGTGCTTTTGCCGAAGCCAATAAAGGCGCAGTTGATGACCATGATTTCGTCCTTTTTAAGGTAGTTATCTACAACCTTAGCGCAAAGCGGACGTGGTTCCTACTGGAGTGCGCATAACGAACACAAGCACTCCCGTGGATAAATTGAGAACAAAAGATCAAAAAAAAGCCAGCACCCGGCTGGCTAAGTAATACTGGAAGCAATGTGAGCAATGTCGTGCTTTCAGGTTCTCCGCGAGGGTCTTCCTGAACGCGAGACAATAATAATCATTCTCATTCGCACTTGTCCAACACTTTTTGCAAAAAAATGCATTTGACTCACATTTGAAAGTCAATGATGTTGAAAGGGACATTTGCCCCAAAGAGGAGAAGGGAATGACTGAAATAATCATCGTTTCGCCGGGAACAGAGTAAACTTAAAGGATATCTTCAGAGGAGGATACGCGATGAAACGACTTCTGCTTTTGACGGCATTCCTGCCTTTTGTCGGCTTTGCACAGCCCATTAATACTCTGAACAACCCTAACCAGCCGGGATATCAGATCCCCAGCCAGCAGCGGATGCAAACTCAAATGCAGGCGCAGCAAATCCAGCAAAAAGGGATGCTGAATCAGCAACTGAAAACGCAGACGCAATTACAACAGCAGCATTTAGAAAATCAGATTAATAGCAACTCTCAGCGGGTATTGCAGTCGCAGCCGGGGGAGCTAAATCCCGCCCGGCAGCAAATGCTGCCCAACACCAACGGCGGGATGTTAAACAGCAACCATAATCCTGATAGTTCGCTAAATCAGCAGCATATGCTGCAAGAGAGGAAAAACGGCGACATGCTGAATCCGCCCGGCACGCCGCAACCTGATATTCCGTTGAAAACTATTGGGCCGTAAAGTTGGGACCAATCACATCAATCGCATCGGTACAGATGCAATCCACACCCCAGCGTAGCAGCTCTGCCGCGCGCTGGGGTTTGTTAACGGTATAAACCAGAATCCGTAATCCAGCGTCTTTCAACTGCATCACTCGCACTTTATTTTCACCTAACCAGGTGTTTGCTGTTGTTCAATGTATTGGTGGATGACGGATATTGGCGCACCTCCGCAGCTACTGGCAAAATAGCCAGGACTCCACAAAACGCCTTTGTAGTAATACCTGACTGCAATATCTGGTCGATCTCGTCGCAGTAACCTACTCGATATTTGAGGCTGTTTACCAGACTGGATATCGCCAGTTTGGGTGGATAGTTAATTAACAAATGGACGTGATCTGATTCGCCATCCATTTCAAGCAGTTCAGCTTCAAAATCAGCACATACATTTGAAAAGTAAGTGCGTAGTTTTTCTATCGCGTCATGGTCAAAAATCTGGCGTCGGTATTTGGTGACAAAGACCAAGTAAACATGCATCAGGAAAACACAATGCCTTCCACGCCGGATATCGGTTTCTTTTTTCACAGACAAAAGTATAATTTAACCTGTGAAACGACTACAGGCATTTAAATTCCAGTTAAGACCAAGGGGGAAAATAAAATCAATAATGCATTACAGGGGAAAAAGCTTCTCCATCAGGTATAAATGTTCCACTCTCATCATAATACCGAATACTCTGATAAAAAAACCATTAATACTATGATAAACAAAAGTATTGTACTTAGTAAAAGGTTCCGGCATGGTTTTTAGATTAATACTAATGTTACATTCATCTTCCCTGGCATATTCCTTAGTAAAATAATCCCATAAATTCTCCCCATAACAAACCACATCATCTCCCTGGTGAATTGAATAAACAGGGTTTCCGTTATCTAACGAACAAAGTGAAAGATAGCGATTTGATTTTATCGGAATAAATAAGGGATTTTTCTTGATTTTATCACTTGCAAAATTTAGTCGATCCACCAGATTATCTGGACGATTCCCCCAGACTCCCGGCCATGCGTCAAATTTACTGATGCAGTATAAAACGCCCGCAATAGTTTCATCGAACATTTTATATTGAATATATTGCACATACTCATCAGACAGGTTGCGCCAGTCAGTAAAATCATAGCCATACAAAGGCATTCCCTGCATAAGCAATGCTTTGTAATCGTTCGGGAATTTAAAACAGTAGCGTTTTTCTGCGGCTTCTATTTCTGCTGCTGTTAAACCCTGGGTAATAAATATGCCATTCTCGCGCAATAATTTAAAACTTTGCTCAACTTGCTGTGTATACATAACCTCATCCCTGGTTACCTTCATCGAACAATACTCTGCTTCAGCCGTTCATTGGCGGTCTTAATCCATTCCCGGTGGTGTTTTCTATAATGTGGTCTTGAACGTTTAGCCGTATCAACCACGACAACATACTGCTCGTTAGCTTCACGTAACCGCCCCATTTTCGCCAGCATTTCCGCATAGTAAATACGCGCCTGCGGGCCGGGGTAATAAGAAATCAATACTTCAAACTCGCTTTCCGCATCTGCATATTTTTCTTGTGCGGCTAAGGTTCTGGCGAATAACAAGTGCCCGTCTGCCGACTGAAAATCAGGGTTATAACGCATCACATCTTCCAGCGTCTGCTGGCAGGCGGCGAACTCCTGGATGGCAAATTGTGCCTGCGCCAGGCTTAACATCATTGCCGCTTCATGGGCGAATATCCCGCTTAGCGCCTGCTGATGATGGGGAACGGCTTCGTGATAACGCCCAAGGCGCGCCAGTTCGTTAGCTAACGCATAATGGTTTTGATTGGTCTCGGCAATCGCCAGCTCTTCGGTTAATTTGCGCAGGTGACGTTCCGGGCTTATTTTGTCCTGCAGGCGCATCAGCAAAGTACGCCCGTGACGGTCCGCGCCCGTTTCAGGCAGCATCACGATGACGAAATACGCCACGCAGCCAATCACCGGAAAACAGAAGATGATAAAAAACCAATATCGCTCTTGTCCGGTACGGTAAGCGTGGATACAGCAAAGCATTTCAAGTATGGCGACAATGGCATAATGCATGGGAGGGAACCTTTCCGTGGCAAATAAGTGGACTGGTTTTAATCCTCCCGGTCAGTTGAAACAAGTCTGTATACGGACGAAGAACCCGGCAGAACTTAGCTGCCGGGTTATTGACGATTTACCCGCCTAAATACGCACTTCTCACCGCTTCATTCGCCAGCAGCGCATCGCCGGTATCGGAGAGCACCACATGACCGTTTTCGAGCACGTAGCCACGGTCAGCGAGCTTCAGTGCCTGGTTGGCGTTCTGCTCGACGAGGAAGATGGTCATCCCCTGCTCGCGCAATTGTTCGATGGTGTCGAAGATTTGCTGAATGATGATTGGCGCAAGACCAAGCGAAGGCTCGTCCAACAGCAACAGGCGCGGGCTGCTCATTAGCGCACGACCAATCGCCAGCATCTGCTGTTCACCGCCAGACATAGTACCCGCCCGCTGAATACGACGCTCGAACAGGCGCGGGAAAAGTTCGTATACCCACTTAATACGCTCCTGAAACTGGTCGCGTTCAGCAAAGAAACCGCCCATCGCGAGGTTCTCTTCCACCGTCATCCGCGAGAAAACACGGCGTCCTTCCGGGACAATCGCCACCGCTTCGCGCATGATTTTCGCCGTCTGCCAGTCGGTAATGTCTTTATCATCAAACACAATTCGCCCACTGGTGGCACGCGGGTCGCCGCATAACGTGCCGAGCAAGGTGGTTTTCCCCGCGCCGTTGGCACCAATCAGGGTAACAATCTCCCCCTGATTGATATGCAGGCTCACCTCATGCAGTGCCTGGATTTTGCCGTAGTGGGCATTAACCTTGTCAAAAGACAACATGACTTTTTCCATTTTACGCCTCACCAAGATATGCGCGGATCACGTCCGGGTTATTACGAATTTGCTCCGGCGTACCGTTTGCCAGCGGCGTCCCCTGATTGACCACGTAAATCCTGTCTGAAATTCCCATCACCAACTTCATATCGTGTTCAATCAACAAAATAGTGGTGTTGTGATGATTGCGCAGTTCGGCAATCAGCGCATCCAGCTCTTTAGTCTCTTTCGGGTTAAGGCCCGCAGCGGGTTCATCGAGCATCAGAATCTCCGGCTGCGTTACCATGCAGCGGGCGATCTCCAGACGACGCTGGTCGCCATAGGCCAGGTTACTCGCCTGGCGGTTGGCGTGTTCGAGCAAACCAATGCGCTCAAGCCAGGTGGCGGCGCGGTCAAGGGCTTCGCTCTGGGCGCGACGGAAAGAAGGCGTTTTCAAAAGACCAGAGAACAGCCCGGTTTTCAGTTGCTGATGCTGCGCCACCAGCAAGTTTTCAATCACCGTCATTTCACGGAACAGACGCACGTGCTGGAAGGTACGCACCACGCCCATGCGGGCGATTTGCTGGCCGGGCAAACCTTCCAGATGCTGATCGCGCAGTAAAATGGTGCCGCCGGTGGGTTTGTAGAAACCAGTCAGGCAGTTGAAAACCGTGGTTTTTCCGGCACCGTTAGGGCCGATTAGCGAGACTATCTCCTGCGGATACAGCTCGAGATTGACGTTGTTCACCGCCAGCAGGCCGCCGAAACGCATCATCAGGCCGTTAACAGATAATAATGGCTGACTCATGCCTGCTCTCCTTTCGCTGCGCCGTTTTTCAGCTTCAGTTGCGGGCGCGTCATCGGCAGCAAACCCTGTGGACGCCAGATCATCATCAGCACCATCAAACCACCGAGCATTAACATACTGTATTCGTTGAAATCACGCATCAATTCGCGGGAGACCACCAGTAGAATCGCCGCCAAAATAACGGCAAATTGCGACCCCATTCCACCCAGCACCACTATCGCCAGCACAAACGCCGATTCGGCGAAGGTGAAAGATTCCGGGCTGACAAAGCCCTGACGCGCCGCGAACAGCGTTCCGGCAAAACCCGCAAATGCGGCGCTGATGGTAAAGGCGGTCAGCTTGATACGACGCGGGCTTAAGCCCAGCGAACGACAGGCGATCTCATCTTCACGCAGCGCTTCCCACGCACGGCCCAGCGGCATACGCAGCAGGCGGTTAATCACAAACAGCGAGAACACTACCAGCAGCAACGCCACCAGGTAGAGGAAGATGACGCGATCGGAGGGATCGTATTTCAGGCCAAAGAAATTACTGAAGGTATCCCAGCCGCCTTCACGGGCGGTACGGCTGAACTCAAGGCCAAAAAAGGTCGGTTTGGGGATCTGGCTGATTCCGTTCGGACCGCCGGTAATTTCGGTGTTATTGAGCAGCAAAATGCGCACAATTTCACCGAATCCGAGGGTAACGATCGCCAGATAGTCACCGCGCAGACGCAGCACCGGGAAGCCGAGCAGAAATCCCGCCGCCGCTGCCATTAACCCTGCAATCGGCAGGCAGGTCCAGAACCCCAGACCGTAATAGTGATTGAGCAGCGCAAAAGTGTAAGCGCCGATGGCGTAAAAGCCGCCATAACCCAACACCAGCAGGCCGGAAAGCCCCACCACCACGTTCAGCCCGAGGCCAAGGATAATGTAGATCATGGTCAGGGTAGCGATATCCACCGTCCCGCGTGAAACCATAAACGGCCACGCTACCGCAAGCACCAGCAGCGCCGCGAGGAACAGCTTTGGCTTCACCGTGGAGCCATCAATCGCGGGCAGAATAAACGTCGGCCCGGAAACGCTTTTTAACCCTTTCTGGAAAGCAGGTCGCAAAAGTTGGAAGAAAAAGACCACTGCTGTGCCGATAAACACCCACTGCCAACGAATGTTGGAAGCCGTGCCGACCACCAGTTTGGTGCCATCCAGCTCCAGTTGCACGCCCATAAAGACGCCCGCCAACACAAAGAACATCGCGGCAGAGAGCAACGCCATTGCAATATGCATCGGTTTCATACTTTCTCTACCTCCGGGCGACCCAGAATACCGGTCGGCATCACCAGCAACACCAGAATCAGCAAGGCGAATGAGACCACATCTTTATATTCCGTACTCAGATAGGCAGAAGAGAGCGCCTCCGCAATCCCCAGAATCAGGCCGCCAATCATCGCTCCCGGAATGCTACCAATCCCACCGAGCACTGCGGCGGTGAAGGCTTTCATCCCAGCCATAAAGCCGATGTAGGGGTTAATTACGCCGTAGAACTGGCCGAGCAGTACGCCCGCTACCGCCGCCATCGCCGCACCAATCACAAAGGTCAGCGCAATCACCCGGTCAGTGTTAATGCCAAGCAGGCTCGCCATTTTCAGATCTTCCGCACAGGCACGGCAGGCGCGCCCCATACGGGAATAGCGAATGAAAATCGTCAGCGCCAACATGGCGAGGAAGGTGACAATCCAGATAACCGCCTGCATGGTAGTAATAGAGGCAGAGAAGTTTTCACTATGCCCCACCTCCCACTGGCCGTTAAACAAGCTGGGCAGCGCCACGTCGCGCGAACCTTCGGTCAGGCTAACGTAGTTTTGCAGGAAGATGGACATACCGATAGCGGAAATGAGGGCAATCAAGCGCTTAGAGTTGCGCACCGGGCGATAGGCTACCCGTTCGATACTCCAGCCGTAGGCGCTGGCAATGACGATTGCGCCGACGAATCCCGCCGCCACCAGCAGCCAGCCGGTATCAATGCCCAGCATCATCAGTGCGGCGATGATCATAAAGGAGACGTAGCTGCCGATCATGTAAACCTCGCCGTGGGCGAAGTTGATCATGCCGATAATGCCATAAACCATGGTGTAGCCGATGGCAATCAGCGCGTAGGTACTGCCCAGCGTGACGCCGTTAAACATCTGCTGCAAGAAATACAGAAACTGCTCAGACATAAGGTAACCTTTCTAAACCCGCCCGCATTTTACGGGCGGTGGGATGATCACTTGGCTGCCGTGGATGAACCGTCGGCGTGCCACTGGAAGACACCAAAATCAAATCCCTTAAGATCGCCTTTTTCATCCCAGCTCAGCGGCCCAATCACGGTGTTTGCACCGTTAGCTTTTAAATCTTTCACCAGCGCCAGCGGCTCATCGCTGCCGGTACGCTCAAGGGCAGTCGCCAGAGATTGCACCGCCGCGTAGGTGATCCAGACATAAGGCCCGGACGGATCTTTCTTGTCTGCTTTCAGCGCATCAACAATACCTTTGTTTGCCGGGTCCTGGTCATAGCGTTTTGGCATGGTTACCAACATGCCTTCAGCAGCATCGCCAGCAATATTCGACAGCGACGCATTACCCACGCCTTCCGGTCCCATAAACTGAGTTTTCAGTCCGACGGAACGGGCCTGGCGCAGCATCTGCCCCATTTCCGGGTAGTAACCACCGTAGTAAACGAAGTCGATGTTTTCTTTTTTCAGGCGAGCGATCAGCGCCGAGAAATCTTTTTCCCCGGCGGTAATACCGTCGAAGAAGACGATGTTAGCGTTAGCCGCTTTCAGCCCGTCCTGCACCGAACGTGCCAGCCCTTCGCCATATTGTTGTTTGTCGTGAATGATGGCGATGCGCTGGGGCTTCACCGTCTCAAGAATGTATTTTGCCGCCGTTGGCCCCTGGGAAGAGTCCAGCCCGGCAGTACGCATGATGTGTTGATAACCGCGTTGGGTCAGCTCCGGGTTAGTCGCTCCCGGCGAGATCATCAGAATACCTTCGTCTTCGTAGATGTCCGACGCAGGCTGGGTAGAGGAGGAACACAGATGCCCAATAACATATTTAATGCCGTCGTTAACGATTTTATTCGCTACCGCAACGGCCTGTTTCGGGTCGCAGGCGTCGTCATATTCCACGCCAACCAGCTTATCGCCTTTAATTCCCCCTTTGGCATTAATGTCTTTAATCGCCTGACGCGCGCCGTTAAATTCCATATCGCCCCACTGGGCAATCGGGCCGGACATAGCGCCGACAACGGCAACTTTAATATCGTCAGCCATAGCGGTGTGTGAAATTGCCAGTGCAATCATCCCTACGATGATAGTTTTCGCATTCCGTTTCATAGTCAAAAATCCCCATTCGTGATGTTGTGTTGCTTTGTTTTTATCAATTTGCGCGTAAGACCTCGCCCAATCGGGCGGGGATATAAGCGCGGTAACTGCGTAA
>NZ_PTRE01000130.1 GCF_002965065.1 Escherichia sp. MOD1-EC7003
TGTCTCCGGTGTTGGAGTGAACATATCAAAAACAGGCAGATACACAATTTAAATTACAGTCTCCCTGATTAGCTCCCCTTATATCTCCGCCCGATTGGGCGAGGGTTTACGGGGCATTTGCTAACTCTTCTTTTGCGGTATCAGGCAGGTAAAGGATGGATTTGGTCAGGGTCAGCTTTTCTGGCATGGTGCCGTCTTTTTTGTATTTCTCCAGCGCGTCAAAAGCGGGACCTGCCATGTTCGGCGTCAGTTCAACGCTGGCGTTCGCTTCGCCATCCATCATCGCTTTGTAGATGTCCGGTACGCCGTCGATAGAACCTGTCAGAATATCTTTGCCTGGTTTCAGGCCTGCTTCTTTAATCGCCTGAATCGCGCCAATTACCATGTCATCGTTATGGGCGTAAACCATGCAGATATTTTTGCCGTTGTTTTCCGCTTTGATAAAGCTCTCCATCACTTCTTTGCCTTTACTACGGGTGAAGTCACCGGACTGAGAGCGGATAATTTTGATATTTGGCGCATTCTTAATGGCTTCGGCAAAGCCTTTCTTACGGTCGATGGCAACACTAGCCCCAACGGTGCCCTGCAACTCAACCACGTTACACGGTTTACCATTGACCTCTTTTACCAGCCAGTCACCGATCAGCTTGCCTTCGAGGATGTTGTCGGCAGTAACGGTGGTCATATAGAGAGATTTGTCTTTCACATCGATGGAACGGTCAAGCAAGAAGACCGGGATTTCGGCATCTTTTGCCTCTTTTAATACCGGTTCCCACCCCGTCGCTACCACCGGAGCAATAAAGATCGCATCTACCCCTTGCGCGACGAAGGAACGTACCGCTTTAATCTGGTTTTCCTGCTTTTGCTGACCATCGGCAATTTTCAACGTGATTCCGCGTTTTTCGGCTTCACTTTTCGCCACATTGGTTTCTGCGGCGCGCCAGCCGGATTCCGATCCGACCTGCGAAAATCCTACGGTTAAAGGAGCGGCCAACGCCATAGACGACATGACTGCCGAGACTGCAGAGACTACAAGTAAGCGTTTCCACATAGGGTTGTCCTCGTCGGGGTGATGATTATTGGTGAAAAGATGTTCGCGAAAAAACTATAGACAATTCGTTATGTAACGGATTGCGTTACATCACACTTCAAAAAAGTAAATAAAACGTTAATCAAAAGTTTGTAATCGCTTTCATCTCACTATGAAAAATGCGGCTACGGTTATGGATTTTCCTGCTCTGTAAACCGCCTTAAAACTGGCGAAAAAGGGAAATGAAGACGAAAACAAGCGAAGACATTCGCCGCGAGTTGGCTATAATACTCGGCACTTGTTTGCCACATATTTTTAAAGGAAACAGACATGAGCTTACTCAACGTCCCTGCGGGTAAAGATCTGCCGGAAGACATCTACGTTGTTATTGAGATCCCGGCTAACGCAGATCCGATCAAATACGAAATCGACAAAGAGAGCGGCGCACTGTTCGTTGACCGCTTCATGTCCACCGCGATGTTCTATCCGTGCAACTACGGTTACATCAACCACACCCTGTCTCTGGATGGTGACCCGGTTGACGTACTGGTCCCGACTCCGTACCCGCTGCAGCCGGGTTCTGTGATCCGTTGCCGTCCGGTTGGCGTTCTGAAAATGACCGACGAAGCTGGTGAAGATGCGAAACTGGTTGCCGTTCCGCACAGCAAGCTGAGCAAAGAATACGATCACATTAAAGACGTTAACGATCTGCCAGAGCTGCTGAAAGCACAGATTGCTCACTTCTTCGAGCACTACAAAGACCTCGAAAAAGGCAAGTGGGTTAAAGTTGAAGGTTGGGAAAACGCAGAAGCCGCTAAAGCGGAAATCGTTGCCTCCTTCGAGCGCGCAAAGAATAAATAAGTTCTTCTGGCACAATAACCCTGAACGCCGGGCTCCGGTTAGTAAGGGTTTTTTGCCCGCAATAAATACGCCTTATTCCACCACTGCCTGCAAACGTAATAACGCTTCTTCCACCACCTCGTCACAAGCCAGACCAATACGCCTTGCCTGGCGGGCGCGTAAATCCATCATTCGCACCTGATTCACCAATACCACGCCATACACATCACCTTCTTCGCAGCGTAACGGAACGCTGAATCCGGCATATCGGGCAAAATTTCCGCTCAGGGTAATGGGGGCCACCAGCGTCATCCCCAGTTGATTAAAGGCTTGAACGGAGAGTACAAGCGCAGGTCGACCAGCACCTTGCTGTTCATGGCCGCTTGCTGGATCAAAGCCGACCAGCACAACGTCTCCCCGTTCAAATTCGCTTCGCTTTACCATATTTCGTCACCCGTAGGGGTGAATTTACCCCAGACATCCTGCTCGCTCAGTTCCGGTGCATTCATGTCGCATTGCGCCAGCAGTTCATCAAGCGAGTAGTGCTTCGAGACGGGTGTCAAAATCAGTTGGTTGTTGCTGACCTGTGCCTCCACGCTCTGCCCCGGCTGTAAGTTAAGTTCTTTCATTACGATATTGGGAATGACCATACCTGCACTGTTCCCCCATTTTTTTATGGTAATGCGCATCTGCACCTCCTTAAGTTATACAAAGTATAACTCGCTGTGCTACAGGAAACGTTTTACCCCTGCACATTTGTGAACGCCAGCAGAGCTTTTTATGCGATTGCAGATATGGAAAGCGGCTCGGAGAGAAAAGCAAAAGATGGGGAAGTTACAAAAAAAATCGCGAGATGCATCGCATAAAAAACGCGCCACCCGAAGGTGGCGCGTTTTTATTATTACTTATCCCTGTCTAACCAGTCGCCGCTTTCAATTAGCTTTAATCCATCGACGGGTCGTTGATAAACGTACATCCATGCACTCCCGTACGGCGTCTGAATCAACTGGCGCACGTATTCACCGCCCCTGGTGCGCAAGGCATCAAGTTCGGCCAGCGTGGCGTTGTCAATACGATAAACTTCACCGTGTACTGTTCCGTTCCCCGGAACTGCGCCTGGATAGTGGCCCAGGCTATACAACTGGTAGTTATCGATACTGAAATCGCCCAGTAACTGGGCATTGGTCATCCAGTGACTGTTGCCTTGTTTGTGGCGTAAACTGCCGTAGACAAATATTCGCATTGCTAAAACTCGAACTGATAGAGCAAATCCAGTGCCTGGTCTACACCAGACACGGCTTCCAGATATAGCTTAGGCATCAGGCGATAACGTAACGTGAGTGTTGCTATAGAGTCAAATATACCCACGCCGTATTTCACTTGCAGACCTGGCAATACATAGCCGCTGACCACCACCTGGGAGGAATCGCCTACTCCCTCGGTGTCGAGCGCTAAATTGCTTACGCCAAACGTCTCGCCGATTTTACCCACAATCTGACCACTTTGTGCAACCCCCAGACCAATCAGCATCGAGGTCATCGCCGCGCTATCGCTCTGATCGCTGTCCAGCCCTTGTCCACGTAGCAAATAAGACAATGCAGCTTGTTGCGACATCGCCGGGTCAGAGAAGATCTCCGCTTTCGGTTCGTCTGCCAGACCAGTGACACGAACTCCGGCAATCACGTCATCCTCTGTAGCTTCCGGGTTACGAATGGCTTCGATATTAAGATACGGTTGATCCGGTGGACCAGAGAATAGTAGCTCCCCCTTACGCACAATCAGATCCTGGCCATACGCATGGAAGCGCCCTTCCGGAATGTTGATCTGCCCGTTCAGGCCCAGCCCTTGTTTGTCCTGTACAACGTTGAGATCGCCCGTCAGTCGTGCTTTCAGGCCAAAGGCATCGATGCGTACATTATTGCCAACGTGGACAATCAGGTTACTGTTGATCGGAATCGACGCCGTTTTTGCCTCTTCCGGTTGCAGGTTATCGTTAAGCATCACCACATCGCTGGAGACGCCTACTGCGCTTTCCGGCAGCTCATGCACCACAATGCGTGCCCACGGGACATCCACGCGACCGTCGAGGGTAAACAGGTTTGGTGTAGCCTCGAATACAACATCTGGCGATACATCCATTCGTACCATCGGCGGCACGGTGATCCGCACTTTACTGCCTTTCGCCGTTACCCGCGCCCGCCAGTTTTCTATCTGGCTCCAGTCGGCGTCACCGCTCAGGTAGATTTCACCCTGCTGGGTTCGCACAGTACCGGCAAGCGTCGAGCGCATACCGTTAAAGTTGACCGCAAGCTGACTCGGCTGCATATCAAACGGCATAAAGTTGCCGTCGATATCCACACCCGTAACCTGGAGCTGACCAAAAAGCTGCGGGCTTTGTACATCACCGCCCAGACGCAAGTTAGCACTCACCATCCCCGCTGCTTTTTCCCCACGGGTAAAGATGGGGTTTATCATCGCAAGGTTGAAGTTACGGATATTAACGTTGCCACCAAGATTACGGCGGCCTTGCGGATCGGTCACCTGCACCTGACCATCAAACTGGCCGTTATTGGTCAGACGGATGGTCCAGCCCAGTTCAGCACGGTTGTTACGCAGTTCCGCCGTCAGATTCAGCGTCTGAAACGCCACCGGCAGCGCCGCATCGTTGACGGTTTGCGTTACCTGCACGTTACGCCCCGAAAGGGTGATACTGCCCTGTGGCAGCCCTTCTTTGGTGGTATTCCAGGCAACATCCGCTTTACCCGTGAAGATACCGCTGGCCTGAGTGGTTTCTGGCATAAACGGTTTCAGCATAGCCAGGTCGAAGCGGTTGAGATTCACCACCGCCCGCCCTTCAGCCCCGGCATCAATGGTTTGCGGCACGCACAGTTCCGCATTCGGATTAAGCCAGCAGTGTGGCCCGATGCTGATTTTTTGCTCCTTATTGCTGTAATCCAGCGCAATATCGCGGGTCAGCGACCACGGGCCGACTGGCGTCTGAAAGCGCGTATTGCTAAGTGTTCCCTTCCAGCGTTCTTCTTTGCGATCAAAACTGCCTGCGAGGTTTAACTGCCCGGAAACCGGCTCGCCCTGAATCCGCAGTTGTAACTCGTGCTGCTTTTCGCTGCCTTTGGCATTCAGAGTGACGAGGTTGATATTCACATCCGGCTGCGAGATTTGCTCAACGTGCACGTCGAGTTTACCTGCAATCTGGTCGGTGGATTTGATATCGCCTTCCACGCGAACCTGCGCCACGGAAAGTTCCTGCCAGCGCAGGCCGCGTGCGGTGATATCTGCCAGTAGTTGTGGTGCTTCCACCGTACCGCGTACTTTCACCAGCCCTTTCGCTGCACCGCCAAGTCCTGGCAGCGCGTTATCCAGCCCCGGCGCGTTGATGGTAGCGTCAAGGTTAAGATCTTTTACCCCCAGCTCACCTTTTACTTCGGCACTGTTTGGCCCCAGTTCCAGATGAAGCCCTGGGATCATCCACTGCATATAACTGTTGCCTTTCAGCGTGCCGTCAACGTTCACTTTGTTCTGTTTGACGTTACCGGTCAGCTTCAGTTCTGGCACCTCCATCTGCCAGGTGCCGCCGTACAGACTACCGCGGGTTTTAACCAAACCATTGAGTTTCGACGGCCAGTCCGGGAACTCTTTGGCGGTGCTAATGCCGTTAAGCGTTAGCTCACCGCGCCAGCTAATGGCCTGCTGCCAGTCGAGCAACGCCTTGAGTTCAGTTTTCCCTTCCAGCGCCGCAACGGTGAGTTTGTCAAGATTGACCTGCTGTTCATTACCTTTGGCATCGAGGGTAATGGTGGCGGGCGGGATCGCCTGTCCCTTCACAGCCGTACGCATAGAGAGCGTGTAATCGGTCATTTTACCGGTGAGTTTCAGTTTCAGCTCATCCGCTTGATACTGCTTCTCACCAGAGAACGGCCAGTAAAGCTGTTTGCTGTTCACTTCCACGTTGAGCGGCAATCCGGCTTCTGCCAGTCGCGTCTGGGCGCGTAAATCCATATCCACCGGACCGGAAAGGTTAACGCCAATCTCCAGTTGTTCACGCAGCGCACCGCCCACTTTCAACTTCACCTTTTCACCTTTCAACGGCTCCACGTTCAGTGTGCTGTTGAGGGTGATATCCACCGGCCAGTTGTCTGACAGCTGCGCCGTGCCGCTGGCGTTGATGATCCCTTGACTGGAATCGATATCCAGTGCGTCCAGTTTGGTATTGCCGTCGATGCTGCTCACTTTCAGCAGCATGGTGCGCACGGTGATGTCCGTGTCACCCGTCACGCGCAGCTGCTCGCCCTTAAACTCTTCAATGTTCAGGTTGAGCGGCAAATGCACGTTGGTCATTTCCGGCAATACCGGGCGAGAAAAGAGATCTTGCAGCGTTTCGCCGAGCGGCTTTTCTTCCGGCTGTGGATTTTCAATTTTCGGTTTAACCACTTCATCCTGCGCCACTTCCACCACTTTTGGCAGAGCAATCAGCAGACCGTTCAGCGATGTCGGTTTCAGGGTCAGGGCTTTCTCCTGCCAGTTCAGGCCGGAGGTGAAGTCGATCACCGACACCGTGGTGTCATCAATCTTGATGTTGACATTGTCCAGCGCCACCCGCGTCAGGGTGATGGGGTACGGCGTGGAGAGATCCAGCGGACCACTGTCTTCCTCTTCTTCAACCTGTTCAGAAGGAGGCATTTTTTTGCTGTCGATGTTGACCTGAATGTCTTTCAGCGCCAGGTCATTAATACAAACACGGCTATTCCACAGGCACTCCAGCCCGACCGCAAGATGCAGATTGCCCGCTTTTACCGCCACACCTGGCTGCTCATAACGAACATCAGACAAGGTGAGATCGCGCCAGCCGCCGGTGACCTTGCCAATATTCAGTCCTGGCACCCAGCGATCTGCCGCTTTAAATACCAGATGCAAGCCGCTGGTGGTGCCCACCAGAAATGCCACCGATCCCAGCAACAGTAAGATAACGATAACCACGCCGAGGCTGATTTTTTTCCATAAACTCATAATTCTGGCCCCAGACCGATGTAAAACTGTAACCCGTGTTCGTCTTTATCCGCGACCGGTACGGCAAAATCGAGTTTGATTGGCCCGACCGGCGATTCCCAGCGCACGCCAACCCCGGTACCGGTTTTAAAGTCGCTGCGGCGAATATCGCTTACCGCTTCGCCACTATCGACAAACACCGCGCCCCACCATTTTCCGGTCACGTTGTACTGATACTCCAGCGATCCGGTTATCAACTTCGAGGCCCCTTTCAGGTCACCGTTGGCGTATTTCGGGGCGATAGATTTGTATTTGTAGCCGCGAATACTGCGATCGCCCCCGGCGAAGAAACGCAGATCCGGCGGTACTTTGTCGAAATCACCGGTCTCAATCCAGCCCAGCGTGCCGCGCGTAACAAAACGATGGCGATCGTACAGTGTACGGATCCAGACGTTTTGCGCCTGGAAAACGGAGAAATCGACATCCGAGCCCCAGGCCGTGTTGGAGTAGTCGATAGAGTAGCGTTGCGAGTCGCCCCAGGTCGGCATCAGGCCACCGCGAGAACGCGTACGGCTAATCATCACACCTGGGTAAAACAGCATTGTAGTGTTGGTAATTTCACCCTGGGTAAAGTGGTCGAGACTCCAGCGCAGGTTAATGGCACGCTGCCAGCCGCTGGAGAGATCCCAGTAACGAGAAGCCACCAGCGTAGTGGCGTCAGATTCAGTATCGTTCAGGTCAGTACGCTTAAAACCGCCCTGTACCAAATAATATTGTTCCAGCGGGTTCTTCAGCAGCGGCATTTTATAGCTGAAGTCGAGGATCTGTTCCGGCGCGGAAATACTGGCACTGGTGGTCAGGCTGTGACCGTAGGAGTTCATCCATGGTTTTTTCCACGTCGCTTTCACACGCGGTCCTACATCCGTAGAATAACCGACCCCGGTTTCGATGGTGTTTTCTGTGCGCGGCGAAACCACGCCCGTCAACGGTAATACTTTCGTTTCGCGCGCTTTCTCAAATTGTGGTGCCACCACCACCGAGTTAAACCAGCCGGTAGCAGAAAGTCGGCGGTTCAGTTCAGCCAGATCTTTTGACTCGTACTCGTCGCCCTCTTTAAACGGCACCAGATTTTGCAGATATTCATCGCGGATTTGTGATCCTTCAAAGGTCACATGCCCAAAGCGGTAACGTTCGCCACTGTTATAATCAATATCCCAGAAAGCTTTATGCAGGCCGAGCGCAATGCCCAATTGCGCTTTGGTAAATTCGCTATCGAAATAGCCTTTACGCAACGCAATGTTGGTTAAGGACTTTTTGAAATTTTCATAATCGCCCTGGTTCAGCACAGTGCCAATAGCCGGGCGAGTATCGAGCAATTTCAAATAGTCTTTATCGGTCCGCGCGCCGCCGCGCAATACCACATCAGTGCCGCCAATTAACACTGGCACGCCTGGCGTGACTTTGGCGATCAATACCTGCCGCCCTTTCTTTGGCGGTGGACGGAGATCAAATTCAATGGTCGGCTGGTAATAACCCAGAGCTTTCAGACCTTCGCGGATGGCATCATCGACACGGGCGCGAAAGCGACGGTCTGGCGTTACCTCATCACTTTCAATTGTAGAAAGCTGCGCACGAACGTTCTTTTCCAGCTGCCCCGATAACCCTTCGACCTGTAGACGGACGTTCGCAGCGACGGCAGATCCGCTTAAGCAGAGTAAGCTTACACAGCATAACTGTCGGATATAGCGCACATTTTCTCCTGAATATCCTTTGTTCCTGCCCCTGGAACGCCGTTAAACGGCTTAACAAAAATCCAGTAATATGGATTAAAAAGCAGACTAAACCCCAAATATTTCTTATGTTTTACTTTAGACCTATTCACGGCGATTATTGTGTGCAAATACGTCTCTTGTTACAACCTTAACCCCAATGACCAATTTTCGGGAGAGCGACACCATGAGTTTATTTGATAAAAAGCATCTGGTTTCCCCCGCCGATGCCCTGCCTGGACGTAACACCCCGATGCCCGTAGCCACGCTGCATGCGGTCAACGGTCACTCCATGACCAATGTACCTGACGGAATGGAGATTGCCATTTTTGCGATGGGGTGTTTCTGGGGTGTGGAGCGTCTGTTCTGGCAGTTACCCGGCGTTTACAGCACCGCCGCAGGTTACACCGGCGGTTACACGCCAAACCCAACTTATCGGGAAGTGTGCTCCGGTAATACTGGTCATGCCGAAGCGGTACGCATTGTTTACGATCCTTCCGTCATCAGCTATGAACAGTTGCTACAGGTTTTTTGGGAGAATCACGATCCCGCCCAGGGAATGCGTCAGGGCAATGACCACGGCACGCAGTATCGTTCAGCAATTTATCCGCTGACTCCAGAACAGAATGCCGCCGCTCGCGCCAGTCTGGAACGTTTTCAGGCGGCGATGCTTGCCGCCGATGACGATCGTCACATCACCACGGAAATCGCTAATGCCACACCGTTTTATTATGCCGAAGATGATCACCAGCAATATCTGCATAAAAACCCGTATGGTTATTGTGGAATTGGTGGAATTGGCGTCTGTCTGCCGCCGGAAGCATAGCGCATCAAGCTGTTTTGCATTTATCAGCAGTGTGAATTTTAACCCTCTGGCGGCTTTACAGTACCTTACGCTATACTAGCCACTGAAAATGCCGGTTCACTTTCTTCGAATCGGCTTTCAATGTGTATTTCACACAAAGTAATCAACTTCCCCTTCCGAGGATCTGGCCTGAAAGGTCGGATAAGATATGTTAAACAGTATTTTAGTCATACTCTGCTTGATCGCTGTAAGTGCGTTCTTCTCGATGTCCGAGATCTCGCTTGCCGCCTCACGCAAAATCAAACTTAAACTGCTGGCTGATGAAGGCAATATAAATGCCCAACGCGTTCTGAATATGCAGGAAAACCCCGGCATGTTCTTTACCGTGGTACAAATCGGTCTGAACGCAGTGGCGATTCTCGGCGGTATCGTCGGTGATGCAGCATTTTCTCCCGCTTTTCACAGCCTGTTCTCCCGCTACATGTCGGCAGAACTCTCTGAGCAACTGAGCTTTATTCTCTCTTTCTCGTTAGTGACTGGCATGTTTATCCTGTTTGCGGATTTAACCCCGAAACGCATCGGTATGATTGCGCCAGAAGCTGTGGCTTTGCGTATCATCAACCCGATGCGCTTCTGCCTGTACGTTTGCACCCCGCTGGTGTGGTTCTTTAACGGCCTGGCGAACATGATCTTCCGTATCTTCAAATTGCCAATGGTACGTAAAGATGACATCACTTCTGATGACATCTACGCGGTAGTAGAAGCCGGTGCGCTGGCGGGCGTGTTACGTAAACAGGAACACGAGCTGATTGAAAACGTCTTTGAACTGGAATCCCGTACAGTTCCATCTTCAATGACATCGCGTGAAAACGTGATTTGGTTTGATCTCCACGAAGATGAGCAAAGTCTGAAGAATAAGGTGGCAGAACATCCGCACTCTAAGTTCCTCGTCTGTAATGAAGATATTGACCACATCATCGGCTATGTCGATTCTAAAGACCTGCTGAACCGCGTGTTGGCTAACCAAAGCCTGGCACTGAACAGCGGCGTACAAATTCGCAACACACTGATTGTGCCGGATACGTTAACCCTTTCAGAGGCGCTGGAAAGTTTTAAAACCGCGGGTGAAGACTTCGCGGTGATCATGAACGAGTACGCGCTGGTAGTGGGGATCATCACCCTCAACGACGTGATGACCACGCTGATGGGCGATCTGGTCGGTCAGGGGCTGGAAGAGCAGATTGTCGCGCGTGATGAAAACTCATGGCTGATTGACGGCGGCACCCCGATTGACGACGTAATGCGCGTGCTGGATATTGACGAGTTCCCGCAGTCGGGCAACTACGAAACCATCGGCGGCTTTATGATGTTTATGCTGCGTAAGATCCCGAAACGTACCGATTCGGTGAAATTCGCCGGCTACAAATTTGAAGTGGTGGATATCGATAACTACCGCATCGACCAACTGCTGGTGACACGGATCGACAGCAAGGCCACTGCCCTTTCGCCAAAACTGCCTGACGCTAAAGATAAAGAAGAAAGCGTCGCGTAACCCCAGAAACATCAACGGCTCCTGAATCAGGAGCCGTCTTACCTACTGCATAGCACTTTGGTTAAGCCATCTCTGTTTGCAGACGCATAACCTGACGGTTAACTTCGGACATCACTGACAAATGCAGTTTATCCTTCACTTTTGGGATAAGAATCTTACCCTTATCAAATTCAAAAGCGCCAACGTCCTTGATGTATAACCGTCCACGGAACAGGATCTTTACGTACTTCGCCACCTGCAGTGGGTTGTACCGTTGGAAAATTTTCATTGTTATCTCCTGCTGAGTATTACGCCTGTGCGGTGCCACAATCGGACCAACTATTATGAGGCGCAAATTTTAATGCTTAGTGAATATAGACTATCCGGACAATGTTTCCACCGTGTATAACTTTTTTTACCTGAAGGTTACAATTATTCAGAATTATCTTTTTACCGAAGCGCGGTCTTCAGTATAAGCATTCATTTTTCATATGATTTGTGCGCTTGAGCGCAAACTGGCATCACACTTGCGGGAAATTCGATAAATAGCACATATGATTAAAAGTCAGACCCAAGTGGTCGGATCACCTGCACATCATAAGAAGGAAACACCATGACCCTACGCAAGATTCTGGCACTCACCTACCTGCTGTTGCCGATGATGGCTTCCGCACATCAGTTCGAAACCGGTCAGCGAGTGCCGCCGATTGGCATTACCGATCGTGGCGAGTTAGAGCTTGATAAAGATCAGTTTAGTTACAAAACCTGGAACAGCGCGCAGTTAGTGGGAAAAGTGCGAGTACTGCAACATATTGCTGGTCGCACCTCCGCAAAAGAGAAAAACGCGACGCTGATTGAAGCGATTAAATCAGCGAAGTTACCGCACGATCGTTACCAGACCACCACCATTGTTAACACCAACGACGCGATTCCGGGTTCCAGTATGTTTGTGCGCAGCAGTCTGGAGAGTAATAAAAAGCTTTATCCCTGGTCACAGTTTATTGTCGATAGCAATGGCGTCGCGCGCGGCGCCTGGCAACTGGATGAAGAAAGTTCCGCTGTAGTGGTGCTGGATAAGGATGGTCGCGTGCAATGGGCCAAAGACGGGGCACTCACTCAGGAAGAGGTGCAGCAAGTGATGGACCTGCTGCATAAATTAATTAATAAATAGACACTCTGAACCCAGGATTCAGGAACGACTCGCGCGGAGTGTAATCCAGCGGTTTACCCTGCCAGTCGTGAACGTGCGCTCCGGCAGCCACAGCCACGGCATGACCGGCGGCGGTGTCCCAAATATTCGTTGGCCCGAAACGCGGGTATAGCTGCGCCTGCCCTTCTGCCACCAGGCAGAATTTCAGCGAAGAGCCGATGGACGTGGTCTGATGTTCGCCGAGCTGTTGCAGATACTCTTTCATCTCCGCATCCGCATGGGAACGGCTGATCACCACCAGCGGCGGGCGCGCATCGCGGACCTGAATCTGCTTGCGCACGCCGCACTCTTCTTTCCAGGCTTTGCCTTCTGCCGCGCTGTACATTACGTTCATTACCGGCGCATACACCACACCTAAAGTCGATTTGCCGTGGTCAATGAGCGCAATGTTAACGGTGAATTCGCCATTACGTTTAATAAACTCTTTAGTACCATCCAGCGGATCTACCAGCCAGTAACGCTGCCAGTGCTGGCGAACTTCCCAACCGGGAGGATCTTCTTCAGAAAGGACCGGAATATCCGGTGTCAGCGTACGTAAACCGTCCATGATAACGGTGTGTGCGGCAATATCCGCTGCCGTTACCGGAGAATTGTCCGCTTTACTGACGACGTCCATCGGTTTCATCCCGTCGTAGACCTGCATAATGGCATCGCCTGCATTCCGTGCAAGCAGGCATACTTGATCTAACATTTCTCCACCTCGTCTCTGTGAGTGGTGTTAACTTATTGTTTTACTTATACCCTATCGTTAATGAATGCGCCAACTGTGATAGTGTCATCATTTTCAAAGCGTAAAATTGTGGCATTCTTCACTGTTCTATAAGTAAGACGTTTACTCTCCCTTTTCTTTCGTATTCCCGATGATAAAAGGATGTCCCTGATGATTAAGTGTAAGCGGCTCGTCAGAACCGTATTGATATTTACTGAGAGCTCAGATCAACTTTCCAGGGCAACAGATCGCGTACCCGGTTTGCCGGCCAGTCCTGGATATGTTCAATGACGTAGCGCAGCCACTTTTCTGGCTCCACATTGTTCAGACGGCATGTGCCGATCAGCGAGTACAA
>NZ_PTRE01000131.1 GCF_002965065.1 Escherichia sp. MOD1-EC7003
CCTGGAAAGTTGATCTGAGCTCTCAGTAAATATCAATACGGTTCTGACGAGCCGCTTACGATAGCTCTATATCCCTCAACCGGAAAATAACAATACCAAAATGCTTATCCCTGTTAATCCATCAGGGAATGCCTTGCGGAGTGTAGCATCGAGTCACGCCAGATTTCGCGATCAGGATTCAGAGTGATGACTTCCATCTTCCAGACCAGGGCTATTTAGCCATCAACACTTTCTAACAGTGCTGAGATTTCAACCTGTTGCAGGAAAAATGCGTCAATATAAGGTAAGGGTACTGCCAAACCCATTTTGTGAGGCAAGGTGAATTTCGTTTGAAGGGTAAATGGTGTCCCCTGCAGGAATCGAACCTGCAATTAGCCCTTAGGAGGGGCTCGTTATATCCATTTAACTAAGAGGACAATGCGGCATGAGTATACCCGCTAATGGGCTGCGGGGTAAGTACACTGCCGCTCGATTGCTTAAACACTCGCCATTTATGCTGGGTTTTTATCCTTTTTCTTAATGTTTTCCGTACGTTCTGCTGTTTGGCGTGCTTCTGCTTTGCGCTTGTTGCTCATATCGTTACGGATCTGTGCATGACTCATTAATGCGAAGATAAAGGTGCCGCCGCAGATGTTCCCCGCTAAAGTCGGTAACGCGAAGGGCCAGATGAAATCGCGCCAGTGCAGCGTGCCGTTAAACACCAGATAGAGGATTTCTACAGAACCAACAACGATGTGGGTGGTGTCTCCCAGGGCAATAAGCCAGGTCATCAATATAATCACCACAATCTTTGCCGCACCTGCTGCAGGAAACATCCATACCATAGTGGCGATCAGCCAGCCGGATATGATCGCGTTGGCAAACATCTCGCTGGGGGTGTTCTTCATCACATCCATGCCAATTTTGACAAATGCATCGCGAGTTTCTTCATTGAAGATAGGCATATATTCAAATGCCCACGCCGCAATACCTGTCCCGAGAATATTACCCAGCAGTACAACGCCCCATAACCGCATAAGTAAACCGACGTTGCTCATTGTCGGTTTTTGCATGACGGGGAGGACCGCAGTCACGGTGTTTTCGGTAAATAATTGCTGGCGGGCCATAATGACAATAATAAAACCAAAGGTATAACCGAGATTCTCCAGCAAGAAGCTGCCCGGCACGCCTTTCAGTTCGACATGAAATATTCCTTTTGCCAGTAGCGAAGCGCCCATCGACAGACCCGCCGCAATGGCTGACCACAGTAGCGCCATTGCGTCGCGTTCCAGCTCTTTTTCACCATCCTGGCGGATATGCTCATGAATTGCCATCGCCCGGGAGGGGAGTCGGTCTTCATCTATTTCTATTTTTTTGCCGCGCTCTTTTTCTTCGCTCTCAACTTCAATTTCGTCGCTGTGTTGATCAATTTTGTCGTTGTCCATGGTTTCTTCTCTTGAATTAGCACGTATAGCTAAAGCGTAGCGGCTTTTTTGATCGCAACTGGCGGGAGTTACTCTGAAAATGTAGAAAAGGCTGCATTTGCCTTTTTCTGTTTCTATAGAATCAAGTAGCCTACAGGGTGGCGATTACCAGGCTATGATCAAATCAGCAAATCAGGGCGTCTGGACATCAGTTGCTGTGCTGTTACAATCGCCCACACCTAAACAGGCGGATACGCTATCGTTCCGTCATGGATGGCAAACTGCATAAGCCATAAAAAACAGGGAGACATTTATGAAGCTTCGCCTGTCGGCGCTTGCTCTGGGAACTACGCTTCTGGTGGGATGTGCGAGTTCCGGTACAGATCAGCAAGGGCGTTCTGACCCGTTAGAAGGGTTCAACCGCACCATGTACAACTTCAACTTCAATGTATTAGACCCGTATATTGTTCGACCGGTCGCTGTCGCCTGGCGTGATTATGTTCCGCAACCGGCGCGTAACGGTTTGAGCAACTTTACCGGCAACCTTGAAGAACCTGCGGTGATGGTTAACTACTTCTTGCGGGGCGACCCTTATCAGGGGATGGTCCACTTTACCCGCTTTTTCCTGAATACCATTTTGGGGATGGGCGGCTTTATTGATGTTGCAGGGATGGCGAACCCGAAACTGCAACGGACTGAACCTCACCGCTTCGGTAGTACGCTTGGTCATTATGGCGTAGGTTATGGGCCGTACGTTCAGTTACCGTTCTACGGCAGCTTCACGCTGCGTGATGAGGGCGGTGATATGGCAGATGGTCTTTACCCAGTACTTTCCTGGCTGACCTGGCCGATGTCTGTGGGTAAATGGACGCTTGAAGGTATCGAAACCCGCGCACAGCTGTTGGATTCCGACGGTCTGCTGCGTCAGTCATCCGACCCTTACATTATGGTGCGTGAAGCGTACTTCCAGCGTCATGATTTCATCGCTAATGGCGGCGAACTCAAACCGCAGGAAAATCCGAATGCGCAAGCGATTCAGGACGATTTAAAAGATATCGATTCTGAATAAGAAACAAATAAAAAAGGTGAGTCGCAAAACTCACCTTTTTTCTTATTAAGCAAACGCGTTATCAGAACGCGTAGTTGAAGTTAGTCCCGAACAGCCAGGCTTTACCTTCAGACTCGAAGGAATAAGCTGCCGCTCCTTCACCTTCGGTGAATTTCACTTTCTGACCATGCATATAAGATGCGCCAACGTCAATGGATGCATCTTCATTAAATGCGTAGGTTAACCCAGCACTTAACCACAAACGATCCTGGTCAGGAATGGAAATAGAACGTTTATCAGCCGGAACCGGGCTGTCGTCATAAGCGATACCGGTACGGAAGGTCCAGTTTTTATCGTAATAGTAGGTTGTACCCAACGCGATACGATATGCGTCCCGGAATCCTTCATCTTTATAGAACAGAGTCTGACCACTATCGCCTTTCGCTTTCAATTCCTGGAACTGGCTCCAACTGGTATAGGCCATGCTGTAGTGAATTGCCCACTGCGGCGCAACACGGTTATAACCAGAAATCTCCCACATCTCAGGCAGATTCAGCGTTAAGGAGCCATTTTGGGTTGCACCCATCGTGCCATACGGTAAGCCCATGTTACCCAAAATATTGTTCAGATTTGGGTTAATGGAGCTTTTGTAATCCCCATCGAAGTCGATTTTAACTTCTGAACGATATGTCAGGCCCCAACGGTTGTCTTTATCCAACTCATAGAGGATTCCCGCGTTCCAGCCGAATCCCCACTCATCACCCTTCAGATGAGCAATTTGCGAATCCGGTGTATTAATACCGTTTGTCCAGCTTTCTGGCACTCCTCGGGCAATCAACTGTTGAGACAGCAATGGCCCCAGCGAACCGGCGTAACGCTCAATTTTTGCCTTAGCGTAAACTGCATCAAAACCAAGACCAAAACTCCAGCTATTGTTAAGGCGATAAGCCCCGCTAAGGTTAAGGTTGATTGTCTGCAGATCGGTTTTACCGCCATAGATACCAGCAGCGTAGTTGTCGGTAAATTCCGTAGCCAGACCATAGTTGGAAGTTATTGACGCTCCCCAACCAAACTGATCGTTAATAGGCGCGACAAAGTGCAGGTTAGGCACCCACGCTGTCGGTGCGATATTTTTAGCATTTGCACTCTGACCGGTTAAATCAGAATGTCCGGTAATATCTACATCCGGATCTATATAAACCGCACCCGCAGAAAACGTCGGGCGGTCAAACATAGTAATCAACGCGGGGTTACGGCTAACGTTACCTGCATCATCGGCAATAGCGCCTTCCCCTGAATAAGCCCGGCCCAGGCCAGAGGAAGAAAATTCGTTTAACTGAAAGCCTGCCGACCAGGCCTGGGTGGAGATAAGTGCCACTGCGACTGCGAGAGCAGACTTTGTAAACAGGGTTTTCTGGCTCATGACCATAACCTCAATGATTTATTTTTATACAAACTATGTTACGTACTGTAACAGGAGCGCGAAGTGTAGGGTCTGAGGTAGATCTTAGAAATCAGACCAGTGGCGAGAGTATAGGTCTGACCAGCTGGAATGTTGCAAGTATGTTTCTATCTTTTTTCAAATATGATCTAGGAAACGCGATCCAGCTGGCAAAATTTGGAGGTTGCGCACACATGGATTCGGGAGAGTTTTGTTTTAGATCATTTTTAAGTGTGATTTCGGTCACTTATCCGATTTTGCAGAATTAACAACTGGAGCAGCACTTTCGGGAAGCGTAAAATATCCGCAACGTTTATCTGGCACCTTGGGTGCACATACAGAGGAAATCAACGATGAGTAAATGTAGTGCTGATGAAACCCCGGTTTGCTGCTGTATGGATGTTGGCACCATTATGGACAACTCCGACTGCACCGCGTCTTACAGCCGCGAGTTTGCAAACCGCTCAGAAGCAGAACAAACCCTGGCGGCGCTGACTGAAAAAGCCCGTAGCGTGGAATCCGAACCGTGCAAAATCACCCCGACTTTCACTGAAGAGTCTGATGGTGTGCGCCTGGATATCGATTTCACTTTTGCCTGCGAAGCTGAAATGCTGATCTTCCAGCTGGGTCTGCGTTAATTCCTCTCGAGTGCGTACGCCCCTGTCAGTTGCTGGCAGGGGCGTTTTATTTTCTCTTCCACTTTTCTCTCTGTGTCATAGCTCCCACTTTCCCTTTTCTCCACTTGGCTAAATGTAAAAAAATGGTTAAGACTATGATCAGGTCAGACCACTTTATTTATTTTTTACAGGGGAGTGTTATGGGGCAGGTTTTACCGCTGATTACCCGCCAGGGCGATCGTATCGCCATTGTTAGCGGCTTACGTACGCCTTTTGCCCGTCAGGCGACGGCTTTTCATGGCATTCCCGCTGTTGATTTGGGGAAGATGGTGGTAGGCGAATTGCTGGCACGCAGCGAGATCCCCGCCGAAGTGATTGAACAGCTGGTCTTTGGTCAGGTCGTACAAATGCCTGAAGCCCCCAACATTGCGCGTGAAATTGTTCTCGGTACTGGAATGAATGTGCATACCGATGCTTACAGCGTCAGCCGCGCTTGCGCTACCAGTTTCCAGGCGGTTGCAAACGTCGCCGAAAGCCTGATGGCGGGAACTATTCGCGCGGGGATTGCCGGTGGGGCAGATTCCTCTTCCGTATTGCCCATTGGCGTTAGCAAAAAAATGGCGCGCGTGCTGGTGGATGTCAACAAAGCCCGCACGATGAGCCAGCGGCTGAAACTTTTTTCTCGCCTGCGTTTGCGTGACTTAATGCCCGTACCGCCTGCGGTGGCAGAGTATTCCACTGGCTTGCGGATGGGGGATACTGCCGAACAAATGGCGAAAACCTACGGTATTACTCGCGAACAGCAAGACGCACTGGCGCACCGTTCGCATCAGCGTGCCGCTCAGGCATGGGCAGAAGGTAAACTGAAAGAAGAGGTAATGACCACCTGTATCCCTCCTTATAAACAACCATTTGCGGAAGACAACAATATTCGCGGCAATTCCACGCTTGCTGATTACGCAAAGCTGCGTCCGGCGTTTGATCGTAAACACGGAACGGTAACGGCGGCAAACAGTACGCCGCTGACCGATGGCGCAGCGGCAGTGATCCTGATGACTGAATTCCGGGCGAAAGAATTGGGCCTGGTGCCGCTGGGATATCTGCGCAGTTATGCGTTTACCGCGATAGATGTCTGGCAGGATATGTTGCTCGGCCCAGCCTGGTCAACGCCGCTGGCGCTGGAACGTGCTGGATTGACTATGGCCGATCTGACATTGATTGATATGCACGAAGCCTTTGCTGCTCAGACGCTGGCCAATATTCAGCTACTGGGGAGCGAACGTTTTGCGCGCGACGTACTGGGGCGTGCACATGCCACTGGCGAAGTGGACGATAGTAAATTTAACGTGCTTGGTGGTTCGATTGCTTACGGACATCCTTTCGCGGCCACCGGCGCGCGGATGATAACCCAGACATTGCATGAACTTCGCCGCCGCGGCGGTGGATTTGGCTTAGTGACCGCCTGTGCCGCTGGTGGGCTTGGCGCGGCAATGGTTCTGGAGGTGGAATAATGGAAATGGCATCAGCTTTTACTCTTGATATTCGTCTGGACAACATTGCCATCATTACCCTCGACGTTCCCGGTGAGAAAATGAATACCCTGAAGGCAGAGTTTGCCTCTCAGGTGCGCACTATTATTAAACAACTTCGCGAAAACAAAGAGTTACGTGGAGTAGTATTTATCTCAGCGAAACCGGACAACTTTATCGCCGGAGCTGACATCAACATGATCGGCCACTGCAAAACGGCGCAAGAAGCGCAAGAGCTGGCGCGGCAGGGGCAACAGTTAATGTCAGAGATTCATGCTTTGTCCGTTCCGGTTATCGCGGCTATTCATGGCGCTTGCCTGGGCGGCGGGCTGGAGTTGGCACTGGCGTGCCATGGTCGCGTTTGTACTGACGATCCTAAAACGGTGCTCGGTTTGCCAGAAGTACAACTTGGATTGTTACCCGGTTCAGGCGGCACCCAGCGTTTACCGCGTCTGATAGGCGTCAGCACAGCGCTGGAAATGATCCTTACCGGAAAACAACTTCGGGCGAAACAAGCATTAAAGCTGGGGCTGGTGGATGACGTTGTTCCGCACTCCATTTTGCTGGAAGCCGCTGTTGAGCTGGCGAAGCAGGATCGTCCATCTTCCCGCCCTCTACCTGTACGCGAGCGTATTCTGGCGGGGCCGTTAGGTCGTGCGCTGCTGTTCAAAATGGTCGGCAAGAAAACAGGACAAAAAACGCAGGGTAACTATCCGGCGACAGAACGCATTCTCGAGGTTATCAAGACCGGTTTAGCGCAGGGGACCCGCTGTGGCTATGACGCTGAAGCACGGGCGTTTGGCGAACTGGCGATGACGCCGCAATCGCAGGCTTTGCGTAGTCTCTTTTTTGCCAGTACGGAAGTGAAGAGAGATCCTGGCAGTGATGCGCCGCCTGCGCCATTAAATAGCGTGGGCATTTTAGGTGGTGGCTTGATGGGCGGCGGTATTGCTTACGTCACTGCTTGTAAAGCGGGGCTTCCGGTCAGAATTAAAGATATCAACCCGCAGGGCATAAATCATGCGCTGAAGTACAGTTGGGAGCAACTGGAGGGCAAAGTTCGCCGTCGTCATCTCAAAGCCAGCGAACGCGACAAACAGCTGGCATTAATCTCCGGAACGACGGACTATCGCGGCTTTGCCCATCGCGATCTGATTATTGAAGCGGTGTTTGAAAATCTCGAATTAAAACAACAGATGGTGGCAGAAGTGGAGCAAAATTGCGCCGCTCATACCATCTTTGCTTCGAATACATCATCATTACCGATTGGCGATATCGCCGCTCACGCCACGCGACCTGAGCAAGTTATTGGCCTGCATTTCTTTAGTCCGGTGGAAAAAATGCCGTTGGTGGAGATCATTCCTCATGCGGGGACATCGGCGCAAACCATTGCCACTACAGTAAAATTGGCGAAAAAACAGGGCAAAACGCCCATTGTCGTGTGTGACAAAGCCGGGTTTTACGTCAATCGCATCTTAGCGCCTTACATTAATGAAGCTATCCGTATGTTGACCGAAGGTGAACGGGTAGAGCATATCGACGCCGCGCTGGTTAAATTTGGTTTTCCGGTAGGTCCAATCCAACTTTTGGATGAGGTAGGAATCGACACCGGGACTAAAATTATTCCTGTACTGGAGGCCGCTTATGGAGAACGTTTTAGCGCACCTGCAAATGTTGTTTCTTCAATTTTGAACGACGATCGCAAAGGCAGAAAAAATGGCCGGGGTTTCTATCTTTATGGTCAGAAAGGGCGTAAAAGCAAAAAACAGGTCGATCCCGCCATTTACCCGCTGATTGGCGCACAAGGGCAGGGGCGACTCTCCGCACCGCAGGTTGCTGAACGGTGTGTGATGTTGATGCTGAATGAAGCAGTACGTTGTGTTGACGAGCTGGTTATCCGTAGCGTGCGTGACGGGGATATTGGCGCGGTATTTGGCATTGGTTTTCCACCATTTCTCGGTGGCCCATTGCGCTATATCGATTCTCTCGGCGCGGGCGAAGTGGTTGCAATAATGCAACGGCTGGCCACGCAGTATGGTTCCCGTTTTACCCCTTGCGAGCGTTTAGTCGGGATGAGCGAGCGTGGGGAAAGTTTTTGGAAAACAACTGCAACTGACCTGCAATAAGAAGGTCAAAGCTATATGAATCCGCGCTGAATGGTGGAGTACTGGTCAAAATGCAAACGCATATTGACTATACTTACGCCATTGAGGTAAAAAACAGCGTTTCATTCGGTGAATGGATAAGGCACAATGCCGGCCACCGTTTTCATTCTCTGGTTTCAGATGAAAGAAAACGGGCGAATCTGGTTAACAAAAGCGGTGCAATATGCAAGTTTTTATCATGCGTCACGGCGACGCAGCCCTCGATGCCGCCAGTGATTCTGTTCGTCCTCTAACCACCAACGGTTGTGACGAATCTCGCCTGATGGCGAACTGGCTGAAAGGTCAAAAAGTGGAAATCGAACGCGTTCTGGTGAGCCCGTTCCTGCGAGCCGAGCAAACACTGGAAGAAGTAGGGGATTGTCTGAACCTGCCTTCTGGTGCAGAAGTTCTGCCGGAGTTAACGCCCTGCGGCGATGTTGGTCTGGTCAGTGCCTATTTGCAGGCGTTGACCAATGAAGGTGTTGCTTCGGTACTGGTGATCTCCCACTTACCGTTAGTCGGGTATCTGGTTGCCGAGTTATGTCCGGGCGAAACGCCGCCTATGTTTGCCACCTCGGCCATTGCCAGCGTAACGCTTGATGAAAGCGGAAACGGCACGTTCAACTGGCAGATGAGCCCATGTAATCTGAAGATGGCAAAAGCTATCTGATGAGGCCCAAATTATGCCCGATGAGGTAGATTCATTGGGCATAATTAATAATTGCTCATCAGGCAGTGGATATTTACAAATCTCACTGCTATCGAAGATCCTCCCTGTCTATAAATAAAACTCCTTCAGCTTTCATTCAGAGTTATTCTTTTGCGCGTATCTTGATTCTACCAAAAGTTACATGTTGAAACGAATAATGTCTGTTTGATACTCATTATCATTTATTAATACAGATAATAGAGAAAATAGAGTTGAATAATTAGGCTGAGGGTGATTAAAACGTGATTGAATCCTGGATATAGTATTTATATATTATATTTCCAAAGGCAGATAAATGCCAGTCACATTATATTTTCATTGTTTGCTTTTTAAGCTATTGATATTCATTGTTGATATGTTTTCTGTTTTTCCTGGATACTTATGCCGTGTTTATAAGGATGTCCTTAAGATAATCCCCCTCCTGTCAATATATTAATTAAATCTACATTTGCTCTTTAGTAAAATTAAATTGCATCAGGGGAGTGAAAACATCACTATTCGGCCCCCACCAGCAAATACAATTTTCTATGGTCTGTTCTATTTGGATCGCACGCTGTATTCAATGGTTGGGTATAAACATTAGCTATTGACTGAATCAATGTATTGCGATGTTTATATTTATAATTATTTATGGTTTAAGGACAAATAATGAGTAAGTTTATTAAAACAGCTATTGCTGCTGCAATGATTATGGGCGCGTTCACCTCTACAGCAACAATCGCTGCGGGTAACAATGGTACTGCACGTTTTTACGGCACCATTGAAGACTCTGTATGTTCTATCGTCCCGGACGATCACAAACTGGAAGTTGATATGGGTGATATCGGTGCTGAAAAACTGAAAAACAACGGCACCACTACGCCGAAAAGTTTCCAGATTAGCCTGCAAGATTGCGTATTTGATACTCAGGAAACAATGACCACGACCTTTACTGGTACTGTTTCTTCTGCGAATAGCGGCAATTATTACACCATTTTCAATACCGATACCGGTACGGCATTTAACAACGTTAGTTTAGTGATCGGTGACTCTCTGGGTACCTCTTACAAAAGCGGCATGGGTATTGACCAGAAAATCGTAAAAGACACGGCTACTAATAAAGGCAAAGAGAAGCAGACACTGAACTTTAAAGCCTGGCTGGTCGGCGCAGCTGATGCGCCAGATCTGGGTAATTTCGAAGCAAATACCACCTTCCAGATTACTTACCTGTAAGGCATACCCCCATAGCGACACTGCTATGGGGGATTTAAATGGATTTTGACCAAACAAGAATAAAACGGATAGAAACGTGTATGCCTGACCATTCTCTTTTTCGATTACGGATTCTTCCGTGGTGCATTGCGCTGGTAATATCAGGGAGTTATAGCAGTGCTTGGGCTGAAGACGACATTCAATTTGATTCCCGTTTTCTGGAATTAAAAGGCGATACAAAAATTGATTTAAAGCGTTTTTCAAGCCAGGGATATGTTGAGCCAGGAAAATACAATTTACAGGTTCAACTAAATAAACAGCCATTGGCAGAAGAGTCCGATATTTACTGGTATGCTGGTGAAGATGACGCGAGCAAAAGCTATGTTTGTCTGACACCAGAACTGGTGGCGCAGTTTGGTTTAAAAGAAGACGTGGCGAAAAATTTGCAATGGGGCCACGAGGGTAAATGCCTGAAACCCGGTCAACTGGAAGGCATGGAAATTAAGGCTGATTTAAGCCAGTCCGCATTAGTCATTTCACTACCGCAGGCTTACCTCGAATATACCTATCCCGACTGGGATCCACCTTCTCGTTGGGATGATGGTATCTCCGGGATCATCGCGGACTACAGCATCACTGCGCAAACGCGACACGAAGAAAATGGCGGCGATGACAGTAACGAGATCAGCGGCAACGGGACGGTTGGGGTTAACCTGGGGCCGTGGCGTATGCGTGCTGACTGGCAGACCAACTATCAACATACCCGCAGTAATGATGATGACGATGAATTTAGCGATGATGACACACAAAAAACATGGGAGTGGAGTCGCTACTATGCCTGGCGGGCATTACCGTCATTAAAAGCCAAACTGGCGCTGGGTGAAGATTACCTCAATTCCGATATTTTCGACGGTTTTAACTATGTTGGTGGTAGTGTTAGCACTGACGATCAAATGTTGCCTCCCAACCTGCGTGGCTACGCGCCAGACATTTCCGGCGTGGCACACACCACAGCAAAAGTGACCGTCAGCCAGATGGGACGTGTGATTTACGAAACGCAGGTTCCGGCTGGACCATTTCGTATTCAGGATCTTGGTGATTCCGTCTCCGGTACATTGCATATTCGCATTGAAGAACAGAACGGCCAGGTGCAGGAATATGACATCAGCACCGCTTCGATACCATACCTCACTCGCCCAGGCCAGGTTCGCTATAAGATCATGATGGGACGTCCGCAAGAGTGGGGCCACCATGTCGAGGGGAGATTTTTCTCTGGTGCTGAAGCCTCCTGGGGGATCGCTAACGGCTGGTCGTTATATGGCGGCGCGCTGGGAGATGAAAACTATCAGTCTGCGGCGCTTGGCGTTGGTCGCGATTTGTCTACGTTCGGTGCGGTCGCGTTTGATGTTACTCACTCGCATACCAAACTGGATAAAGACACCGCTTATGGCAAAGGTTCGCTGGACGGTAGCTCTTTCCGTGTGAGCTATTCCAAAGACTTTGACCAGCTCAATAGTCGCGTCACCTTCGCTGGATATCGCTTCTCGGAAGAGAACTTTATGACCATGAGCGAGTATCTGGATGCCAGTGACAGCGAAATGGTCCGCACGGGCAACGACAAAGAGATGTATACCGCCACTTATAACCAGAACTTCCGCGATGTAGGTGTTTCGGTTTATCTCAACTATACCCGGCATACCTACTGGGATCGTGAGGAGCAGACAAATTACAACATCATGCTCTCGCACTATTTCAATATGGGTAGCATTCGTAATATGAGCGTTTCCCTGACTGGCTACCGCTACGAGTATGACGAGCGGGCAGATAAGGGCATGTACATTTCGCTCAGTATGCCGTGGGGCGATAACAGTACCATTAGCTATAACGGCAACTATGGCAGTGGGACTGACAGCAGCCAGGTTGGTTATTTTAGCCGTGTCGATAGCGCGACTCACTATCAGTTGAACGTCGGCACCAGTGACAAGCACTCTAGCGTTGACGGCTATTACAGCCATGATGGTTCGCTGGCGCAGGTTGACCTCAGTGCGAACTACCATGAAGGGCAATACACCTCAGCGGGCTTGTCGTTACAGGGCGGCGCAACGCTTACTGCCCACGGAGGCGCACTTCACCGTACCCAGAATATGGGCGGGACACGCCTGTTGATTGATGCCGATGGTGTTGCCGATGTTCCGGTAGAAGGTAACGGTGCTGCTGTTTATACCAATATGTTTGGTAAAGCTGTCGTTTCTGACGTCAATAACTATTACCGCAATCAGGCGTATATTGACCTCAACGAACTGCCGGAAAACGCCGAAGCCACCCAGTCGGTCGTGCAAGCCACGCTAACTGAAGGAGCCATTGGCTACCGCAAATTTGCTGTTATCAGTGGTCAAAAAGCGATGGCGGTGCTGCGTTTACAAGATGGTAGCCATCCACCATTTGGCGCAGAAGTAAAAAATGATAACGAGCAGACAGTGGGCCTTGTCGATGATGACGGCAATGTTTATCTGGCTGGGGTGAAACCTGGCGAACATATGAGTGTGTTCTGGAGTGGTGTTGCGCATTGCGATATCAACCTGCCGGAGCCGTTACCGGCTGATCTGTTTAACGGCTTGTTATTACCATGCCAGCATAAAGGAAACGTCGCGCCGGTTGTTCCTGATGACATAAAGCCCGTCATTCAGGAGCAGACGCAGCAGGTGACACCCACCGATCCCCCTGTTTCTGTTTCAGCTAACCAATAACGTGATTAAGGAATGATCCATGTCTGATTTACTTTGCTCTGCCAAATTGGGTGCTACGACGCTGGCATTACTGCTTAGCGCTGCCAGTTTGTCTGCCCAGGCGTCTGTAACGCCAGATCGTACCCGTTTGATATTTAATGAAAGCGACAAATCAATCAGCGTGACGCTGCGTAATAACGACCCGAAACTCCCTTATCTGGCTCAAAGCTGGATTGAAGATGAAAAGGGTAACAAGATCAGCTCGCCGTTAACTGTTCTGCCGCCAGTGCAACGCATCGATTCAATGATGAACGGGCAGGTAAAAGTGCAGGGAATGCCGGATATCAACAAATTGCCTGCCGATCGTGAAAGCATGTTCTACTTTAACGTGCGCGAGATCCCGCCAAAATCAAACAAACCCAACACCCTGCAAATCGCGCTGCAAACGCGTATCAAGTTGTTCTGGCGACCAAAGGCGTTGGAAAATGTCAGCATGAAAAATCCGTGGCAGCACAAAGTCACCTTAACCCGCAGCGGGCAGGCATTTACTGTCAATAACCCGACGCCGTACTACGTGATTATCAGCAACGCCAGTGCACAGAAAAACGGTAATCCGGCTACGGGGTTCTCGCCTCTGGTTATTGAGCCGAAAACCACGATACCGCTGAATGTGAAAATGGATAGCGTACCGGTGCTGACCTACGTCAATGACTTTGGTGCACGGATGCCGCTGTTCTTCAAGTGCAATGACAACCGCTGCCAGGTGGATGAAGAGCAGAGCCGCAAAGGCTGATGCCGGGGGGAGTTATGAGTCACAATTTTGTAGTGGGCGCAGGGCTGCTGGTATGCAGTGTTTGTAGTTTATCTGCTATGGCTGGTAGTAAATCCGTGAATTTAACTCTGCACGTGTTGGTCGATGCTCCACCGCCCTGTTCAATCAAGGGCAGTCAGGTGGAGTTTGGCAATATGATTGCTGATAACATTGATGGCACCAATTATCGGCAAGATGCGAAATACACGCTGAATTGCACAAACAGTGTTGCTAACGACTTGCGGATGCAACTTAAGGGCAATACGTCAACGATTAACGGCGAAACGGTACTCAGTACCAATATCACAGGGCTGGGCATTCGGATAGAAAATAACGCCGATAACTCATTGTTTGCCGTCGGTGAAAATAGCTGGACACCATTTAATATCAATAACCAGCCACAGTTGAAGGCTGTACCTGTGAAGACAAGCGGGGCGCAACTTGATGCGGGTGAGTTTAACGCCAGCTTGACCATGGTGGTGGACTATCAATGAGAAAGACTTTCTTAACCCTGCTTTGTGTCAGTAGCGCCATAGCTCATGCTGCTGATGAAGACATCACCTTTCACGGGACATTATTGTCACCACCAACCTGTAGCATCAGCGGTGGTAAAACCATTGAAGTCGAATTTCGCGATCTCATTATCGACGAGATCAACGGCAACTATGGTCGAAAAGAGGTGCCATATGAACTCACATGTGACTCGACGACCCGAGATCCTGGCTGGGAGATGACCCTCACCTGGACTGGTACACAAACCAGTTTTAATGATTCAGCAATTGAAACTGATGTACCTGGTTTCGGTATTGAGCTTCAGCATGATGGCCAGCGTTTTAAACTCAATACACCGCTTGCTATCAACGCCAATGATTTTACGCAAACGCCGAAACTTGAGGCTGTACCGGTAAAAGCGAGTGACGCAGTGTTAATCGACACGAGTTTTTCGGCTTACGCAACATTACGAGTGGATTATCAATGAATAAATCAATGATTCAGCCCGGTGGTTACGTCTTGTTAGCGGGGCTGATATTGGCAGTGAGTAGCACGTCGTTCGCGGCAGACAATAATCTGCATTTCTCCGGTAATTTATTAAGTAAATCCTGTGCGCTGGTGGTGGATGGGCAATATCTGGCAGAGGTGCATTTTCCCACAGTCAGTCGTCAGGATTTGAACGTTGCAGGCCAGTCCGCTCGTGTACCCGTAGTCTTTAAGCTGAAAGATTGTAAAGGGCCGGCGGGATACAACGTAAAAGTCACGCTCACGGGCATAGAAGACAGCGAACAACCCGGTTTTCTGGCACTGGATACGTCATCAACCGCTCAGGGCGTAGGAATTGGTATGGAAAAAACTGACGGAACGCAGGTTGCCATCAACAATACAAATGGGGCGACCTTTGCGCTAACCAATGGCAATAACGATATAAATTTCAGGGCCTGGCTACAGGCGAAAAGCGGTCGTGATGTGACAATCGGTGGATTTACCGCCTCTTTAACTGCGACATTTGAGTATATTTAAAATGAAAATACTACGATGGTTGTTCGCTCTGGTCATGCTTATTGCTGCTACAGAAGCTATGGCTGCCAGGCATAGTGTTACCACTTACTACGGAATTGGTAATGATGAATACGGTACCGTTTCATATAGCTTAAGAATCATAATGCCTTCGGCAGTCTACGATGGAGAATATCGGTCTACTGGAGTGTTTAGTAAGGGTGATTATCTACAAAATACTGACTGGAATGGGCCGCCCCCTGCACCGACAGTTCAAATGACGAGTTTCAAAAAGAATGTCAATAAATCATTATGTCCTGGGTTACCTGCTGGATGGGGTTGTGGATCGATGACATTTGAAATCACTGTTTCTGCGAGTATTGAAGATCAGTTTTATTGCCCATGGCTAGTGGCCGTTAGTGATAAAGTCCAGAATAGGAATGGTGCGAGCTATCAGGGGCCAACTGGTTATGGCACGTTATGTCCGACGGTTTCTGTTCAACCTTATGATGTTTCGTGGAGTGAGAGTTATGTCAGTAAGTCAAAACAGCTCACTCTGCAGTCGACAGGCGGTGTGATTGAGAAAACGATTTCAACCTATTTGATGAAAGATGGCAAGTTGTGCGACAGTTCGCAGATGAATGAAACCGGTGGTTACTGCCGCTGGGTAGCGCAGATGATCACTTTCACCGCGTCGGGATGTGATAAGGCAGAAGTCAAAGTTACACCAAATCGACATCCTATAACGGATAAAGAGTTACACGATATGGTCGTGCGTGTTGATACCAGCAGTATGCAGCCAATCGATTCTACCTGCACGTTCCAGTACGTATTGAATGAGTTGTAGCCGGTAACACCAGGCAGGGTCATGCGACCCTGCCATTCCCCGCTCCTGGCGCAACGTACTTTACGACTCAGGGCAATTCCGGCGGCAGCCATTCTTCCACTTCAATCAACACCAGCAACGCTGCATCACCACCGTACTCTTTTGGTGCCTGGTGAAACGCCATGACATGCGGATGTTGCGCCAGCCACAGCGGCGTTTGCTGCTTCAAAATATGCTTCCCGTGACCATGCATCACGCAGGCGCAAAACAGATGTTCGCGGCGACAGGCGGCAATCAACGCGCCTAACTCTTGTTTGGCTTGCAGCTGCGTCAGACCATGTAAATCTAAAAACAACTCCGGCGAATAATCGCCACGGCGCAGTTTCTTCGCCTCAAAATGGCTGACATCCGGGCGAACATATTTCACCGGACCTTCGGTATTTAATAACGGCTGAAACTCATCGGAAAAATAATGGCTGGCATCAGCCTGTTCCTGAATCAACCGCTTAACCGGCACTTCGCTGATTTTCTTACGCTGTGGTCGGTGGACAATCGTGTCCTGCTTAATCTTGCGAGTCCCCGCCATCAACTGGCGAAACAGAGCCTGGTCCTCCTCGCTAAGTGTTATTTTATTTTTCATTTATGTGTCTCTATTTCTAATTTTCCTACAGTTTACCCGACTCGTAGCGCAATCGATCGTTTTAAACGTATTTTTCCTCACTCACCGCGCGTGAATGCTGATTTATCGTCATCTTCATGGCAAACTAGCCGCCGAAATTATTGCGATCATGCCCTGGAGGAATACGTGGATAAAATTTTTGTTGATGAGGCAGTAAATGAACTGCAAACCATTCAGGACATGTTGCGCTGGTCGGTGAGCCGCTTCAGCGCGGCAAATATCTGGTACGGTCACGGCACCGATAACCCGTGGGATGAAGCGGTGCAACTGGTGTTACCGTCGCTCTACCTGCCGCTGGATATTCCGGAAGACATGCGCACTGCGCGTCTAACCTCCAGCGAAAAACACCGTATTGTTGAGCGCGTGATCCGCCGCGTCAACGAGCGTATCCCGGTTGCCTACCTCACCAATAAAGCGTGGTTCTGTGGCCACGAATTCTATGTCGACGAGCGCGTGCTGGTGCCGCGCTCGCCGATTGGTGAACTGATCAACAATAAATTTGCCGGACTCATCAGCAAGCAACCGCAGCATATTTTAGATATGTGTACCGGTAGCGGCTGTATTGCTATTGCCTGTGCTTATGCCTTCCCGGAAGCGGAAGTCGATGCGGTAGATATCTCTCCCGACGCGCTGGCGGTTGCCGAACAGAACATCGAAGAACACGGTCTGATCCATAACGTCATCCCGATTCGCTCCGATCTATTCCGTGATTTGCCGAAAGTGCAGTACGACCTGATTGTCACTAACCCGCCGTATGTTGATGCGGAAGATATGTCCGACCTGCCAAATGAATATCGCCACGAGCCGGAACTGGGCCTGGCATCTGGCACTGACGGCCTGAAACTGACGCGTCGCATTCTCGGTAACGCGGCAGATTACCTTGCTGATGATGGCGTACTGATTTGTGAAGTGGGCAACAGCATGGTACATCTGATGGAACAATATCCGGATGTGCCGTTCACCTGGCTGGAGTTTGATAACGGCGGCGACGGTGTGTTTATGCTCACCAAAGCGCAGCTGCTGGCGGTCCGTGAACATTTCGCGATTTATAAAGATTAAGTAAACACAACAATAACGGAGCCGTGATGGCTGGAAACACAATTGGACAACTCTTTCGCGTAACCACCTTCGGCGAATCGCACGGGCTGGCGCTCGGCTGCATCGTCGATGGTGTTCCACCAGGTATTCCGCTCACGGAAGCGGACCTGCAACACGATCTCGACCGTCGTCGCCCTGGGACATCGCGCTATACCACCCAGCGCCGTGAACCGGATCAAGTCAAAATTCTCTCCGGTGTTTTTGAAGGCGTTACTACCGGCACCAGTATCGGCTTGTTGATTGAAAACACTGACCAGCGTTCTCAGGATTACAGCGCAATTAAAGACGTTTTCCGCCCAGGCCATGCCGATTACACCTACGAACAAAAATACGGCCTGCGCGATTATCGCGGTGGTGGACGTTCTTCTGCCCGCGAAACCGCCATGCGCGTGGCGGCAGGGGCGATTGCCAAAAAATATCTCGCTGAGAAATTTGGCATTGAGATTCGCGGCTGCCTGACCCAAATGGGCGACATCCCGCTGGAAATCAAAGACTGGTCGCAGGTCGAGCAGAATCCGTTCTTCTGCCCGGACCCGGACAAACTCGAAGCCTTAGATGAACTGATGCGCGCGCTGAAAAAAGAGGGCGACTCTATTGGCGCGAAAGTCACCGTTGTTGCCAGCGGCGTCCCCGCCGGACTTGGCGAGCCGGTCTTTGATCGCCTGGATGCTGACATCGCCCACGCGCTGATGAGCATTAACGCAGTGAAGGGCGTGGAAATTGGCGATGGTTTTGACGTGGTGGCGCTGCGCGGCAGCCAGAACCGTGACGAAATCACCAAAGACGGTTTCCAGAGCAACCACGCAGGCGGCATTCTCGGCGGCATTAGCAGCGGGCAGCAAATCATTGCTCACATGGCGCTGAAACCGACTTCCAGCATTACCGTGCCAGGGCGCACGATCAACCGCTTTGGTGAAGAAGTCGAGATGATCACCAAAGGTCGTCACGATCCCTGCGTTGGCATTCGCGCGGTGCCGATCGCCGAAGCGATGCTGGCGATCGTTTTAATGGATCACCTGTTACGGCAGCGGGCGCAAAATGCTGATGTGAAGTCTGATATTCCACGCTGGTAAAAAATGAACAAAACCGCGATTGCGCTGCTGGCCCTGCTTGCCAGTAGCGCCAGCCTGGCAGCGACGCCGTGGCAAAAAATAACCCAACCAGTGCCGGGTAGCGCACAATCGATAGGCAGTTTTTCTAATGGCTGTATCGTCGGTGCTGACACGCTGCCGATACAGTCTGAACATTATCAGGTCATGCGTACCGATCAGCGCCGCTATTTCGGACACCCGGAACTGGTGACGTTTATCCAGCGTCTGAGTCGCCAGGTGAGCAATCTGGGCATGGGCACGGTGCTGATTGGCGATATGGGAATGCCCGCTGGTGGACGTTTTAACGGCGGTCACGCCAGCCACCAGACCGGACTGGATGTTGATATCTTCCTGCAACTGCCAAAAACACGCTGGACCCCCGCGCAGCTCTTGCGCCCGCAAGCACTGGACTTAGTTTCCCGCGACGGTAAACACGTTGTCCCGACGCTATGGAAGCCGGAAATTTTCAGCTTGATCAAACTCGCTGCCCAGGACAAAGACGTCACCCGCATTTTTGTTAATCCGGCGATTAAACAACAACTTTGCTTTGATGCAGGCACCGATCGCGACTGGTTGCGTAAAGTGCGACCCTGGTTCCAGCATCGTGCGCATATGCATGTACGATTACGTTGTCCTGCCGATAGCCTGGAGTGTGAAGATCAACCTTTACCGCCACCGGGCGATGGTTGCGGGGCAGAACTACAAAGCTGGTTTGAACCTCCAAAACCGGGAACAACAAAGCCTGAGAAGAAGACACCGCCTCCGTTGCCGCCTTCCTGCCAGGCGCTACTGGATGAGCATGTACTGTAATGGATACTTTTTATAGTTTGTTTATGGTTTCCCCGCTGCTGCTGGGTACTCTCTTTTTTGTCGCCATGTTGGCGGGATTTATTGATTCGATAGCCGGTGGGGGTGGGCTACTCACCATTCCGGCATTGATGGCGGTGGGGATGTCTCCGGCTAACGCGCTGGCAACCAATAAACTGCAAGCCTGTGGCGGCTCCATCTCTGCCACTATCTATTTTATTCGCCGCCAGGTGGTTAGTTTAAGCGACCAGAAGCTCAACATCGCCATGACCTTTGTTGGCTCAATGAGCGGCGCATTGCTGGTGCAGCATGTTCAGGCTGATGTATTACGGCAGATTTTACCCATTCTGGTGATTTGTATTGGCCTCTATTTTTTGCTGATGCCAAAACTGGGAGAAGAAGATCGCCAGCGTCGAATGTATGGTTTGCCCTTTGCGCTGGTGGCGGGGGGCTGCGTCGGTTTTTACGATGGATTCTTTGGTCCGGCTGCCGGGTCGTTTTACGCGTTGGCCTTCGTGACGCTGTGCGGATTCAACCTCGCCAAAGCCACGGCCCACGCCAAATTACTCAACGCAACGTCAAACATCGGCGGTTTGCTGCTGTTTATTCTTGGCGGCAAAGTGATTTGGGCGACGGGATTCGTGATGCTGGTGGGGCAGTTCCTCGGCGCGCGCATGGGGTCAAGACTGGTGTTAAGCAAAGGACAAAAACTTATTCGCCCGATGATTGTTATCGTCTCGGCGGTGATGAGTGCAAAATTAATTTACGATAGCCACGGACAGGAGATCCTCCACTGGTTGGGGATGAACTAATGAACAGTACACACCACTATGAGCAGTTGATTGAAATTTTTAATAGCTGCTTTGCCGATGAATTTAACACCCGTCTGATTAAAGGCGACGACGAACCGATCTATCTTCCTGCTGATGCGGAAGTACCATATAACCGAATCGTCTTTGCTCATGGCTTTTATGCCAGCGCTATTCATGAGATTTCGCACTGGTGTATTGCCGGGAAAGCGCGTCGTGAGCTGGTTGATTTCGGCTACTGGTATTGTCCGGACGGACGTGATGCCCAAACACAAAGCCAGTTTGAAGATGTTGAAGTGAAGCCGCAGGCGCTGGACTGGTTGTTCTGTGTGGCGGCAGGATATCCGTTTAACGTCAGTTGCGACAATCTGGAAGGGGATTTCGAACCGGACCGCGTAGTGTTTCAACGGCGGGTACATGCGCAGGTGATGGATTATCTGGCAAACGGCATACCCGAACGTCCGGCACGCTTCATTAAAGCATTACAAAATTATTATCACACGCCGGAAATCACGGCGGAACAGTTCCCGTGGCCGGAAGCGCTCAACTAAAGCCAGTGCCACGTTTTACAATGAGGAAAGAAGATGATCGCGGAGTTTGAATCACGCATTCTGGCATTAATCGACGGTATGGTTGACCATGCCAGTGATGATGAGTTGTTTGCCAGTGGGTATTTGCGTGGCCACCTGACATTAGCCATCGCAGAACTGGAAAGTGGTGAGGACCACTCTGCTCAGGCGGTGCATACAACTGTTAGCCAGAGTCTTGAAAAAGCCATTGGTGCAGGTGAGTTGTCGCCGCGTGACCAGGCGCTGGTGGTTGAGATGTGGGAAAACCTGTTTCAGCAGGCGTCACAGCAGCATAATGCCTGATGCGACGCTTAGCGCGCCTTATCAGGCCTACAGGTAACACGTAGGTCGGATAAGGCGCTCACGCCGCATCCGACATTGAAGTGCATAATGCCTGATGTGACGCTTAGCGCGTCTTATCAGGCCTACAGGTAACACGCAGGTCGGATAAGGCGTTCACACCGCATCCGACATTGAAGTGCATAATGCCTGATGCGACGCTTAGCGCGTCTTATCAGGCCTACAGGTAACACGCAGGTCGGATAAGGCGCTCACGCCGCATCCGACATTGAGCGCATAATGCCTGATGCGACGCTTAGCGCGTCTTATCAGGCCTACAGGTAACACGTAGGTCGGATAAGGCGTTCACGCCGCATCCGACATTGAGCGCATAATGCCTGATGCGACGCTTACCGCGTCTTATCAGGCTACAGGTAACACGTAGGTCGGATAAGGCGTTCACGCCGCATCCGACAAACAATGCCAGAGCAGATTACCCCGCCTTAACCGCTTTCCCTTTCAACAATTTTCGCACCCATAACCGATTCGGATTTAACGCCGCCAGCGTACTGGCGTCCATCGGAATCGGTTCGCTGCTCATCTGCGCCGCCAGAATCTCGGCACACAGCGGGGCAGAACACAAACCGCGAGAACCTAAAGCAGCAAACATAAAAAGATCGTCATAAATCGGCGCGCTTACCGCCTCATCTTTCTGTTCTGCCAGCGAGGCATATTCCGCGAGCGTTGCGTCATAATCGGGGACATTGCCTACCATTGGCAGATGATCGCGAGTGGCACAACGCACACCGCAGCGCGCTTCTTTCTCACTGACATCAACCTCTTTTGCCCACTGCACCTGCGGGAAACAATCAATCAACCGTTGGCGATTCTGCTGCTGATCGTCCTCACTGTATGCCGTATCTTCGCTGCCGCGATGATAACTGGCACCAATACAATGATGTTGATTCGCCGGATTTTGTGGCGTGAGATAACCGTCATAGCACAGTACCTGTTTCAACTTTGCCAGTTCCTGCGTTGTCGGAATATGGCTGACCTGACCGGCAACCGGATACACTGGCAGAAGCGACGTTTGGCTGAAATGGTTGATTTGATGCCCGTTCGCCAGTACCACTACACTGTGTGTTGCTTGCTGACCTCCTGAAAAATTCATCAACCAACAGTCATCCTTACGGTATAAATCCTGTAACTGATATTGATAACGAATCTGTAAACCTTGTTGTTGCGCCAGTTCCAGTACATTACGGGTCAGCTCTGCCGGACACAGCCAGCCACCTTGTGGATAAGTAATACCGCCGCAATTTGTTACTACACCTGTAACACCCTCAACCTCATTCGCCCCGACTGCAACAGCCAGCTCTGCGGGTAAATCCATCGACAGCATCTGTGCGATTTTATGCTGACTTTTCTCATCCCAGCCTAACTGCGTGACGCCGCACCAGTCATGATCAAATTTAACGGGCAATGAATCGTAAAGTCGACGAGCAAAAGTAAACGCATTAGAGAAAAAGCGGTTCAACGCCTCATCGTGTTTACTTAAAAGCGGATACAGCGCTCCCTGGCGATTGCCGGAAGCACCCAGCGCGGGGGCCTCATCCGCGCAATAAAGCGTTACCTGCCAGCCGCGCCGTAATAGCGCCAGTGACAACAATGCGCTGGCAATACCACCGCCGATAATTGCCACTTCCCGTTTGCTGCTGCCCGTACGGTTAAACCATGGCGTGGAGCAGGGGAGTGGCAATCTCTGTTCCATCACGCCGCAAAGCATTTCCCTTTTACGCCCAAACCCTTTGCGCTTTTGCATCGTGAATCCGGCTTCCAGCAAACCGCGGCGAACAAAACCGGCAGAAGTAAATGTCGCCAGCGTGCCGCCCGGACGCGCCAGTCTTGCCATGGCATTAAACAGATTTTGCGTCCACATATCCGGGTTTTTCGCAGGCGCAAAGCCGTCCAAAAACCAGGCATCCACTTTTTGATTTAGCGAATCGTCCAGTTGGCTGGTCAGTTCGTTAATATCGCCAAACCATAAATCCAGCGTCACGCGGCCTTCATCGAGCAATAAACGCTGGCAACCGGGCAAGGGCATTGGCCACTGTGCCTGTAGTTGTTCTGCCCACGGAGCCAGTTCCGGCCAGTGTTGATGCGCTAAGGCTAAATCCGCACGGGTGAGGGGAAATTTCTCAAAACTAATGAAATGTAAGCGTTGTAATTGCGCTTGCGGATGCGCTTCGCGAAACTGATCAAATGCCTGCCATAGCGTCAGGAAGTTTAATCCGGTGCCGAAGCCGCTCTCTGCTACCACAAACAGAGGATGTGGATGCCCAGGAAAGCGAGCCTCTAATTGGTTACCTCCGAGAAAAACATAACGCGTTTCTTCCAGTCCGTTATCGTTGGAAAAATAGACATCGTCAAAATCTCGGGAAACAGGTGTACCCTCAGCATTAAATTCGAGGTTGGCAGTTTGTATGGAGTAGTGTTTCACGTAAGTTACTCGTCTTACAGGCGGTGGCTCGATCTTAGCGATGTGTGCCAGGCTGCGCAAATTTCTCTATTAATTGGCTGATCGGACTTGTTCGGCGTACAAGTGTACGCTATTGTGCATTCGAAACTTACTCTATGTGCGACTTACAGAGGTATTGAATGAAACGTGCAGTGATTACTGGCCTGGGCATTGTTTCCAGCATCGGTAATAACCAGCAGGAAGTCCTGGCATCTCTGCGTGAAGGACGTTCAGGGATCACTTTCTCTCAGGAGCTGAAGGATTCCGGCATGCGTAGCCACGTCTGGGGCAACGTAAAACTGGATACCACTGGCCTCATTGACCGCAAAGTTGTGCGCTTTATGAGCGACGCATCCATTTATGCTTTCCTTTCTATGGAGCAGGCAATCGCAGATGCGGGCCTCTCCCCGGAAGCTTACCAGAATAACCCGCGCGTGGGCCTGATTGCAGGTTCTGGCGGCGGTTCCCCGCGTTTCCAGGTGTTCGGCGCTGACGCAATGCGCGGCCCGCGCGGCCTGAAAGCGGTTGGCCCGTATGTGGTCACCAAAGCGATGGCATCTGGCGTTTCTGCCTGCCTCGCCACGCCGTTTAAAATTCACGGCGTTAACTACTCCATCAGTTCCGCGTGTGCGACTTCCGCACACTGTATCGGTAACGCAGTAGAGCAGATCCAACTGGGCAAACAGGACATCGTGTTTGCAGGCGGCGGCGAAGAGCTGTGCTGGGAAATGGCCTGCGAATTCGACGCGATGGGTGCGCTGTCTACTAAATACAACGACACCCCGGAAAAAGCCTCCCGTACTTACGACGCTCACCGCGACGGTTTCGTTATTGCTGGCGGCGGCGGTATGGTGGTGGTTGAAGAGCTGGAACACGCGCTGGCGCGTGGTGCCCACATCTACGCTGAAATCGTTGGCTACGGCGCAACGTCTGATGGCGCAGACATGGTTGCCCCGTCTGGTGAAGGTGCCGTTCGCTGCATGAAGATGGCGATGCACGGTGTTGATACCCCAATCGACTACCTGAACTCTCACGGTACTTCGACTCCGGTTGGCGACGTGAAAGAGCTGGCAGCTATCCGTGAAGTGTTTGGCGATAAGAGTCCGGCGATTTCTGCAACTAAAGCAATGACCGGTCACTCACTGGGCGCTGCGGGTGTGCAGGAAGCTATCTACTCTCTGCTGATGCTGGAACACGGCTTTATTGCCCCGAGCATCAACATTGAAGAGCTGGACGAGCAGGCTGCGGGTCTGAATATCGTGACTGAAACGACCGAGCGCGAACTGACTACGGTTATGTCTAACAGCTTCGGTTTCGGCGGCACCAACGCCACGCTGGTAATGCGCAAGCTGTAAGATTCATTCGGAGTAGGTCGGATAAGACGCGCCAGCGTTGCATCCGACGATACGTGGTCAATGCTGCCCAAAAGGGCACCAGATGGTTTCCTCAGATTGTTGACAAAGTGCGCTTTGTTCATGCCGGATGCGGCGTGAACGCCTTATCCGGCCTACAAAATCTGGTATCGGAGTAGGTCGGATAAGACGCGTCAGCGTCGCATCCGACGATACGTGGTCAATGCTGCCCAAAAGGGCACCAGATGGTTCCCTCAGATTGTTGACAAAGTGCGCTTTGTTCATGCCGGATGCGGCGTGAACGCCTTATCCGGCCTACAAAATCTGGTATCGGAGTAGGTCGGATAAGACGCGCCAGCGTTGCATCCGACGATACGTGGTCAATGCTGCCCAAAAGGGCACCAGATGGTTTCCTCAGATTGTTGACAAAGTGCGCTTTGTTCATGCCGGATGCGGCATGAACGCCTTATCCGGCCTACAAAATCTGGTATCGGAGTAGGTCGGATAAGACGCGCCAGCGTCGCATCCGACGATACGTGGTCAATGCTGCCCAAAAGGGCATCAGATGGTTCCCTCAGATTGTTGACAAAGTGCGCTTTGTTCATGCCGGATGCGGCGTGAATGCCTTATCCGGCCTACAAAATCTGGTATCGGAGTAGGTCGGATAAGACGCGCCAGCGTCGCATCCGACGATGCGTAGCCAATGCAGCCCAAAAGGGCACCAGATGGTTCCCTCAGATTGTTGACAAAGTGCGCTTTGTTCATGCCGGATGCGGCGTGAACGCCTTATCCGGCCTACAAAATCTGGTATCGGAGTAGGTCGGATAAGACGCGCCAGCGTCGCATCCGACGATACGTGGTCAATGCAGCCCAAAAGGGCACCAGATGGTTTCCTCAGATTGTTGACAAAGTGCGCTTTGTTCATGCCGGATGCGGCGTGAACGCCTTATCCGGCCTACAAAATCTGGTATCGGAGTAGGTCGGATAAGACGCGTCAGCGTCGCATCCGACGATACGTGGTCAATGTCGCCTTTTTCACATCATTGACAATCGTCGCTTGTTCCAGGCAAACTTCCCGCTTTGTCGATTTCCTTCTGAAAAGACGTACGCGTTAAATCCTGCCAACGCACCGTAACCCTGAAACCAGAGAGATGAGACGGGGATACTCCTCGCCTTGCGCTGCATTCTGGAGTAATGCATGACTGCTGTAAGCCAAACCGAAACACGACCTTCTGCCAATTTTTCGCTCTTCCGCATCGCTTTTGCGGTTTTTCTCACCTACATGACCGTAGGGTTACCGTTGCCGGTTATCCCGCTGTTTGTTCATCATGATCTGGGCTATGGCAACACCATGGTCGGGATTGCCGTCGGGATCCAGTTTCTGGCTACGGTGCTGACGCGTGGCTACGCCGGGCGACTGGCCGATCAATATGGCGCAAAACGTTCAGCGCTTCAGGGGATGTTAGCCTGCGGTCTGGCGGGGGGCGCGTTGCTGTTGGCGGCGATTTTGCCCGTCTCCGCACCGTTCAAATTTGCCCTGTTGGTCGTCGGGCGTTTGATTCTTGGCTTTGGTGAAAGCCAGTTACTGACAGGCGCCCTGACCTGGGGATTAGGCATCGTTGGGCCAAAACATTCCGGTAAAGTGATGTCATGGAACGGAATGGCGATTTACGGTGCCCTCGCTGTTGGTGCGCCGCTTGGCTTGTTGATTCATAGCCATTACGGTTTTTCCGCACTGGCGCTCACTACAATGGCATTACCCTTACTGGCGTGGGCCTGTAACGGCACAGTGCGCAAAGTACCGGCCCTGGCGGGAGAACGTCCATCGCTGTGGAGCGTTGTCGGGCTTATCTGGAAACCAGGGTTAGGTCTGGCGCTACAAGGCGTTGGTTTTGCAGTTATCGGGACTTTCGTTTCGCTCTACTTTGCCAGCAAAGGATGGGCGATGGCGGGCTTTACCCTTACCGCATTTGGCGGCGCATTTGTCGTGATGCGCGTCATGTTTGGCTGGATGCCGGACCGTTTTGGCGGCGTGAAAGTGGCGATTGTCTCTCTGCTTGTAGAAACGGTGGGCCTGTTGTTGCTCTGGCAGGCGCCAGGTGCGTGGGTCGCATTAGCGGGCGCGGCGTTAACCGGAGCCGGATGTTCGCTTATCTTTCCAGCGCTGGGCGTGGAGGTGGTTAAACGCGTACCGTCACAAGTTCGTGGCACTGCACTGGGCGGTTACGCCGCATTTCAGGATATCGCCCTCGGCGTATCCGGGCCGCTGGCGGGAATGCTGGCGACCACGTTTGGTTACTCTTCGGTATTTCTTGCCGGGGCGATCTCTGCGGTGCTGGGGATTATTGTCACGATACTGTCGTTTCGTCGGGGTTAACGAACCAGCCAGACCAGCATCAGGATGATCGCGACTAATAGTATCCACAGCGCGGGACGCGTTGCCATATTTTGCAACATGTCCATCATCGGTGGAAAAGGATTAAGCAGCGGTTGCATAGCACGCGGATCAATCCCTTTAACCCGCCGTTGATAAAGCTGATTAAGGATATCCTCGGCCTGGGCAGAAGAAAGTGATGATTGTGCAGAAAGGCCATATTTTTGCTGGATATATGCCGATAACGCCGCCAGTTCACTGGCATCTAAAGGTTGTTTTAGCGCCATCTGTAGTGATTCCAGCGTCGGCGTATTTTGCTGGCTTAGCGTCTGACGTGCCTGTAGCCAGGTCACCAGATGGTTAAACAGTTTCGCTGGAATTAATTCACCATCTTTCACCCCGGAAAGTTCCAGCATCGATTGCCAGATCTGTTTGCTGGGTTCCCCCGTTGCCGCCGCAAGTTTGGTCACCAGCTGTTTGAGCGTATTGTGCTCTGCTGGTAATAAAGGACGGTCGGTCGCCTCGCGCTGCTGCGGTTGTGGAATAACCATTTTCCCTTCCTGCAACAGAGTGAGAATGGTTTTTAATTGCTCCGGTGAGAGCTGATTCAGCGGCATCTGACCAAAGTTATGACGGATATAATCCGTGACCGCCTGACGATTATTCCCCAGACGTAAATACTCCCCTAATTGGGCTAAAAGCTGGCGGGCAGAATGGCTTTTTTGCGCGGTGAGCAGACGTTGCGCCAGATTATGTTCAGCAGCAGGGAAGTGACGCGAAAGCAGCGGCGAATCTCCTGACAGACCAATATCGTGCCTGATACCCGCCCACAGTTCCGCTCTTTGCTGTTGCGTCAGCGAAGTCACTTTGTAGTGGTCAAGTAATTCTGGCCACGGTTTTACAGTAAGAACGATATCTGTTCTCTGACTCT
>NZ_PTRE01000132.1 GCF_002965065.1 Escherichia sp. MOD1-EC7003
TGGACATTATTTTTGTAGAGCCGGAGGAAACAGACCAGACGGTTTAAATGAGCCGGTTACGAGCTATCGACAACAACCGGAAAAAGTTTACGTCTATATTGCTGAAGGTTCAGGCGTTTCCATTACGATTTGCTCGCGTTTTTTACTCAGGAAGAAAATGCCAAATAGCAACATTAGGCAGACAATACCCGAAATTGCGAAGAAAACCGTCTGGTAGCCTGCGTGGTCAAAGAGTATTCCTGTCGGGGTTGAAAGCAACACAATCCCCAACGAACTGGCAATTTGAAAACCAATCAGGAAGATCGTCGACGACAGACGCTTATCAAAGTTTGCCACGCTGTATTTGAATACAGATATAACACAAAGTGGAACCTCAATGGCATGTAACAGCTTCACTAATGAAATAATCCAGGGGTTAACAAACAGTGCGCAGGAAAGAATACGCAACGCCATAATCACAACACCGATAAGTAACGCATTTTTTGGCCCTACCCGATTCACAAAGAAAGGAATAATCGCCATGCACAGTGCTTCGAGTACAACCTGGAATGAGTTGAGATAACCATACAGGCGTGTCCCTACATCGTGTGATTCGAACAAACCCGCATAAAAAACAGGAAAGAGTTGTTGATCAAAAATGTTATAGAAAGACCACGTCCCCACAATAAATATGACGAAAACCCAGAAGTTTCGATCCTTGAAAACTGCGATAAAATCCTCTTTTTTTAACCCTCCCGCATCCACCGCTACGCACTGCTGATCCTGATCTTTAAAACGCATGTTGATCATCATAAATACAGCGCCAAATAGCGAGACCAGCCAGAAGTTGATATGGGGATTGATACTGAAAAAGATGCCGGCAAAGAACGCGCCAATAGCATAGCCAAAAGATCCCCAGGCGCGTGCTGTTCCATATTCGAAATGGAAATTTCGCGCCATTTTTTCTGTGAAGCTGTCGAGCAAACCACAGCCCGCCAGATACCCCAGGCCAAAAAAGAGCGCCCCCAAAATTAGACCTATTGAAAAATTGCTTTGCAGTAACGGTTCATAAACGTAAATCATAAACGGTCCGGTCAAGACCAGAATGAAACTCATACACCAGATGAGCGGTTTCTTAAGGCCGAGCTTATCCTGAACGATGCCGTAGACCATCATAAATAGAATACTGGTAAACTGATTGACCGAATAAAGTGTACCTAATTCCGTCCCTGTCAACCCCAGATGTCCTTTCAGCCAAATAGCATATAACGACCACCACAGCGACCAGGAAATAAAAAAGAGAAATGAGTAACTGGATGCAAAACGATAGTACACATTTCTGAATGGAATATTCAGTGCCATAATTACCTGCCTGTCATTAAAAATTCACGTCCTATTCAGAGTCAAGAGTGGCCTCGCCGCTTACTTCTCACTATTCCAGATCTTGTCGACATGGCAGCGCTGTCATCGCTCCTTTCGCCGTTACTGCAAGTGCTCCGCAACGTTGAGCGAGATCGATAATTCGTCGCATTTCTCTCTCATCTGTAGATAACCCCGTAGAGGACAAACCTGTGAGTAACCCGGCAACGAACGCATCTCCCGCCCCCGTGCTATCGACACAATTCACAGACATTCCAGCAAAATGGTGAACTTGTCCTCGATAACAAAGCACGACCCCTTCTGCACCTTTAGTCACCAACAGCATGGCAATCTCATACTCTTTTGCCAGGGCGCATATATCCCGATCGTTCAGTGTTTTTCCACTGATAAGTCGCCATTCTTCTTCCGAGAGCTTGACGACATCTGCCAGTTTTAGCGCCTGCCGCAAGCACAAGTGGAGCAACTGCTCGTCTTGCCAGAGATCTTCACGAATATTGGGATCGAAGCTGACAAAACCTCCGGCACGCCGGATCGCCGTCATCGCAGTAAATGCACTGGTACGCGAAGGTTCAGCAGACAACGCAATTGAACAGAGATGTAACCATTCGCCATGTCGCCAGCAGGGCAAGTCTGTCGTCTCTAAAAAAAGATCGGCACTGGGGCGGACCATAAACGTAAATGAACGTTCTCCCTGATCGTTCAGATCGACAAGCACAGTGGATGTCCGGTGCCATTCATCCAGCTTGAGATACGTGGTATCGACTCCCTCCGTTAGCAGCGTTCTTTGCATTAACGCACCAAAAGGATCATCACCCACCCGACCTATAAACCCACTTATTCCACCTAATCTGGCGATTCCCACCGCAACGTTAGCTGGCGCTCCGCCAGGACAAGGCAGTAGCCGCCCATCTGATTCAGGCAAGAGATCTACGACCGCATCCCCTAAAACCCATACTTTGGCTGACATTTTTTTCCCCCAAATTCATCTGACTTACGCATAGTGATAAACCTCTTTTTCGCAAAATCGTCATGGATTTACTAAAACATGCATATTCGATCACAAAACGTCATAGTTAACGTTAACATTTGTGATGTTATTCACACTTACAGAGAAAAGGGGCTTTATTTTTATAAAAGTTAACGTTAACAATTCACCAAATTTGCTTAACCAGGATGATTAAAATGACGCAATCTCGATTGCATGCGGCGCAAAATGCACTGGCAAAACTTCACGAGCGCCGGGGTAACACTTTCTATCCCCATTTTCACCTCGCGCCTCCTGCCGGGTGGATGAACGATCCAAACGGCCTGATCTGGTTTAACGATCGTTATCACGCGTTTTATCAACATCACCCGATGAGCGAACACTGGGGGCCAATGCATTGGGGACATGCCACCAGCGACGATATGATCCATTGGCAGCATGAGCCTATTGCGCTAGTGCCAGGGGACGAGAATGACAAAGACGGGTGTTTTTCAGGCAGTGCTGTCGATGACAATGGTGTCCTCTCACTTATCTACACCGGCCACGTCTGGCTCGATGGTGCAGGTAATGACGATGCAATTCGCGAAGTACAATGTCTGGCTACCAGCCGGGATGGTATTCATTTCGAGAAACAGGGTGTGATCCTCACTCCACCAGAAGGAATCATGCACTTCCGCGATCCTAAAGTGTGGCGTGAAGCCGACACCTGGTGGATGGTTGTTGGGGCGAAAGATCCTGGCAACACGGGGCAGATCCTACTTTATCGCGGCAGTTCATTGCGTGAATGGACTCTCGATCGCGTACTGGCTCACGCTGATGCGGGTGAAAGCTATATGTGGGAATGTCCGGACTTTTTCAGCCTTGGCGATCAGCATTATCTGATGTTTTCCCCGCAGGGAATGAATGCCGAGGGATACAGTTATCGAAATCGCTTTCAAAGTGGCGTAATACCCGGAATGTGGTCGCCAGGACGACTTTTTGCACAATCCGGGCATTTTACTGAACTTGATCACGGGCATGACTTCTATGCACCGCAAAGCTTTTTAGCGAAGGATGGTCGGCGTATTGTTATCGGCTGGATGGATATGTGGGAATCGCCAATGCCCTCAAAACGTGAAGGCTGGGCTGGCTGCATGACGCTGGCTCGCGAGCTATCAGAGAGCAATGGCAAACTCCTACAACGCCCGGTACATGAAGCTGAGTCGTTACGCCAGCAGCATCAATCTGTCTCTCCCCGCACAATCAGCAACAAAGATGTTTTGCAGGAAAACGCGCAAGCGGTTGAGATTCAGTTGCAGTGGGCTCTGAAGAACAGTGATGCCGAACATTACGGATTACAGCTCGGCACGGGAATGCGGCTGTATGTTGATAACCAATCTGAGCGACTTGTGTTGTGGCGGTATTACCCGCACGAGAATTTAGACGGTTACCGTAGTATTCCCCTCCCACAGCGTGACACGCTCGCCCTAAGGATATTTATCGATACATCATCTGTGGAAGTCTTTATTAACGACGGGGAAGCGGTGATGAGCAGCCGAATCTATCCGCAGCCAGAAGAAAGGGAACTGTCACTCTATGCCGCCCATGGCGTGGCCGTGCTGCAACATGGAGCACTCTGGCAACTGGGATAACATAATATCAGGTAGAACAACGGATCAGCAGCGGGCAAGGGATCCGCGTCACCCTTCCCCCTTCTCGCCCTTCAATAATATGCAATGCAGCTTCCCGCCCGATAATGTCATGTGGAAGCTGAATTGTGGTCAGCGGCGGTAAAAACAGATGCCCGACGCCAACCAAATTATCAAAGCCCATTACGGCGACATCCTGCGGGATACGTACCCCTTTCGCCAGAAGAACCTGATAAGCCACAAAGGCTGCGCGATCGTTACCACAAATCAGAACATCAAAATCTGGTTTGCCAGATTGGAAGTGGACATTGAGTAAACTTGCGAGATCGGTGTAGTGCTCATCACCTATTGCCATGTGAAATTGTTTCACCTCAGCCAGATCTCGTCCGGCATCAAGCCAGGCCTGTTCAAATCCCTGACGACGATACCCTGTCGCCAGCACGCCTTCCGGTAGCCAGAAGCATAGCGGTTGACGATAGCCCGCCGCGAGCAAAAGCTGTGTTGCTTCATATTGTGCAGTGTAATCATCAGGGATATAACTGGGTAACGCTGGGTCATCTGCCACACAGTTCGCCAATACAATATTTTCACCATGCAGAGACTCAGGCAGCGTGATATGCCGCAGTCCCATTGTAGTATAGATAATGCCATCCGGACGGTGGGCAAGCAGCTGACGTGCCGCGCGGGTAGCATCATCTTCAGAAAAAATATTGATTAAAAAACTATTCCAGCCGTACTCGCTGGCCGTTTGCTCAATGGCAAGAAGAATATCAACAGAGAAAGGGGTAGTAGCAGTATCCTGCGCCAGCACGGCGAGAGTCGACGGCTTACGTCCATGAGCACGCATCTTACGGGCAGAAAGATCAGGAACATAATTCAGGGTCTGGATCGCCTGCAATACGCAGTCACGCGTTGCTGGACGCACAGATTCTGCATTATGTATCACCCGGGAGACTGTCATCATCGACACTCCCGCCAGGCGTGCGACATCCTTTAATGAAGCCATACCCAAGCCGTTTGCCGTAAAACGGGCACTGTAGCAGAAACAGGTGTCACTGGCGAGACCCAACGATATTCTCAACGCCCTATCAGCCGACACGACAATACGATAAATAAATCATAGCTCAACCTCCTGCCGCGCTAAAAAACCTGTAACTTCAGTCACTTTAATAGTAAGACTATCCTTAACCTCTGGCAATTTTTGCTAAGCATCAATGAAAACAGCATGTTAAATGCAAGCCTGTTGTGTGCGGAAAAATATTTACTTTGCACGATTAATAATCAGTAGCTGAAAGCAGTCAGCCAGTGATAAAGTACAGAAACCGCATTCATGCTCCTCGTGGTTATGTCCTGACTAGTCTTTACACTCTTTACAGGAACCATTGTCGTACATGATGGCCTAATCAATTGAGTGTACCGCTGTCGACATGGAATCTTCTGCGATACAACAATTCGTATCTACAGAAGGTAACTATGTTTCCACAATGCAAATTTTCCCGCGAGTTTCTGCATCCTCGCTACTGGCTCACATGGTTTGGGCTTGGTGTACTCTGGCTTTGGGTACAGCTTCCTTATCCTGTTCTTTGCTTTCTCGGCACGCGTATCGGCGCGATGGCGCGACCATTCCTGAAACGTCGTGAATCTATCGCCCGTAAAAACCTGGAACTTTGTTTCCCGCAACATTCTGCTGAAGAGCGCGAGAAGATAATTGCCGAAAACTTTCGCTCACTCGGTATGGCACTGGTAGAAACCGGCATGGCGTGGTTCTGGCCCGACAGCCGCGTACGTAAATGGTTTGATGTTGAAGGGCTGGATAACCTCAAACACGCACAAATACAAAATCGCGGCGTGATGGTTGTCGGCGTCCATTTTATGTCGCTGGAACTGGGCGGTCGGGTGATGGGGCTTTGCCAACCAATGATGGCCACCTATCGTCCACATAATAATCAGTTGATGGAATGGGTGCAGACCCGTGGTCGCATGCGATCTAACAAAGCGATGATCAGCAGAAATAATCTGCGCGGTATTGTCGGTGCGCTGAAGAAAGGTGAAGCGGTATGGTTTGCTCCCGATCAGGATTATGGTCGTAAAGGCAGTTCCTTCGCGCCGTTTTTTGCAGTGGAAAATGTCGCCACAACCAATGGCACCTATGTCCTCTCTCGTCTCTCGGGCGCAGCCATGTTGACCGTAACAATGGTAAGGAAAGCGGATTACAGCGGATATCGTTTGTACATCACACCTGAAATGGAAGGCTACCCGGCAGATGAAAATCAAGCCGCTGCCTATATGAACAAGATTATCGAAAAAGAGATCATGCGCGCGCCGGAGCAGTACCTCTGGATCCACCGTCGCTTCAAAACGCGCCCGGTGGGGGAAGCGTCGTTATACATTTAACAAACAGCCCCTCTCCTTTCTCTCCTCAAATCAGCCATAATAACCTCATGGTTTTTATGGCTTTTTTCTTACGTTTTTTTCCTTCGCTGAATCTTTAATGATTACCGTCAGAAATTAAACTGTCGCCGATATGAGACACCTGTAAGTTACTAAAAGTA
>NZ_PTRE01000133.1 GCF_002965065.1 Escherichia sp. MOD1-EC7003
ATGCTTCCATCGGAAATGATGAGCTGGCAGCCTGAGTTCACAGGTAAAATACTCTCCAGGAAACCCGGGGCGGTTCAATCCAGGCGGGTCGGCAAAACCGTCAGCAGGTCAAACGGCATGGTTTTTTCCGGCAGTACGTTGTCACACAGACGGTTCCACCACACCGATACATCCTCGTTACCCCAGATGTCACACCAGTCACCTCTTTTTGCGGTGAAATGCACAGTGATAGTTTCCCTGACATCATCCGGTAACCCTTCCCAGCGATGCTGTCCAGTACTGCTCTGCAGCCAGAGTTCATGCAACATCAGGCAGTTTTGCTCATCCAGCAGTACACCGTTCTGCAGGTGTGTCAGCCAGCGGGTGAACGCGATATTTTCCGGCGATACAGCACCACGTCCGGCAGCCGTCACTCCGGGGCACTGCTCAGAGCGGATATTTTCAGTGATCTGCAGAAGTCCGGCACTTCCGGCCAGAAACAGCTGAATACCTTCATTTGTGGCGCGGCGATAAAGCGGTGTGACTGCGCCGCTGGCCAGTCGTTTAATCTCAGCGATCTGTGCCGGTTCACCAGAAAAATACATACGGTTACTGCACCAGTTTGGCATGGGAATTATCCTCACAGGAGCATCGGGAGGGCGCCCCTGTGGCGCCCGTTCCCCGCTGCCTGTGGGCTGTTCACCGCGCCCGGTAACGGGTCAGGCCGACCGTGGAATACCGCAGCCGTCGTCTTTTTGACGGCAAGGCTATGCCGCGAAAGCGGCTTGAAGGGCGCTCATCAGAAAAGGGCGACGGGCTGGCGTACACTGTCACCGACGCCAGCCGGGAGCGGTAAAAGCGCCCGTCCCGTGCTCGGCCGGACGCGGGACACTGACCACAGGCAGCGTTTCTGCCGCGCCGCGTCAGCCGGCGCAGTAAAAAGAGGAGCCCGGCGACATCTTTTGTTATCCGCCAAATAAAACCCAAAAACAACCCACACCAAACCCAATAAAACACCAAAACAAGACAAATAATCATTGATTGATAGTTAAAATGGGGTAAACTTGACAAATAAACCCACTTAAAACCCAAAACACACCCAAACACACACCAAAAAAAACACCATAAGGAGTTTTATAAATGTTGGTATTCATTGATGACGGTTCAACAAACATCAAACTACAGTGGCAGGAAAGTGACGGAACAATTAAACAGCACATTAGCCCGAACAGCTTCAAACGCGAGTGGGCAGTTTCTTTTGGTGATAAAAAGGTCTTTAACTACACACTGAACGGCGAACAGTATTCATTTGATCCAATCAGCCCGGATGCTGTAGTCACAACCAATATCGCATGGCAATACAGCGACGTTAATGTCGTTGCGGTGCACCACGCCTTACTGACCAGTGGTCTGCCGGTAAGCGAAGTGGATATTGTTTGCACACTTCCTCTGACAGAGTATTACGACAGGAATAACCAACCCAATACGGAAAATATTGAGCGTAAGAAAGCAAACTTCCGGAAAAAAATTACATTAAATGGTGGGGATACATTCACAATAAAAGATGTAAAAGTCATGCCTGAATCTATACCGGCAGGTTATGAAGTTCTACAAGAACTGGATGAGTTAGATTCTTTATTAATTATAGATCTCGGGGGCACCACATTAGATATTTCTCAGGTAATGGGGAAATTATCGGGGATCAGTAAAATATACGGAGACTCATCTCTTGGTGTATCTCTGGTCACATCTGCAGTAAAAGATGCCCTTTCTCTTGCGAGAACAAAAGGAAGTAGCTATCTTGCTGACGATATAATTATTCACAGAAAAGATAATAACTATCTGAAGCAACGAATTAATGATGAGAACAAAATATCAATAGTCACCGAAGCAATGAATGAAGCACTTCGTAAACTTGAGCAACGTGTATTAAATACACTCAATGAATTTTCTGGTTATACTCATGTTATGGTTATAGGTGGTGGCGCAGAATTAATATGCGATGCAGTAAAAAAACACACACAGATTCGTGATGAACGTTTTTTTAAAACCAATAACTCTCAATATGATTTAGTTAACGGTATGTATCTCATAGGTAATTAATGATGGACAAGCGCAGAACCATTGCCTTTAAGCTAAATCCAGATGTAAATCAAACAGATAAAATTGTTTGTGATACACTGGACAGTATCCCGCAAGGGGAACGCAGCCGCCTTAACCGGGCTGCACTGACGGCAGGTCTGGCCTTATACAGACAAGATCCCAGGGCCCCTTTCCTTTTATGTGAACTGCTGACGAAAGAAACCACATTTTCAGATATCGTGAATATATTGAGATCGCTATTTCCAAAAGAGATGGCCGATTTAAATTCTTCAACAATCATTCAGTCCTCTTCACAATCGGAGCAAAAAAGTGATGAGGAGACAAAAAAGAATGCGATGAAGTTAATAAACTAATTAAATTATGATTGAGTTTCCTTTATCCACTATCAGGCTGGATAAAGGGAACTTAATCAAGTTATTTTATTGCCAGTCATTACATAAAATAAACAGGGTCGTTATTATAAAATAATTTCACGGAACTTATGAAAAAGTGGCTCCAATAATCAAAATTGGTGAGTTCGCAATGTCTGGCAATAACGTTTTTGATGGGTTATTTGCCAGTCCGGATCGCCAGAATACGCATACTGTCAGGGCTGGGAAACGATGCTCTCGGTTATTTACTGAAAAAAGGTGATATCACTGACGCAGAATACCGGGCGGCCCTGGAAATCGATCCCCGGCAGTCGATTTCTGTACACCTGCCGTATTCACAGACCTACCTCTGATAAAAAGGGCCAGTAACGGCCCTTTTCTTTTTCATAATATTCTGAGCAGTCTTGCTGGGTTTCCTGCATAAATGCCTTTGTTCTCAATCGGTTTTACCACAACTGAACCCGCACCAATAACAGCTCCGCTGCATATATACGGAGACAGAATAATGGCTCCACTGCCAACAGTAACCGAATCCCCCAGGGTAATGCTGATCCAGTTATCCGGTGACGGTTCTGGTGCTCCTGAACGAAACAGATCGTTGGCGAACGTCACGTTATGACCAATGAAGCAGTTCTCCCCCAGTGTTACGTTCTCACAAATAAACGTGTGCGACTGTATCCGGCTTCCACTACCAATGACACAGCCTTTCTGTATCTCAACGAAGGGGCCGACAAACACATTGTCCCTGAGTTCACATTCATAAATGTTGACCGGTTTGACAATACGGACATTGGTCCCATAAATCACATCCCGGACAGCACATTCCATAAATTTCATACTCACACGACCTTTAAATACAGATGACACTTGCCGGAATTATACAGCCCAGATTCACTTGCCATGTTTCAGATTTCATTTCTCCAGGCGGCTCCCAAACCGTGATTCCTGGTAAGCCCGCATCAAGCAGGGAAACACAGCGCTGGCTAAAGCAGAATCCGAAGTTCAGGGTGATTTATCAGCCGGTTTACTCACCATGGGTAAATCATGTTGAACAGCTATGGCAGGCATTGCACGACACGATAACCCGGAATCATCAGTGTGGTTCGATGTGGCAACTGCTAAAAAAAGTTAATCACTTTATGGAAACCGCCAGTCCATACCCGGGAGGAAAGCATGGTCTGGCAAAAGTGTAGCGATATTAGGCGCAGCTATTTAGTGCGAACATTATTTGTTTTTTAATTCTTATTTACAAAATGGATTATAAGTGTTTATTGCAGTAACAAAAAATGGATGTAAACTAGACTCGGGACATACATTTATATAATAAGGAATAGTGGATATGTTTGCAGCAAAGCCCGAAAGCAGTCAAAGAAGTATTTCTGGATTCTTCAGCCCTGGGGCAAATGGTGAAAACGCAAGTAATAAACCGTCAAGTGGTATGGCGAACAGAATCAAACCAGTTGTAAGCGATTCACAAATCGGTAGATATACAACTGACAGTAATACTCTGAAGGATGGATTGTGTAGCCAAGCCCACATAGGAACTCAACCTTATCAGCCAGATGCTGACTCGCCGCTAACTGTGAGGTCATTCCTACAAATTGCACTTTCCAACAATAATTACAAATCATTAGAGCATCTGCAAACACGAGCAGAGAATTATCTGAGACATCGCAAAGCAGAAGAGAAGATTCTGCGTTCGACCGTTGAGGGGCTAACTAATCCAGAATCTCCTGTATTCAAACAAACAGCATGGATGGGGCATCTGGAGCGTGGCCTTTGGAAAACGGAAACACGCTGGGATGGAAACGACCGTGAGCAGCTAGGAAAAGAGGCTCTTGGTTCAGAGGAGCCAAAACCTGGTTCACCATTTTACGGTAGTCGTGGATTAAAATTATCCGATAGTGCCCGTTCTGCCTTCTCAATGATGCTGTGTGGTTCTGCTGGACCATTCACGAAAGAGCAAACACTCTCCGGTTTCGAGCTTGCACAGACCGGCCAAGTGTTGGCTGGAAGGCTAAAAATTCAGGAGCGAATGACATTCCGCGCAAACAATCGCGTTGATGCTCAGCGTAACGGTACACACTCCACCCGCACACAAACAGGCATGGATCTTTCTCAAGATATCGGCACAATCATGCGTGATAAAGCTGGGCTACCGGTCATGAGCGGAACCTCTGGCTCCTCCTCTGATGCCACTCTTGCAACACGTTACGCTGCCGAGCATTTTGGTAAAACATGGGCCGCGCCTAGCTTGAACCAAGCAGAAGGATGCAAAGCTATCTCGGATCTGTCACATCACTATTTTCGTGCAGAAGGCTCCTGTCCTCCACAATCAATGGCAACGGGAATAAATAAGGTTCGTTGTGATGCAGGAATGGAAGAGAAACATGTAAATGCCCTGGATATATTCACACATAGCTATCCAGAAATTTATGCTGGGGTTGCATTGACGATTGCTGGGGCTGGCGGTAATGATGAGCAGGCAATGTATAATGTTACGCAAGAAGCCGCTCGAATTCTGCACGAAGCTGAAACCAAAGATTGAAAATGTTCTAAGTGAAGAAGCCCGCCCCAGAAGAATATAATCCACATTCTAAATAGCTGCGCCGAATACCGCTACACTTTTGCCAGACCATGTTTACCGCCGGGGAACGGGCACAGCAGAGCGTTCTGGCAACGTCGCTGACGCGGTCGCCCCGGTGCAGCATCAGCATGGCAGTCAGCCTGCGGGCATAATTTTTATCGTGCGTTTTATGGATTGCTTTCTGCATCAGGCGTCGTTCGTCAGTAAGCGGCTCGTCAGAACCGTATTGATATTTACTGAGAGCTCAGATCAACTTTCCAGGGCA
>NZ_PTRE01000134.1 GCF_002965065.1 Escherichia sp. MOD1-EC7003
GACTTATATAATTTCATATTTTTATCCTTTTTGTTTTAGATATTATAGGCATAGTCCATATTGTTAGATCCACTATGCCCAGAGAATTTAATATTATTCATTAAATTATGGAGCTACACCCGGCCCCCTGGCTCGTTCTTCAAGCGTACCCTGCACGTTTTGATGGCGCATTCCTGGGGCATTTCTGATTGAGTCAATGCCATTTCTTCCAACATCTTCTTTATTAACGGCATTGCTCGCCACCAGCACACCCCAGCTAGGGATAGCAAAATCAGGAGCTGTTTCGCATGCCTTTACCATATAATCGAAAGTGCTTCGATTGATCTCATTTGCATCGGGGTTTAATAGGCGAGAATATTGGTATTTAGCATTTGCGTTGGTTGAGACTTTATACAGTTCCTGCTGCACCATCGCTTCAGAAAGTTTAAGGCGCTTCATATCTGACAGTAACTTCTTGCGCATGGATTCGTCTTCACTGACAGCAAATCCGTAAACGTGCCCAAGGTATTTCGTATAATCGGTACAAATCTCCTTTACGCTTGATGCTGCATTAACAGTCCCAGCCATAAATAATAACGGTAGTAATAGTTTTCTCATTATAACCTCACCTGCCTTATAACTCATTTAGGGTACATATTTTCGCCTTTAAAAAAAAGAGGTTATTAGATCCAATTGTGCATTTATTAAACAAACAATGCTCTAATAAATTTGTATTTTTAAGTCACGAATGCTATCTTTTCGCATCATATTGACCTTTTAATCGTTCAGGCTTATAGTTCCGCCGTCGTAGCAAATTCTGCGACCAGGTTTGACAGCCTGAATGATTGTGCGGACAACCGCAGATTTCCGATATTGCGGTATTTTTGTGTCCGTTAAACCGCGTTACGCCCAAATTATGGTGGGGCGTGATGGGGAGGCTTCGGCCTGCTGGTTTCACAATCGCCAGTCTGTCAACCCTGTCACGTCCTGCCACCTGTTTGACAGCGGGTAGCAGGTTGTTAAACCTGATTGTGAGGCCGTAACTATGGTTAATGCCAATCCTTGCGCACGCCAAGAATTCATCTGGCGTTTCTATTCCTGTAAAAAACACCACTATCACTTCGTTATCGCAGCAACAGAAGACGAAGCACGCTCTCAATTGCCTGACGGCCCCTGCATTTTTACTGCCCGTTTTTCAACTAACTCGCGCAATCCACTTAGTTACTGGAGCCTCCCCTTCTCTGCCGACGTTCAGGGGGGTTTATGAAAAAACCTCTCGTCACCCGTAATGACATAGCCGAAGCGATCGCCCTGCATACTGCCTGTATGCCGACACGGGAGATCCCCGGCGCAATTGCCAACTATTTCATGATAACCAGACGTTTTTATACCCGAACAGATAAGGCTGTGATCAACAAGCTACTGATAGCCGAGATCAGGGATTATTTGATTGAACAAGGACGTCTACGTTACGCAACAGTGGCAGCAGAAATGAGAAAGGAGGCACATAGAATGACCGGTAATAATTTGAATGTTGAAAAAACAGCACCTGTTACGTCAGCTACGCCAGCACCAGCCGTGAATATCATCCCCAACACCGGAGACACAATCGACAGCCTGACACTGTTAAAGATGGTCAATGAAGCGCGTAAGTTATGTGGGGAACCAGAGGTTCGGAACAACAAATTCATCGAAAAAATACTCGACGAATTAGAAGGTGAGGACGGTTACACAAAAAGTGCAACCGTGCCGCCAGGTGGCGGTACGCCTATGGTTGTCATAACCATGACCTACAAACAAGCCCTGCGAGTCGCCGCACGCGAATCAAAAGCCGTCCGCCGTTCGCTGATCGACAAACTGGAAGAATTGCAGCAGGCAAACTCCCCTACCCCATCGATCCCCCAAACATTACCAGAAGCTCTACGCCTGGCTGCCGAGTTAGCAGAACAGAAAATGCAGCTGGAACAACAGCTGGTGGCCGCTGCCCCTAAAGTCGATTTTGCCGACCGGGTATCAGTGGCTAATGGAATCCTGATCGGGAACTTTGCAAAGGTCGTTGGACTTAAGCAAAACGCCCTTTTCTCATGGTTGCGCCAGAATGGCATTCTCATGGCTTTTGGAGCGCGCAAAAACGTACCGCGCCAACAGTACATCAACGCCGGGTATTTCACGGTGAAAGAAGTGGTGCTGGATGATGAAAATGGCTACCAGATACGGCTGACGCCCCAATTAACGGGTAAAGGCCAGCAGTGGTTAACTCGCAAGCTACTTGATGCTGGTTTGTTAAAACCAGTAGCAATAGGTTAACAAAAGAAAAAAACCTGCCAGCAAACTGGCAGGTTTCTGAGCAGATCGTCCAACCCGATCTGGATCGAGTTAGAAAAATTTGCTCTAATAAATTTCGTTTTCTAAGTGCAAAGAATCACCATTTCGAGCTGGTGATTGAAGGTTGATGCAAATTTGGAGAAAAAATGCAACAAACATTCAATGCGGAGATGAATATATCAAACCTTCATCAAAATGTCGATCCTTCAACCACTCTGCCTGTTATTTGTGGTGTTGAAATTACGACCGACCGCGCTGGCCGTTACAACCTTAATGCTCTACACAGAGCGAGCGGACTCGGTGCCCATAAAGCGCCAGCTCAATGGCTAAGAACGCTGTCAGCCAAACAGCTCATCGAAGAGCTTGAAAAAGAAACTATGCAGAATTGCATAGTTTCGTTCGAAGGCCGTGGCGGCGGCACTTTTGCCCATGAATTGCTCGCAGTGGAGTACGCAGGCTGGATTTCTCCCGCGTTTCGGCTGAAGGTAAACCAGACATTTATCGACTATCGAGCCGGAAGATTACAACCTGCTATTCCGAAGAGCCTCCCAGAAGCTCTCCGTTTGGCTGCTGACCTGGCAGAGCAAAAGCAACGGCTGGAGCAAAAAATGCTGATGGATGCACCTAAAGTCGAATTCGCCGAACGCGTTGCTACCGCCAGCGGGGTTCTAATCGGCAACTATGCCAAAGTGCTCGGCCTGGGCCAAAACTATCTCTTCACCTGGTTGCGTGATAACGGAATTCTGATCGCAACCGGTGAACGCAGGAACGTCCCCAAACAAGAATACATATCCCGTGGGTATTTCACCCTTAAAGAAACCGTGATCGATACAAGCAATGGAAGCAGGATTTCTTTCACGACTCGTATAACCGGCAAAGGTCAGCAGTGGCTGATGAAGCGATTGCTTGATGCTGGTGTGCTGGTACCTGTCGCGGCAACGCGCTAACAGACGTAGTAAGAACCACCAGCATTGTAATGCTGGCTAAAGTCACTTTCCTGAGCTGTATAACGATGAGCGATTTTACTTTTTCTGGCTATGAATTGGCCTGCTTTGTAACACACTCCGGTCTATCCCGTAGCGCCGGGCATATCCTGTCGCAATGTGCAAATCTCGCGGCAACAACCAGTGAATACTTCATTCACAAGCCTCACCGCCTGATCGCGGCAGAAACTGGTTATAGCCAATCAACCGTCGTTCGTGCATTCCGTGAAGCTGTAAACAAAGGAATTCTGTCTGTAGAGATTGTTATCGGCGATCACCGTGAACGTCGCGCTAACCTGTACCGGTTTACACCATCCTTTTTGGCCTTCGCACAACAAGCCAAAAATGCGCTGATTGAAAGCAAATTAAAGATCTCTTCAGCGGCAACCAAGGTTAAAGCTGTTCTCGCTAAGACATTGGCTTTATTTAATTTTTTATCCACACCCCCATGTCAAAATGATACCCCCTCCCCCTGTCAGGATGACGTGGCAATAAAGAATAAGAAGTCACAAGTTAAAAAAACAAAAAGATCAGTTTCCGGCGGTGCCGGAACGACCAGACTCAAAAAATTGACTTCATGGATCGCTGAGGCAAAAGCAAAGGCTGACAATCTGCGGTTATCCAAAAAACGCGCTCAAAAACATGAGTTCAAGCAGAAGGTAGAGGCGGCAGCGCGGAAATATGCTTACCTGAAGGACAAGCGTTCTCCTGATATTGGCGGGATATCAAACTTCGATAATCTGCCGCATTGCATGACGGTAAACGAAGCTCTTAATGCGGTTTTAGCCAAAAATAAAGATAACGAACAATGGGGTATACCGGCAGGATTCAGAGGGTGATAGATTGCTCTAATCTGGAGTCACCTGGCGTTTTCAGTTTGAGGTCGGAGATGCAATCTGATTTTTTACAGTTAGCGATCGCTTTTGCAGGATATGTTTGTATTGGCTTCTGTGTATACATGATCAGCCGAAAAATGCTTGTCGATATCGACCGCAAAGAACGAGCAGAGGAGATCTTAGTATGGATTTTCTTTGGCGCGGTCTGGCCATTAGGGATCATGTTTGCTGCAACATTTCTTCTGATGTGGATATTCACCCTTCCAGGTGATTTCTATAGAAAAAAAGCCAGACATTGATACAATCGTTGCGGGTGCTTGAGGCTATCTGCTTCAGGCATTACCCGAAAAGCAGATAGAAGAAAGCCCCAGATAACATTACGCGTCCTGCAAGACGCTTAACATTAATCTGAGGCCATATCTATGCTTAGCATACGTAGATTAGCCTCTTACCGACCAAAAGGTCAAGGAGAAGCAGGCTATGAAGCAGCAAAAAGCGATGTTAATCGCTCTGATCGTCATCTGTTTAACCGTCATTGTGACGGCACTGGTAACGAGGAAAGACCTCTGCGAGGTACGAATCCGAACCGGCCAGACGGAGGTCACTGTCTTCACAGCCTACGAATCTGAAAGGTAAGAGACCTGGCGGGGAGAGATCTCCGCCACTCTTAGTGTGTCAGGTATCCTCAATGCACCCTTTCATCTCCAAATAAAAAAGCTCCCGAAGGAGCTTTAAAATACAAGGGATGACTCTTAATCCCACTCAATCCAGTTGTAGACGATACGAAGTGACGGGCGCACAGCGGCAGTCACATCTTCGGTACTAAAGTCGATTGCATCACTGTAGATTTTGCAGTCCAACATTTCAATTGTTGTAGCAGCTTTTGTTACAGCGTTAACCCCGGAAGATTTGGATTCAGGGGTAGCAGCCATCGTGATATCAACATAGTCCTTCGCCGCAATGCGATCCTTGATGAACTGAAGAATATCGCCTTCGATAGTCTCCACGCACTGGACCTGGATTTCCCCAGAGTTTCGAATTGGTCCGTGCTGGTTGAACTTCACACCATTCGGACCATAGTCCTCCACATCCTCGCGGGTCATTTCAGGAATTTGCGACGTGCGAACCAGTACGCTGATATCTTCATGGCCTGCAAAAGTGAGCTGGAATTCAGAAGATACCAGTCGTTCGCCTTTGGCCGCGTTGGCAGTATAGCGGCCCTTAATAAATTTACGGTTTCCCTTAGTGTTATTGTGCCCCATATAAAATCCTTTTACTGGAACGCCCGAACAATATCGGAGCTGTTATATATCGAAGAACCGGTCAACTGGAGGTTGACGGTGTTTTTCAGGAAATGCCCATTGCTGTCCCTGGGCGCATCGAGATCGAAACTTATGTCCTGGATAGCGACATCAATGATGTTGATCCGGCGACCAATGTTTAGCGTCACACGCTCCGGGATTCGACCACCAATACTGGCATCTTTAAGTTCCGGGCTAATCATCGCTGACAATGCGGCGATAGCTCCTGAAACCTCCGTGAATGGGTCAAACAAAGCGATGAAAGTTACTGGCAGCGTGAAAGTCGGCGGTGTTCCCCCTTCCCAAACCATTAAGCTGTTCCAACGGGCAACCGACGTTGTTTCAGTACCAACCTGCGCAAAACCACTGAAGGCACCAGCAACAGATCCCATGGACATACCGGTAAACGGCGCTTCCCAATTCTGGGCCATGTTCATTGCCGCCCCCTGGCTGATATATCCGGTAACCTGGTACTGAGAGTTCGTTAAAGTAACTTTCAGAAATGGCGATACACCGTCAGCCTGGCTGTAAACCCCATAAGGAATAGGTGCCATTCAAGTTAAAGGCCGGAGTTCTCCGGCCTCCTCCTTTAGCCAAGGCGCTTACGGCGCAGTTTCATTGACTTTTTGCGGGCAAGTTTTGCCGCGCCGGTCTGGGCTTTTCGACGCGCTTTTTTCAGCGCCGATTTTTGAGCCGCAGTCAGACGTTTTTTACGCAGGCGTTTACGGATGAGTTTGATCTCACCGTTACGAACAACCTTCTTAAATGCTTCAGTCAGCATTTCATCAGAAGTGCCAGCAACAACAAACGCCGCTTCCAGTTCGTCGCGGTCGTCGCTATCTAAACCAGCGATAGAGGCACCAACATCAGCAGCTGCGTCGTCGTCTTCATCGTCAGCCAGTGCTTCGATCAGGTCATCATCTACACCGCATGCTGCGAGGAAGTCAGCAACATTTGCCCATGCTTCGTTATAGGCATCGTCCTGTTCTTCTGTAACTTCGGAGTCGTCGTCATCAGAGATACCAGCGATAGCCTGAACGAAACCATCAAGGGAGTCGAAAGTCAGATCACCGCTATCAGCCCAGGCGAAAACGGCGTCGGCCGCATCACTCAACGCATTCTGCATAGCACTTCGATTTGCAGCTTCCAGAATCATCTGGTGCGCCTGTTCGACGGTCCATTCTTTACCGTCTTTCCCTTCCAGGATTTGCTCAGGAGCCGGGGCAGATGGAATGTTATCGTTAGTCTGTGCCGCCGGTTCCGGATTATTATTAATAACCGGATCTGTTGGCGGTTCGGCGCTTGCTCGGGCAGACTCCATCAGCTGCACAGGATCAGAGTTCAAAGCGAAACGAGACAGTCCATTCCCCAAAAATGCCCCGGATTGAAAAAAGTTTTTGCTCATTGTATTCCCTTACTTAATAAGCAGCGGTACGCCCTGGATACGACGGGCTACGCCAGTCGGGCAGCAGGCCCAGACTACTTCCCATTTATCGAATTCCGCCTGCGTAACTTTCAGCACATACGGTTCTGTACCGTCAGCATCAGGATCACGAGGAGCCACCAGAGCGCCGGAGGCGACAAAGCGATCTAAAAGTTTGGTCATCCCTTTAGTCAGGCCAGCCGCAGTAATACCGTCCGGGCTATGCTTCATCTGTCGGGCTAACTGGACAAAGAAACGGCTGATTGCATTCATCAGGGATGGGACGTGCTGGAAGTGCAGATAGTTATCCTGCGTGCAGCAAGTTAAAGCATCGTCAATGATCATCTGGCCAGAGGTGCCAACAGATACTTTATTGAGACGGCCCTTGACCATTGCTTCTTCGTCCGGGGTATCTTCCGGATACAGCGGTTGAATTGACGCACGAGCAATGACGGCACGTTCTTCACCAGCCGGTGAGTAATGCCAACCGCCGACATCAGAGTTTTTCTTGACGCCACGAGCTTTCGCCGCATACGCCACGCCAGACAGACCAAAGACCACACGGGATTGGGTCCATTTGTCTTTGCAGGAGAACGGGTAGTGATAGACAGAACAGCTTACATAATCGGTACCAAGTAAACCGGTATCCTCAACAGCTGGTAGTGCTTCTGCGTACGTTAATGTCGGTTTGACATCAAAGAAGCCATCAATCAGGCGATCTGCACAGATTTTACCTAATGCGGTGATAGCCGCATTGTCATAGCAGCCCAGGCCAAGAACAGCGGTGTACATGTACGGCGCATTGTTCAGCACTTTCACCGCACGCAGGTACGCAGCGGTTGAGATTTTCGACTGATCACCGTTGGTACCACCAGTGAACGCCAACGATTTTTTATTTGTTACTTTCGCCGTCGAAATCAGCTCTTCATTAACAACCGCGCGCAGATATTTAGAACGGGCTTCCAGAGCCGTAGGCAGATAACACAAGCGGCCCATGTCATCTTTCGCTTCTTCCGCCAAAGACACAGTGTGTGTCTCCAGGGTCGTTACCACGCCGAGCGAAGTCGTCTGGGTCAGTTTTAAGAGGAAGCGTTCATTACCCGCGCTGTCCGCTGTTGCCGTTTCGATGGTTAACTCACGGGTAGGTGAAATACACGGATCACCATCATCAACGTAGATAGCAAAGGCTTCGCCGCTATCAAGTTCAATTTCAGAACCGTATGGCAACGCACTGTAAGCCGGTTCGCCTGATTCATCGAACATAATAATCGGGAACTTCGCATCATCCGGAACAGCACGGACAACATAACCAGACGTTTGCTGAATAGCTTCGTATACATGGCGAATTGGTTCGAACTGTGAGCCGGAAGACGGCTTCAGCGGTTCGCCGAGAACATCTTCGTAATTGGACTCAGTAACCGCAAGAACAGTAAACGGCTTGCCACGCGCAAATACGCCAATACCAGCCCACAAGCTGCTATTTAATGCAACACCGGTAGATAACGTCGCATCGGCATTGATCGGGCTAACCGCGACGCCGGATGCATTACCTAATGACTGTTGAATTGAATATTGAGACATAACTTTCCCTGTTATGCGCCCCGCACGGGGGCGCTATGTTAAACGGAGAACTTCCCCTGATTACTCAGAGTCACCGGCATCAATCGTGTCGCCGCTTATGAAGTTAAGCCCGCCTTTTTTGGCCATTGTCAGCGTTACACGAGTGAAGTAATCAGCGCCGTTGCGTGGGTGCATATCGTTGATAGCCGAACCCCACAGCGTGGTACGGTTGACCAGCGCCGGAGTGGTCGGATGCTGGAACGGGATGGCCGGGACAGCATCACCAGTCACGAAGCCTGCTTTACCTGGATTTTCATCACGGACGTAGCACAGCACATCCATCGAGCTGAACTGAATGTTCTCTGTCGTTAAGTTCTTACAAATACCAGCAGGTACTTCGTACACTTTCACGTTACCGAACAGGGTACCGATGTAGTGAACATACGGAGTCTGGATATAGTCTTCGGCTGGCTGGAAGAAATCCTTCGGCAACTGTTTGAAGAAAGATGCTGCATCAGCACCAGCAAACATCCCCATCGCACCAGAAGATTTAACGCGCTCAATAATGTCGCGATATACAGTCTGGAATTTGCCACGAATGATGGTTGCCCATACATCAAAGGACTGGTTAACCGGCAGAGCGATGTCAAAGGTGTCGGTCGCAAGAGTACGCCAGATCATGATGCGAAGACGCAGCATATCCTGTTCATGAGACAGGTATTCCTTCAGGGTGCGGAACTGTAGGGAACCCAGGTCCAGACCAAATTCACGCTGTGCTTCATACGCCGCCTGTACCGTGTGCTCAGCCGCGATAACGAACTGGCTTGGGAACAGGGTGTATTTCTTCATTTCGTGGTTGATCAGCGGGATCAGCTCAGGAGCGGCTTCAATATTGATTTCCGTCTCAATTGCGATCTCAGTGCCTTTATCCGGCGCTTTGGAGAACGACAGGGCAATCTGACCAATGTTGTAGTTCAGAGAGCAGGTAACAGTGATTTGCTCACCAGCAGCATTAGTAAACGAGTGAAGTAGGCTGCCGGAACCGTTATCAACAACAGACTTAATACGGTTAACGTAGATGTTAGTACGACCTTTTCGGATTGGTACATTCTGGCCTTCGAAGTCTTCCATCTTGAAGGTTGCGGTTTTGCTGGTGCCATCGGAGCTTGCCACCAGCACATAGCGGCGGCGTAACTGGCTGTACACCCCGACGGATTGCATGTCCAGAACATCACCAGCAGCATAAGAACTAAAAGAGGAACCTGCCACGTTAAAGACTTCATAGATGTCTGACTGGTCACGCGTAACCGGAATGAAGGTACACGCATCAGCGGTAGCGGCCCCCAACTGAACAGGCAGGATCATCGCGAGGAATAAAGGCAGACGCATAACACCGTCAGAAACGCTCATCATCTCTGCTGCGACGGATTCCAGCATCGCTTTATTAGTGGCATCCATGCTATTGCGGGTGGAATCAATCAGGCAGTTTTCCAGCGTCTGGTGGCAGGAGGCCAGAATTTCCGGACGCGGCATAGATTTATGTGCTGCGGCGTAGTCAGCCAGTGCACTTGCCCACGCTGTAGCGATTTGAGCGGTGGCATTATCAGAGATACCCGCAAAAACCGGGTCTTTACGTGCAGCTTCAAGGATAGATGCGGCACGCGCGGCATCATCTTTAATGAATTGGTTATCAGTACCGAACTGCGCAGTGCTTGCCCAGCCAAGCACAGCTTTAGAGCGTTTTGCGATATCTGCAATACGATTCTGGTATTCGCGTAAGTTACTCAATTTACTCTTCCTTAAACACAAGGCACTTGTGTGAATCCCTTTTCGGAAGAGATTTTATTGAAAGTCACTTGTTGACTTTCTCGTGACAAGCAATTTTTTTATTTTTTTCGGGAGTAGGGGCGGAAGGTAAAATCCAAGGTGAAATCGTGGCGATTTCACCTTGAAATTTTAGATGGATTTACTTTAAAAACAGTAGGTTAATAGTGAAATTTGAATGGCGAAAGTTTAAGGCTTCGGCTTTTTATCGAGGCTCTTTCTAAGGATATGCCCAATCATCCTGTCGAGTTCTTCCTGTAGCTCTTTTGAAAGTCGATTAAACTCATAAGAAAATGCACGGCCTTTCACGCGCTTCCTTGCAAAGCGATCCTTGTCCTCAAATTTCCATAATTCAGTAACTACGGACTTATCTTTAGAACCTTTATCCGTGAGTAGTGAGGCTTCCTTTGTTATCAAGCGCAGGATTTTATTTTTAACTTCATCTTCGGCCATTTCTTCAATGGATAAGATGTCGTTTATTTCCGGGGATATGTTTTGAATAAGCTGATCAAACTCTAAATTCTTGTTCCCCATTTCGTCGCCAACAGCACAAAGCGTTTTGTAGTCCGAAAAGGTTAATTCCGACTGCACAGGGAAAAGGGCGACTAATTCTTCCGGAGCACTCGCTGCCTGGAGAGCACGCGTGACCTTCGCCTGAGACAGCCCTTCTTTGGCTGCAATATCCTTCTGACTCATCCCATCATTTTTCATTCGCATCAAACGCAGACCTATTTCTCGAATGCTGTGCTGCAATGCTGTCTGAACGTCTTTCGCTAAATTTTGCGCTTCCTGAACGCTGATCTCCTGGTCCGTGACTAAAACCCGCAACCCTACGTTCTCTAAGATGGCAGAAGCTCGACGCCGGGAACCATCCAAAATTTCAATTTTCCCTGTAGCCCGTCTAACACCTATTGCAGGGTAAAATTGCTGATGCTTAATAGTGCTTCGGATACTTTTTAATGATTTTGGCGTAAGAGATGCCTGGTCACGCCCGTTGTTATGCTGATCAACAAAGGTATCGCTTTCTACCTGGTTCGGAGGTATTACCTCTTCAATAAATGTGGCCTGGCGACCAGTTGATAACTTGAATACCTGCTCGACTCGATCGCCAGAGGCTGAAGAACTATCAAATCCGCTTAATATTGAAGGATTAAGGGTTCGCCCAATTGTTGGTCTGTTTTTCTTTGACATGGGGGTTTCTTACTCCTCAGTTAGATCTGATAAATTCAATACGGTCAAAAACTGCTTTAGCAAAATCTTCCGCGGCAATTCGCGCGTTCTTCAATGCATCAGCACTACCAACATACGTTGCCGGGTTAGCTGAAATAACAGTGTCAAAAGACTCGCCGCAGCGTTCAAAACCGTCAAGGCGAGGGAGGACGACATCAAGCATATCCCCACCGAACACTTCTTTAGCCAGGCTATGGCAATACTTATGGTCTGCCTTGTTACTCAACTTGGACATAAAACCAATGTTAGTCGCAAGCTGGCACTCGCAGCCTTCATCCGAAATGAGTTTCACCAACTCAGGAAGGCGGGCAACGTATTTAAGCGATGAGTGGAAATCAACCGTTGCAGGCGGCAGAGGTGTAAACAGTATATTGGCCGAGGCCAAAGCATTTTTCAGGAAGGCGTCAAGGTGAGGACCACTATCAACGAGGATAAAGTCATAATCGCTCTTCAGCTTATCAATCACATTTTCTTTCAGGACAGCATGGATGTTCTGACCCGGTAGATGCTCATTGCACAGCTCTCTCCAATCGGATGCAATAAAGGCATCGTCAATCGACGCAGGCATAACGTCAACCCCAGGTACAACAGAAGGAACAATAAACTCCTCTAACAGCTCTTCACGGCTTACATTCTGCAACATAGCCTGTGCAGATGTTGCGTTTACGATACCAATAGAGTGTTTATGGCTTAAAAACATCGTTGCTGAAGATTGCGGATCAAGGTCAATAACCAGAATCCTTAAATCTTCCATCAGAAGATGAGGGTGAGCACGCATTGCATGCGCCAGAGAAACCGTCGATACAGTTTTTGACACACCGCCTTTAAGATTGGAGATGAAAATCACATACGCTTCGCTGTAGCGATCCCGGTATTTTGGCACTCCGCGATGTTCATATATGTCAATGATGTTCTGAATTGACATCGCATATTTCATTGAAGAGCCAGCAGGGCGTTTATCGAAAACATAACCCTTTTCTTCCATTTCACTCACGGCATAGTCAACGTTCGCTCGAGTCAGTAGAGGCAATTTTGCCAGTGCCGCTTTCGCATAGACCTGGTAAAACTCGTTCGCGTGTAGCTCATCCTTTTGCAACTGTACTTGTTCAGTCAGAACATTGAGCATTCTGTTTGCTCTTTGAGCAACCTTGTGAAGCTGGCTGGAATCACTCATCGAAAGCCATCCTTTATGCTGTATTTTTGAATTTAATTAAAAATGCTGCATAAAATAATAATGTATGCACAGATGCTTGTACATAGCATTCTCTGCATGTTTGGTTCATTTTGCACGATTGAGAGTTACAAGGAGGGCACAAAAAAGCCCCGTTCAGGGGCATCAGTGTTATTTGCTAAGAGCAGCGAATAATCGTTCGAAATCGATAGTATCTATAGCACGCGTAAGCGCCGGAAGTTCAGCCTCAAAGTACCCGTGTCGATCGTAAAAGAAGGGACCGAAGAGCGAGGCATGTTGGATTCTACTTCGCCCCAGCCCGGACACACAGTTAAGCCCATTACCGGCTAAAAGGCTAAAAAACTTCTCTGGATTATCGTGGTAAAGCTGGGAATCAATGGTGGCGGTTAACTCTTCCATAGGGAAGCACACCCGCCTTGTCTCCCAGGAATATTTAGTCCGAAGCATAAATATTGCTTTCAGCAATTCACATTGAGCGCGGATCGCGTCCGGTTCATAGCCAGATATGGAGACATAAGCCACGTCCCTCATTCCTGCGTCATCTTTGAAAGTCACGATAGAAGTAACATCCAGCTCTTTTTCGAAAGAGCGGGCAGCATCTACTGGACGCTGAAGTAAATCATTCGACTTAATGCGCTCGAGAATCCCTCCCCACATATCATTTAGATATTCGATATGAGCCAAAACCTTATCAAGACACTCTCGTGTAAACCATTCAGTATGCCCGCCACCAGCGCTTTTCTCCCACGGCGCATTCCAGGGGAAAAAGGTTGCGTGTAAAGCCCGCTCAAGATTAACCATTGCCAAACGCGTACCACGATAGACCCGTGAAAGCGCAAAATCGGGACTCACTTGTAGTCCTTTAAACCGTGCCAATGGACCACATGAAATGCCGATTTTAAAAGTATCTCCATTCTCCGGCACCAGAACGTAGAGGTAGTGTTGTTTCTCTTCTTGCATATCAATACCACTGCTTGATGAGAACCGCGCAAATGTTGACTATGCGCGAAAGTTAATGTGAATAGTTGACTATGCGCGATGTGACTACAGTCAAAAGTTGACTGTAGTCGATTTAACTCCACCAAAGATCGACTATGTAAGATATTGTCGGGAGAAACGTTGACTATACGCGATGAAATGACCCTAAAAGCCATCTCAATAGCGACTTGCAGAATATTGACGCCAGCAAAAATCCACCAGCGTCAACGAATGTCGCCTATAGTCAACTTCTCGCTATCGCATATAGTCAATATTATGGATTGCGCTTATGGATCTGGAAGCCGATTTTCCTGCCGTTTTTTATTTCTGAAAATTTAAGATATTCAATAGCTTCCAAATCTTTCATGGCTTTTCTGATAACGCTATTTTGCACGCTAACGGATGATTTGAGATTAAGCCTTGCTCTAAGGCGCTCAATGCTGACAGGTGCCGGGTTGGCGGGTAGAGCCTCAAAGAATGTATACAGTACCTTGGCCGTCTCTTTGCGCCCGAGCTTATCCAGCATCTTCAGCTTCAGGATTCGCTTATAGTCAACATAGTAAAGTTCAGATAGCTGTTTCTGCGGCTGGATCTCGATAACATCAAGCTCGGTATTCAGGCTGCTATATGCCAACAAGTTGACGTTAATGTTATTGAGATGACCTTTTGCCGCCGGGAAGCGGAATTTGACAACTGTCTGCTGAATGCGTGTCAGAGAGTCATCAATACTTTTACGGAACGCCTTTGAAAGGCGCTTACGTGGATAGCCGCATCGATCGGCAAACTCGGAGAATGGCAGGGTGATTATGCCGTCATCATCAGGTGCGTAGTCAAACAACGCGGAAGTTATGCCCACCCACACCTTAAAATCAGTATCCATATCCAGGCGTGGACCATGAATTTCAATTCCCTCATAGCCTTCCTGCTCAACAATTTTGAGGCTTGATAGTTCTTCAGTTGCGTTCGTTGTGTTTGTTGTAACTGACGATCCGCGACGTAGCGCCACATTGGTAGATTTTAAGGTTGGCACAAACACACCTAAGCGCAACAAAGCGATGGGTTGTATAGTGCTGTTGTTATTGGGCTTCAGGCTGTGGATTTCTCCTGTATTTCCTGCAACTTCTTCAACGCTAAGGAAGCCTTTACTTTCTTCCGGCATCACGGTTTCTCCATGTGTGGCGCGGCCTGACGTCAATTTGGATGGCTGTTATCAACAGCTGTGAATATTCAGACTCTAAAATCGCTTACAGTCAATGTTTCTGTCGCGTATAGTCAACAATAAATCGCGTGCAGTCAACAATAAATCGTGCACAGTCAACATAAAATCGCGTATAGTCAATGTTGATCCCATTTCAGGCCAGTAATGACGCGGCTTACAGCGATCCGGGATCTTCTTTGGATCTTCCTAGGTTCTCTTTAGGATCTGTTTATTGGATCTATGCTGTGGATAAGTTGAATAAACCGGCCAACATAGCCGGTTGGAAGGAAGGGTATTATTCTACGCTTTCGATAAGAAGACCATGTTCATAGCATTTAAGCTCATCGCCTTCATACAGGAACTGGTATCCAATACCACCATATTCAGGCACATTAGGGAATAACTCATCACTTACCGAAGAACAAATCACACCAATGCAGCGATCAACGCCTTCTCGTTCTTCAGTGCTGAAAAAATCCTCTTCGGTAAGAACATGAGTGCATTGCTCATCAGCATAGGTCGGAAATACATGCTCGATGCAATCCGGGTGTTTTAAACCAAGCTGATCGGCAAGCTCGAAAGCATGACGGTATTGTTCAGATCCTGGCTTGCCAACAGTGATTTGCTCAATTTTGTAGATTGAAGTCGCTTTGTTGATAGTTTGCTTTACTGTTACTTTATCAGACATAAAAATCCCTTTTAGTTACCACTGATAGCGTGGTTGTAATCATTAACGTTGCGATTCTTCCTGTTAATCCCCATCAGCATCGTTTCTGTATCAAGGATATAGGCTGGCAGATCATCAAAATATTCACTGCTAAACTCTGGCATCCTGCACATAAACGCACTTTTGGGGGCAGGGTGATTAACCTTTGTCGGCGTTAAATTCGCTGATCGACTCCCGGAGCAACCGCTGAGTGTCAACAGGAATGCGCTGGCGAACACTACCCGACGCAACCAGTTGTTTCTGAACTTCAGCTTTTCGTTCCATTTGCCTGTCAGCATATTTGGCTTGTTCTGATTCATTTTTCACTTCCTGGCTGTGAAAATGTTGCTCTGCTTTGTTCATCGTCTCAATGGTCTGGTTAAGATCCATTATTGACTTATCACGTTCCTTAACAGCCTGATCAAGACTGCCAATTTTCTCCATGGCTTGCTTTAGCTGATGACGTTCCCATGCAAACCCAGCACCAACAAGTGCGCAAATCAGAACAAGAACACCAGTAGCAGCAAGTTTCTCCTTCAAAGACAAAGCTGTTTTTAACGTAGAAAAGAATGACATGTCTTCCTCCTGAAGAAAAATTATCAATGAAGTCCTTTGTTACTGTGCCGCTTTGTTTAATTCATCAAGAACAGAATCAGGAACCAAAGCGGCAACTGCGCTGGCTGTGCTGGCCTTATTTGCTGATGCTTCCGCAAGCGCGGTACCGATAGCATGGTTATAAGCAGTTATGGCTACGTTGGCGCTTTCATTCGCTCGTTCATACTGCTGTTGTAACGCAGTTGTGGGCGCTGTTGTCTGGTTGAAAACAACCCCAAACTGTTCAGTTGCTACTTTCAGAGATTCAATTTGCTCTTCTGTTAGTGCTGGTGGGGGAGTGGCAGTGCCGCCGCCTGAACCAGAGCCTGACGAGCTTCCTGAGCCAGTGTTAAGGGTCTGGTTAATCTCCCCCATAGCAGCAACTAAACTTGATGTATTAAGCGCGTTTACAGCGTCCTCAAGCGATTTAGTAATAGTCACATCACCAATGGCAATAGAGATCGGCAGTTCTGAAACTTCTCGCTCATTAGCACGGCAGTAAACATCCCAACCAATATCGAGTTGAAGCAGCATTGACAGATCTGCATAACCAGCCAACAGGTCCGCGTGCTTAGTTGCCAGTTCGACAATGTTCGTTAAGCCTGTTGTGGTTGTTCTGATCGTTGAAACATAACTGGTAATAGTGTCGGGATAGACAATTGTATCCAAAATTAATCCGATCAATTCTTCTGCAAGCTGTTTTGCCGTGTTAGCACTGTTTCGTGCCGATGTTATGGCACCAAGTGTTTTCATCCCACCGGCTGCGGCCAATTTTTTATATGCGGATAACTGGTAGTCTTTTTCCAGCATGATATCTCCTAACTTACCTGAACTAGGCCGTCTCCGGACGCTACGGTAGATCCGCATGAAACAGGGTCACCAACGCATACGATCCCTTTACCATTGACGGTAAACCATGCCCTGGTTGATATAGCTTGCCCACCGTGCGTACTGTTTCCATCGGTATGCTGTGCATATTGCTTACCATCAACTAACACTTCGACTCCGTTGACTTTAAGTAGTGGTTCACTCTCTACAGGAGGCCTGGATGGGAATCCTCCGTGCCCCGAACAAATGCTGTCTTTTGTTGCAATACTTGCCACGTCGTCACCAATGATTTGCTCTGATTTTCGTTATTTTAACTTAGGTTATTTGTGGTCTGTATGGCGTTTACTTATTACAAAATTGCTCTAATAAATATTGTTTTTTATATCGTGTTTTCGGTACCATTCAGCCATCGCCCTTCAATGGGCATTTGTTTGGAGTCGTCAGATGCAGATGGAGCTAATAAGCCGCAAGGAGTTCGATAGCCGTGTAACCAGCGGTGAACTCGACAACTTGCAGGCTATCAAGGTGAAAGAAGGCTTTTGCCTCATTGGGAATCAGAGCGGAACAAATCGCGTTTTTATGCTTCGCCGTACGGATTTGAAGCCATTTGTCTGGAAGAACGAAATTGGTCCCAGCTCATACGCTCAAACGAGGGGGTGCCACAACTTGGCCTTTTTCTACAAAGACGAGCTTTCTGTGGTTGATATTCAAGGGTTACAACATGTTTAAGCACTGGAAAAATATTACTATTTATAAACTTTCTCGTGAGGCGGATCTGACCGACTTAGAAGATAAAAAGAAAATGATCCTTTTCACGCCATGCGGTAGTCAGGATATGGCCAAGTTCGGTTTTGTATCGCCATTTGGTGATAATTCCGAAGTTATCGCTATGCATGGAAATGGTTTTATCCTTGTTGAAGCAAAGCGCGAAACAAAAATTCTTCCCCCGCCGGTTATCCAGCGAGCTATTCAAGAAAAAATTGAAAAACTTGAGCAAGAACAAGCGCGTAAACTGAAGAAAACAGAGAAGGACTCCCTGAAAGACGAAGTTCTGCATTCTCTTCTGCCACGGGCTTTTTCAAAGTTTTCTGTTATCCAGGCGATCTACGACGGTTCAACTAAACGTATCTATATCAATGCCAGCGCGCGGCAGGCAGAGGATATGCTCGCGCTTATGCGTAAGTCTCTGGGTTCTCTTCCTGTTGTGCCACTAAGTGTTGAAAATCCCATTGAGTTAACGCTGACCGACTGGGTACGTGATGCTAGTGCTCCACAGGGATTTCAAATGGGGGATGCGGCAGAACTTAAGGCAGTGCTTGAGGATGGCGGTATCGCCCGAGTGAAAAAGCAGGATTTGGGAAGCGATGAAATTTCCACACACCTGGAAGCTGGCAAGCTCGTCACTAAGTTGGCACTCGACTGGCAGAACCGCATTAAATTTACACTGGACCATAACTTCAGCATTACCAGCGTCAATTTTGCGGATGAATTGCTTGAGCAGAACTCTGATATTGATAGTGAAGATGTTGCGCAGCGACTGGACGCAGATTTCTTCCTATTGACCAGTGAAATTTCGTGCCTGGTTGATGCTCTGGTAAATGCCCTTGGTGGAGAGGCTAAGCAGTGAAAGAGCTGTGCTATGGATCTGTTTGCAGTGGAATTGAAGCCGCGAGTATTGCCTGGGAACCGTTGGGTATGCGTCCGGTTTGGTTTGCTGAAATCGAGCCTTTTCCATCGGCCGTTCTTGCGCTCCGCTGGCCCCATGTCGCCAACCTTGGCGACATGACAAAACTTGCCAAAAAAGTCTTGGCTGGGGAAATCGAATCCCCTGACGTGCTCGTCGGGGGAACACCATGTTTTACCGCGGGGCATATGGTTCTTTGTAAAAATGGTTATAAACCAATAGAAGATGTTTGCCCTGGCGATTACGTAGTCAGTCATCTCGGGCGGTTACAACAAGTAAAAAGAGTTGGTTCAAAAATAGCTAATACGGGGTTACTTAATGCCGTTGGGCAGCCTTTAGGTATAAGAACAACCAATGACCATCCCTTCCTGGCTGTTCGGTGGAAAGCCCAAAACACCCGGAAAAATGGCACATATTTTAAGAGAGAGTTGTTGTCTGAACCGGAATGGCGAGCAGCATGTGATATGCCGGGATATCAATGGTGCGCTCTAACTAATTTCAATATTGCATCTCCAGATATTTGTTCTCGGTTCTTGTCTGAAGAACAGGCTATGTATCTTGCGGGCGCTTATGTTGGCGATGGATATATTAGGAGATGGAGAGGTAAATCTAAGAAGGCGGTTGTTTTTGGCATAAATTGCCAGAAATTGAGAAAGTTTCATTGCCGCATACCAGAAAACATATTTTCCGTGGCAAGCGAAATCCGAGGGAGCATCAAAGTAACCTTGAATGATACGTGTTATGCCAATTGGCTTAATGAACATTTTGGCGAGTTAAGCCATGCTAAGCGTATCCCTGCATGGGTGATGTCGCATCCATTGCGTCATGTGTTTTTACAAGGCTATCTTGATACTGATGGGACACCAAGTGGTAAAGCGGGATTTAGAATTAATAGTGTTAGTCCTGCGCTTGCTTGGGGCGTTGCGGGGTTGTCACAGACTTGTGGTTATGTTTCTTCGGTCAGCTTTATTGAAGTTGAGCCCAAAAAAGTGATCGAGGATCGCGTGGTAAATCAACGGAATTATTATCAGGTAACAATCTGCCCGCAGAAATTGTCACGTAAATCAAGATTGGCTCATGGAATGCTTTTACGAACAGTCAAAGAGTTTAAATCGGTAGGCCTAGATACTGTATACAACATAGAAGTCGAAGGTGATCATTCCTATATCCTCAATGGTGCGGTGGTCCATAACTGTCAGGCATTCAGTATCGCGGGATTACGTGGTGGGCTTGATGATGAGCGTGGCGCGCTAACTTTAAAGTATGTGGAGCTTGCAAATGCAATTGACGACAAACGGGCTGAGTCATTTCTCAAACCAGCCGTTATTGTCTGGGAAAATGTCCCAGGAGTCTTGTCATCGGCAGATAACGCCTTCGGATGTTTCCTTGCCGGATTGGCTGGAGAAGATGCGCCATTTGAACCAGGTGATCGACCTGAATCAGGAAAAAGTAACGCGTTCTGGCGGTGGGATGGCAAAACCGGTTGCCATGCTCCAAAGTGGCCGCAGTGTGGTTGTATTTATGGGCCGCAGCGAAAGGTGGCCTGGAGAATCCTTGATGCCCAATACTTCGGAGTGGCACAACGACGCCGACGCGTGTTTGTTGTCGCAAGTGCTCGAACAGACCTCGATCCCGCAACGGTACTTTTTGAGTTCGAAGGCGTGCGCCGGGATATTGCGCCGAGCAGAGGCGAGGGGAAGGAAACTACCAGATATACTTCAAACATCGCTATCAGATCTTGCGATGATACAAACATAGTTGCCATGGCACATGGGCAAGGAGGGGCTGAGATAAAAACCGATAATTCGGCACCAACTTTAACATGTAACCATGAAGCACCAATTGTATTGCTCGGCGACGGTAGAATACGCCGTCTTACCCCTGTCGAATGTGAAAGGCTGCAAGGTTTTCCTGATGGGCATACGTTGATCCCTACGGAAAAGCGTAAAAAAGTTTCTTCAGATGAACTGGCATACCTTCGCAATAACTATCCTGATTTAAGCGAAGAAGAGGCCGCGATGCTTGCAGCTGACGGACCGCGTTACAAAGCGATCGGCAATAGTATGGCAATACCAGTAATGCGCTGGATTGGCGATCGGATTACTAAGGCCGTATGTCGGCAGAAAGAAGGAAGTGAAACAAAAGAGCGAAAAGTTAAACCAGCGGCAGAATTCGAACGGTCCATATTCAAATGGGCTGGTGGAAAATTTGGTGTTCTGGAACAAATCTTTCGCTATTTGCCAGAAGGGAAGCGCCTGATTGAACCTTTCGTTGGTGGCGGAGCTGTCTTCATGAATGCCGGATACCAGGAAAATCTGCTAAATGATGTGAATGCTGACCTGATTAACTTTTACAAGACTCTGCAACGCGAGGCGCATTCACTTATCACTCTGGCACATCGTTTCTTCCAGGACTACAACACACAGGAAGGATACCTGGCAGTACGGAATGCGTTTAATAAACAAGTCTATGATGATTTACATCGCGCAGCGGCGTTTTTGTTCCTGAACCGACATTGTTTTAACGGATTGACGCGTTACAACCAGGCCGGTGAGTTCAATGTCGGTTATGGGAAGTATAAAACTCCGTATTTCCCATTACAGGAGATGGAAGCCTTCCTCGGTGCGGAAGGGCGGTCTGAGTTTGTATGCGGTGATTTTGCAGCGGTGATTGAAGCTGCCGGAGAAGGAGATGTCATCTTTTGCGATCCGCCGTATGAACCGCTTCCAAATACAGAGGGATTCACGAACTATTCCGGTCATGACTTTAAGTTTGAAGAGCAAAAACGCCTGGTGTCTCTGTTGACGGATGCTCATCGTCGAGGTGCAAAGGTTCTCATTACTAACAGTGGCGCGCCAAACATCAGAGAGCTTTATCATGACAGTGGCTTCAGAGTGGAACCTCTTTTTGCCAGACGTTCTGTGTCTTGTAAGGGGGACACTCGAGGTGTAGCTCATGACGTTTTGGGTATATTGCTCTAATAAATTTATTAGTGTAATATCGCCTCAATGAATCGTGATTTATAGAGCGATTTAGCTGTTAGCCGCGACAGGCGCGGCGGTAAGCATGGCTGGGCCTAGTCCTCCCAGACAAACCACCGAGTTGCCAGGTTGACCATGCGCCTAAGTGGCAACTCCGAAGTGCGTTACGAGCTTCCAGTTTGCCCATCTTCGGGTGGGCGTTTTTTTTCAGGGTTTTCGTCATGGTTAGCGACTTTGCGGCGGTTTAGAAACTGACCATTAAAGTAAATGCAAACGATGATCTGATGATGGTAGCGGCCTAAGAAGCCAGATGCCACGGGGTATGAGTCGTCCCCCGTCAAAAAATCGACCGCAGAGTGTCCCCGTCTGTGTATTAGGGAACGGGGAGGCACAACAGGTAAGGGCGCTGGTGTGATTAACCAGATGAACGAGAAGGGGCCATCTGTTGGTCAGCGTCCTTTCCTGTTGCGTTTTCTTTTCAGCGTAACAGCGGTGCTTAACAGCACTTTGGGTACAGTTCCACGAATTTACGGGTATATCCCGTCATGCTGAAAGCGCTAATCACGCTGGAAGCCAGGGTTGTGCATCCCCTGTTACCGAATTGCAGCCAGGGCGCGGTGCGCCGAAAAGCATACGGAGGTGGAAGCCCTCGCCGGAGACGTACCCGGCAAGTGATGGTGTAGCTCAGCGGTTAGAGCGGTTGACTGTTAATCAACGGGTCGATGGTTCAAATCCATCCACCATCGCCAATGCCGGTTTAGCTCAGTTGGTAGAGCGCCTGCCTTGTAAGCAGGATGTCAGCGGTTCGAGTCCGTTAATCGGCACCAGCACAACAGGTAAGGGTATTTTGCGACGTCGGAGATCGCCGAGCTTGGCAGAGGGTTCGAATCCCTACGAAGTACCCTTACCGTTGTGATGAATGCGCAGGCTGATGCGCGAAAGACATTGCAGCTATTGCGGAAAAGAGCTGTTCGGCGGGGCAATTAAACGCCCGTGAGAGTCTGAAATAACCGCAAGCCGGAGATCAGCACCGGTCATCACAACACAACAGGTAAGGGCATTCTCCCTTATGGGGCTTGGCTTAAATGCATCGAGTGCTCTTACCGTTGTGATGAAGTGCAGCTCTTTGAAGCAACCAGAAGATAAGCATCTGGCTTCACAACATAAACCGCAGGAACGACCAATAAACGGTAGTCCGTATGGAGAACACCCCGTTGAGGAAGAGGCCTGGCCGGAACCGTAACCGGCACTACAACGTTGAGAACACTGGCGTAACGGGGTCATATCCCAATCTACGAATAAATGTTGCGTTGCAGCGTGACAACCAGTGTTCTCAACATTGTGGTGAATGCACAGGCTGATGTGCCGCAACTACAGTAGTGCGCGCTTTGCGGGGCTTGCTACAACCCTGTGTCGGAGTTCAGCACCGACCATCACAGTTTGATTCTCTGGCATGAGCATAACGCTGAAATAAGTCCAGTCTGGTGCGGCCCGATCACCCGCCGTTAGCTCCACGAAACGGAGCACGTAACAGGTAAGAGCATTCTCCTGTAACGGGTTCATATCCCAATCTACAGGTCCACCAGGAATGCTCTTTCCGTTGCGGTGAATGCGGCTAAGCGCACGCGGGGAAATGGTTATATCTGTCCATTATTTCTCCTTATTTCCCCGTCCATGGTGGATAACCAGCCAAAGGACACCGGGAAGCACCCGGCACCGCAACCTTATTTCCCAACCAGTAATGAGGTTAATAAATGCTCGGCATTCTCAAAAAGAAATTCCGCAAAGCGGCTGGCGGAGTCAAGAAGATGGAAAACCGTGATGCGGTGGAAGCGACTGTCTGGGGCGCATATTCCATTGCATACTCTGACGGCACCTGCGATGCGAAAGAAATTGCAGTGTTGGAAAAAACCATTGCAGCACTTCCTGCCTTTGCGCCGTTCTCCGGTGAAATTGCCCAGATGAGCGCCAATATTCGCGCTCAATATGAAGCCTCGCCGCGCCGAGCGAATGCCCAGGCTTTACGTGAACTGGCTGACGTGTCTGGAACTAATGATGCGGTAGATGTTCTGTGCCTATGCATTGATATTGCTGACCAGGATGGCATTGGGGCAGAAGAGCAGGAGCAATTGAAGAAAATTGCCCAGGCTCTTCAATTGCCACTGGAACAGTATATCTGATGGTTATAAAAGCACGTCTAATTCTGGCTTTGGTTTTTCTCGTGCTATCTGTGCTGGTGGATTTCACCAGCACAATCCTGTCGGTTTTATCCGACGGGGCGTTGGTAGCAGTAGCTGTAACATTGGTATGGCCGATATTAAAAACAGCTTCTAAGGATCAGTGATGGGCTTCTGGGATTTTGCTGACAAGCATCCAATTGTTCTCGTTGTCATTGCTGGCATAGTTGTAGGCGGTATTGCTGGCGTCATAGAAGCACTCAGGAAACAGTAATCCGGCCCTTTAGCTCAGTGGTTAGAGCTGGCGACTCATAATCGCACGGTCACCGGTTCAAGTCCGGTAGGGGCCACCATATTTGGTTGTAACACGGCGTCTGGCACATGCGTCGTTAGCGGTCTGGTGACGTTAAAAGGGGGGAACCTTGCCCCTAGCTCAGGCAACGAACCAGGTAGCCGGAATGTGCAAGCCACCGTTTGTTGTTTCTCGGGTAAAGGGATTCACCATCCTGGCGATTCGGTGTGACAGCCGGGAAGAGTCCGGCGCATTAATCCTGATTTTCTGGTGATGACTCATATCGTTAGGAGTGATTTGAGTATGCCGATTATATCTGACATTCAGCACGCCTGGGTGGAGTGCTAATGTCTGCATCCCCTCTTGAATCCATGCCAAATTCCCTTAGTGCAGAACAAGCTGTACTTGGTGGCTTAATGCTTGATAACTGCCGCTGGGATGAAGTTGCAGATCGTATAGTTGCTGATGATTTTTATACCAGTGCTCATCGTGAAATTTTCAGTGAGATGGAGAGGTTATTAAGTCATGGCAAACCGATTTATTTGATAACACTTGCTGAAGCACTTGAACAGAACGGTAAATTAGAACGCGCCGGTGGTTTTGCGTACCTTGCGGAGATGTCAAAGAACACGCCCAGCGCGGCAAATATTTGTGCTTATGCGGATATCGTTCGTGAACGCGCGGTTGTTCGTGAAATGATTTCCGTCGCAAATGAAATAGCCGAAGCTGGATATGCGCAGGATGGCAGGGGCAGCAATGAATTGCTGGATATGGCCGAGCGCCGCGTTTTTGAAATAGCTGAAAAACGACAAAAGAGCGGTAGTGGTCCAAAAGATATCGCCAGCATTCTCGATGCAACGGTATCTCGCATAGAAGAGTTGTTTCAGCGACCACATGATGGTGTAACGGGGCTTGATACGGGATTTACCGATCTCAATAAGAAGACGGCAGGGCTTCAGCCGTCCGATCTCATCATTGTCGCCGCCCGCCCATCTATGGGGAAGACCACGTTTGCGATGAATCTCGTCGAAAATGCCGCAGTTCGTAACGATAAGCCCGTATTGGTTTTTAGCCTTGAGATGCCGAGCCACCAGCTGATGATGCGCTCACTGGCTTCTCTTGCACGCGTTGATCAGACTCGTATTCGGACAGGGCAACTTAACGACGAGGATTGGGCGCGGGTTTCTGGCGCAATGGGTATTCTGTTGGACAAGCAGAATATTTTTATTGATGACTCAAGCGCCCTGACACCTACAGAGCTTCGTTCCCGCGCTCGTCGTGTTTATAAAGAAAATGGTGGTTTGAGCATGATTATGATCGACTACCTGCAACTTATGCGCGTCCCCGAGCTGCAAGATAACCGAACGCTGGAAATTGCCGAGATTTCTCGCTCACTGAAGGCGTTGGCGAAGGAATTACAAGTACCGGTGGTGGCATTGTCACAACTTAATCGATCGCTTGAACAGCGTGCGGACAAACGACCGGTAAATTCAGATTTACGTGAATCAGGAGCAATTGAGCAGGACGCAGACCTGATCATGTTTCTGTATCGCGACGAAGTTTATCACCCGGATAGCGAAATGAAGGGCATTGCCGAGGTAATTATCGGAAAGCAACGAAATGGCCCAATTGGCACGGTGAGATTGGCTTTTAACGGCCAATACTCACGGTTTGATAACTATGCTGGTGCTGACTGGCAAGAGGATTATTAATGCAATGGAATGAGGAAAAGCCGATGAACATCCTGATCATTGGGCGAAAATTTGAAGCTATCAGTGATGTGAAAACATATACGGAAATGTGGGCTTATAACCTGGCCTGCGCCTTTAGTGAGGCAGGGGTAACATTGCAATACCATCGTCCATATTCCCCTGGCGTCGAAAGCCCGGAGGATTATGTTGAAGCTGTGTTGACTGCTGCGACCGCATGTTCTGCGAAGGCCATTTTGGCACCAGGATTGAGGTATTTTACTACGGTACCCAGGGAAATAGGCATGCAACTGTGTCGCCGATTCTCTGGATGGGTAGCCCAGGTATATGACGGTTCTATGCTGGATTCGGCACCAGTCGATATTACTTTTACTGTCCGCGATGATACCTGGCGGTACCTGGATAATCCCGGCAGGTTAGAGCGTCATAATCGTTTTAACAAACATGTTGGATGGGCAGCGAATCAGGAGCTGTTCCATCTGGAAACCAAAACAGACGATGTTCTGCGTATTTTTGTAGACCACGCGGCATTTGATGTCAGTGGGTTTGATCACTCCTTAAGTATCCTTATGAACCTTCAGCGCCTGACCGTTCCGTATGAGGCCAGAACGTTGACCGATGACGGATTGATTACCATTGATTCGGGGAATATTTCGGTAACTCCATACAGGCGGACGCCGGTGCCAGCAACCGAATTTGCAGCTGAATTGCGTAAGAGTGACGTTTTTATCGTTACGCATCCCGAAAGCCTTGGATTAACTGTTCTTGAGGCGGCAATGTGCGGGGCGTTGGTATTAACGCCTCCCGATTGCCTTCCGCCAGATCGCCTGGCTTTGGTGAACCATATGGTTATCAAGTCGCGGATTGATTGGGATGAGGTTATTGCTCGCGTTGATCGCGTGAAAAATGCTGAAAAGGTCCAGTGTCACACCTGGTCGGCAATTGCGGAAAAGATGCTTGAGACGTTTATCACGCAGAAACCGTCGTGCGGTAACGGATAAAAAATTGAACCCGTCATAACAGAAAAGCCCGAACGCCGGGCTTTTCTTAAGCCTTGTCAACAGAGACTTGAGCGGCTTTTATGGATAGATTCCCGCTGGCCTCTATCGCCATACTTCCCCCCGCCTTCAGGGCGACATCCGCGCCTGACTTTATATCGAGATTTCCTGCGGAAGAGATGAATGCCGGACCTTGAGAAATGGCATATAACTCCCCGGCCTCGTTGAACCCGATTGTTGTTCCACTTTTCAAGTGCGTAACGGCCCAGGCTCCGCCCGCCGTCCGGACCTCCATTAGTCCGTTCCGCGACGAAATAAAGTCTTTTTTGGCGCTGGTTGATGGTTGTGCTGGTGCACCTTCGACTTCAGGCGGTACATAGCCTTCACCTTGTCCTGACGCTTCAGGCGGCACATTGGGAGCGCCACCGGATGCATCCTGTGCATAACCGATTATCAATGGCCATCGAGAATCCCCATTGTAGGGAAATTCTACCCATACTTTATCGCCGGGCAGAAATGGTGAAAACGTGTTTGCATTGGACAATATAGCTTCTGCCCACGGCAATGAGGCATCTGGTAACCCATCCATCATGCCGACAACACGTATTTGTGTACGCATCAGACCTTTAGGGTCATCGACGCTTACCACTACAGCCCGATACTTCCCTGTCAAACTACCCATTCACCACTCCTAACTGTGCACGGCTGACAAAACGAAAGCGGTCTTCGAAATGAGTCACGGACATCACTATCATTTTGTCAGGGATAGATTCATCGAGTTCTCCGTCACCTGCCGTGTTATGCACGACAATTTTCAGCGTCGTACCCGGAGTTAGCGCGGCATTTCCTTCCACCAGCATATCGAGGCGGGGGAGAATGAATTTGTTGTAGTTCGCCAGCGCGGTAGGATCGGGATTGCTCGTAAATTTAATGGGGTCTTCCTGGTTACCTGAGTAAACCACACCTTTGGTCATGTCATAACTTGCCATTCTGTAATTGTGGCGGCGCTGGTATTCATAATCGGCATTCAGGATGTTGAACTGACTAATTGTAAATCCGGATGTGTTGGGATTGGCGGACTCATAAGTAAGCGATGGAGCGGCGTTTGCCATTTTTTCCATACTTTTAAAATTGATCGTCCCCCTGGATGCCCAGCACATAGAACCGGTATCCCGGGCTATCTCCTGCAATACCTTGGTCGGTTTTTCTCCAACATTTAGGTGGTATGTGGATGTTTTTCTGAATGAGTCAGCATTTACCTTCAGACCAGGGGCAAGAGAGGAAACTACGGCTGATGGGGGCTTATCAACAAAATACTGTGCGCTGGTGGACGGAACTTTTAATAACCGCACCGGGTTACTAAACGCGTAAATCAGTACAGTATCGTCCTTGCGCGGCGCTTTAAGAACAAAGAACTCTTCCGAGAAGAGGATGCCGCCATGACCTTCCGGATCACCAAGTGAAACGGTCAGTATTGTCCCAAATTTCACCCCCAGCTTATTGACCACGTAAGCCGTTGAATCCCTGACCATGAGCATAAGCTGGGGACCAGATAGCTCCCCGGGTTCGACATAGGTACATCCTACGATCATTTCGCGAGGGATTTCGTTCTGCCCAATTGAAACAGATTGCAGGAATAGCTGAGTGCGTTTTGAATCAGTTTCCGGGGCTGTGGTGGTCTTTGTGGCCATCTCATTCCTCCAGAATTTTCGCTTTTACCGTTATGGTGCCGGTGGTTTGCTGCATATAAGCCAGGATAGGAAGCTCCGCCACTACTGTGAGGTTCAATCCAACCGCGAACAGCCTGTTGTCGGCGGTGCCGGTGGTCAGATCCTGAAATGCGATTGATTTTTGCCCTTCTATGTAACAGGTAACCGGTATCTCATAACCGCCGACATTGGCAGTGTGAGTGAAAGATGCCTGCCCGAGGCTGGCATACATTCGTAGCCAGAATGCTAATGCAGTTGTAACCATCCCAAGAGATTCCTTCTCGTCACTGGCTATCCATAGCGAATATTCCAGTGAGAAAGGGATAGTCGATACCAGGGCTTCAATCTCATCATTTTCATTGGTGACATGCCCTTCATCGTAATTATCCCGGCACAGTTCACCTTCATAAATTGAAAATGCGGGAGAACGAGACAGATTCACAAGCGGCATTGCCAGCTTATTTACCGGGCCAGCAGAGGCTGTATCTTTGCGCCCGGCGCGATCGGCTTCAAATGACGACAACCACTCCTTCACATCACTAAAAGTGCCGAGCGTTATGCGATCTCTTGGTGTGCGTTTCAGGAACTCCCGGAACGACTGGTTAATGCGATCATTAAAGCTGACAACTTGTGAGTCGAACGCTTCGTTTAAAGCCTGTGCGAGCGCCGAATCAATGCCATCAATAGTGGCAAATTCCAGCTTACCAGTTGGAGTAAGACCTTTTTTCTTAAAGATGGCCAGTAGCCATTCCTGATTATTCAGAATCACCGATGAAATTCCCTTCAAAGGCGCGTGAAGGCACGCAATAAAACAAACTGCCTACCCTGGCAGTGCCGTAATTGAATATTTTATGGATGTACCAGAAGCGGCGAATGGTTGTGCCGTCTGACAGCTGTTCCAGCCATTCGAGCATAGAACCCACTGGCACATTGACGGCAGCTAACCGAAGGATTAAAGCACTGTCGCTAATTCCCGTATTATCACTGCCGTCGTATAGCGCGTAGAAGGCGTCCATCTCATCCGGGCAGTCGAGGGCCGTTATCAGTTCTGGATCCTGATAGTCATATATGCGTTGGTTCGGTTCTATTATTTCAGGTGCCGTTTCAGGTGCATTTTTGTTTCTGTAAGGTATTGCGCGATACAGAACTGCATCGAATGAGTCAGGGTCTAGCTTGATTGCTTTGAGCCAGTCCATCCGCACAAGGTTATTAAAAACTGCATGACCTTGATAACGGTGGCGCACACCAGAATCACTAAGCAGGCCGTGATCCAGATTGGGAAGGTGATTGTCCTCCACAGGATCAACAATATTACCAACGTTAACACCATCGGTTTCGATTTCAGCATCAATATCTTCCTCTTCAATCAGTTCAGAACCTTCGCCTGGAATATCCGGATCCGATTCGGTGTCCGAGAGGTTATCACCAGTCACTTGTTGTGATGGTTCTGTGTCCTCAAACATGTCATCAAAGAAACCAGCCATCGATTATCCTTTCCGTTTACGGGCTTCGTTAATTTGTGTCTCAAGAATGCTTCGCGCCTGCGCGGTGGCAGCGGCCTTGTCCATTCCCTGACTCATGAAAAACTTTATGAGGTTGTTCGCCTGCGTTTGCAGGGCTTTTTTGAGAGCGTCGGCTTCAGCGCGAGCCTGGGCTTCCCTCACCCGCGAGGCTTTTAGTTCGGCATTCTTCCTGTTTGCCGTGGTGCGAGCTTTTTTTAACAACCGGCGAACGTTGTCCGTGGCGCTATCTTTGGCGCGTAGTTTTTTGCCTAATGCATCCTGAGATTTCAGATATAACTCATACTCACGCGCCGCTTTAGCCTGATCCGTCGTTGTTGTCCGGTTGCGCGCGAGCGATTTAGCCAGTTCGCCTTTGAAATAGGTTGTTGTCTTCCGCTTGTCATCGCCGAAGGCTACCTGTTCAGCTGCTTTTTCCAGGGCAATAATGATGGCCTTGTGCCATGTGGGAGACTGAAAACGCGTCATAGCGTGCAACACATGTTTGCAGGCTACACCAGTCAGATCAGGGTTGCGGATCTTGGGGAATGCATACTCTTTTGGCGGCGCGACAGCATAGTTACCAGCAGTGGCCATATAACGATACCAGTATTGATGGCGTCCACAATCACAGTCGAAAGATACCCGGCCCTTGCAGAGATCGGCAGCGATTCGGGCTTTTTTCGCACCGTCTTCAGCAATTTCCTCAACGGCTTTATCCCATTCCTCAAATCGAATTCTGACACGGTGATGCTGGTGGACCGACTCATCCGAGGCATTAACAGATATCAATGCAAGGTTGTGTTTTAGCCCGAGGAATGTCGCGGCTTTGATCCCTGTGCCATCAGAAACCTTGTTGTTAGCGCGTTTTATATCAATGCTGGTGGACTGCGCCACCAGCTGAGCATAGGTAATGCCGGGTACCGTGCTCTTGAATTTGGTTTTATGAGCCTGCCTTGAGGTGTTGAAACTGCGTATATCTTCGGGCGTAAAGTAGGTGCCATCTTTCTTTTTCCCAAGGCTGAGGAATGCCTCAAGTTCGCGGTTACGCATCCCCATAATCCTTGGGGTGAGTGTACGTCGCGCGTTTCGCCGATTCTGACGCTGCTGTTTACGGATAAGATCGAAGACCTTGTTAAAGTCTTTTGCACTTAATCCATCAGTCTGATAGCGACCAAGGTTGTCGCGAGCATATTCAGTTGGCATTCATTTCCCTTACGCAATGGATAATGTCCCTATTACCTGGCCGTCGTATTGGAAATGGCGAATCATTTCGCGGATCCAGGTGGCAGGTGGGAGTTTTAATTTTTTGCCAACAGTCATACCCTGAGACTCATCCTCAAGCCCGGCGGCGAGCGTCACAACCCAGCGTAGCTCTGCTATGCCCCACATACGGTAAGCCAGCAAATCCGGGCGATATTGCTCATCGGGAAGAACGTAATAAATCGTCAGATTCTTGTCGTTCGATTCACACATAAGCATCACCTCTTTGCGTAGCTCTGCCCTGAGTATTGGATCGGCTATGTTGCGGTCGTCATACCGCGACAGAGGATATTGCCGGGTGCTTTGGGTTGTAGTGATTGATGTAGCCATAGTCAGCCTGCCAGAAATAGATGATGGTGATTCTACCGCTAGTCATTTGTTGAATATTTAACTCAATAAAAGAAAATTATTAGTGCAATTTTGATTGTGAAATGTATCATTCTGCCCTTAAGTAGGTTCTTCACGAGGAAACAAAATTGGCAGAACGTGTTGATGATGCAGAGCTGAGCATGAATCAGTTAGAAGCTCTCAAAGACATGGCCATCGATAACATCAGAAAGCAGGCACAGGTCGTGAGCCAGGTATTTACAGGGAAGTGTCGTTACTGCAATGAATCGATTGAATCAGGCATTTATTGTGACGCTGAATGTGCGCAATGGCACAGGGAAGAGCAGGCCGCAAAACAGCGTAAATATGGCATGCGACCGGCAGGATTTGACTGATTATGTTGCGCTTTACTGAGGAAGAGTTTCAGGCTTTTAGTGAGCGTCGAAATAAGGGGCGGTCCAGGCCAAAAACCAAAAAGGATCCATTCTTATCGCTTGCGCCGGTAAAAGAAGTTTCTCCACATGCGAAGGCACTTGCAGCACTTGCAAAGAACCCAGACCTGCGCGACGGAAATTGCGAGCACTTCGAGCAGGTTTTCATTTTTGATTACTTCGAACGCAAGCACCCTGACATCTATGAGCTGTTGCATGCAACGCCTAACGGAGGGAAGCGTTCAAAAGCAACCGCCGGGAAAATGAAGGCTGAAGGGCAGAAAAAAGGTTATCCGGACATGAGTCTCGATAAAGCATGCGGTATTTATCACGGCATGCGAATTGAGCTTAAAGAACCAAATGGTAAAGCCCCGACGAAAGAGCAGATCGCCTGGATGCGCAGGCTTAGAGAGGAAGGCTACTACGTTGTTCTTGCGTATGGTGCAGAACAAGCGATTACCGCCATCCTGGAATACATAAGTCTTAAAAAGGGTGAGGCTATTGAGCATGTATTGAACGGCGATAAGTGGTTGCATGCTGCTTAAAATAATAAATTAATTAGTGCATGTACGCTCTTTGTGGTAGTGCACTTTAACATCGGGAGAATAATCGTGTCATCCAAGGTTAATTATGAGTCGCTGGCATCGGTCATGCCGCGTAATGAACAGGAAACAGATGCTGTAGTGGACCCTGTAATCGCTGAAATGAATGCTCGCCTGGAGGCTGAATTTGCAGCTGAGAATGAACATACCACCCAGGGCGACTAGGACTGTTTTTTGTGTCGGTAGCGGTCCGTCACTCACTCGTGAGGACTGTGCTGCTATAGAAAAAACTGGCTGTTCAATCATCGCGGTTAACAATTCCTGGCAGATGTTCGATGACATTTATGCCTTATACGCCGGTGATTTGTCATGGTGGAAGCAATACGGATCCACCATACCGGGAGGGAAATTCCGCAAAGTGACAGCCAACCTGGCGGCGGCGAAATCATTTTCGTTGGAGTACAGGCGATATTGTGGACCGGCGGAAGGGGTAAATAGCGGCGCGCAGGCTATCAGTCTGGCTGCTGAATCAGGGGCTGAAGTAGTGGTATTAGTCGGCTATGACTGTTCTCTGCAAAACGGCCTTCATTGGCATGGCGCGCACCCTCAAGCACTACGGAATCCAACGCAGGTGTCTATTTCAAAATGGCAACAGCAGTTCCTGGATACCCGCAAAAAACACGCAGATTTACATATTTTGAATGCAAGTAGGAGCAGTGCAATTCAATGTTTCCCAAGAATAAATTTAGAGGCAGTGATCGCGTTATTATCGTCGGCAGTGGCCCAAGCGCCGCAAGCTTTGTTGCGCCGCGTGGAGTGCCGATTATAGCGGTCAATGGGGCCATCGACTGGCTGAACCGCGCTTCTTATTTTTTCACACTTGATCCATCGCCAGACAATATGCGGCGCGTTGGTCGTGGCCGCCGTCGCCGTGGTGTTTGTTATTGCATGGCACTACCCGATGTTAAAGAACGTGAAGTCAGAGACGGCGTTCTGTGCTTCCGTCGTGTGGCTGAACGCGGCATGGAGCCAAAAAATACGAATTCTCCCGAGTGGTGGGCGTGGCGCTGGTCCGCACATTTCGGCCTTTGCGAAGATGAGAATGAAATTGCCAGCGGTAATAGTGCATATGGTGCTCTGAACCTGGCTTTCCATATCGGATTCAAACATGTCGCCCTGGTGGGCGTTGACGCTACACAAGAACCACGCGTTCATTCCGGCGGCACGCCAAAAAATCTAAGTCACCTGCCTTTGTTATTCCAGTCTGCGCGTGAACAGATTGACGTTGTTTCATGCGGGAAAATGGGAGGTATTCCGCAGATGACTCTTAAAGAATGGCTGAAGAATACATGATGGCACCCACAATTTATCACCGTATCGACGGTACCAAATACAGGAATGTCTGGGTTGTTGGTGATCTGCATGGTTGCTACACCAGACTGATGTCCGAACTCCATCGTGTGGATTTTGACCCGGCGCAGGATTTACTGATATCGGTCGGCGACCTTATCGATCGCGGTACTGAAAATGTCGAATGTCTGGAACTATTGCAGATGCCCTGGTTCAGGGCAGTGATGGGGAACCATGAGCGGTTGATGCTCGATGCGTTAAGTCCTGATGGCAACGTGAATAACTGGCTAATGAATGGTGGACAATGGTTCTTCATGTTGGACACTGATCAGGAAATATTAGCTAGGGCGCTGGTGGAGCTGGTAAGACGTCTGCCCTATATCATTGAGTTGAACACCGGGCAAGAAACTATCGTTATAGCCCATGCCGACTATCCGGATAATGAATATCAATTCGGTAAGGAGGTGCCGCTTTTCAACGTTGTCTGGGCGCGCGAGCGTATCAGTGATTCGATGGATGATATTGGTGGCGAAATTTCGGGCGCAGATCGTTTTATCTTTGGTCACACTCCGGTGAAAAGCCCGAAGACATTCTGGAATCAGCAGTATATCGACACTGGTGCCGTATTTTGCGGAAACCTGACATTGATGAAAGTGAAAGGTGATGGTGCAGCATGAAGATTGCTTTAGTTTTTCGCTCTGGTGGTGACTATAACGCTTCCGATGTGCAGTGGCTGGTTAATCAACTGCCAAAAGGCTATGAAATTATTTGCCTGACAGACCTGAAGCGTTTACATGTACCTGGCGTCAAAGTTGTCCCATTGATCAACCAGTGGCAAAAGTGCCGTGGTTGGTGGGCGAAAATAGAGTTGTTCCGACCGGATATAACCGATGATCTGTTCTATCTGGATTTGGACACGGTTATTGCCGGTGATATACGCCCAATTCTAGAGCATCCACCAACCAGCTTCACCATGCTTAGGGATTTTTACCATCCACAATATCGTGGCAGCGGTGCCCTGTGGATACCAAATAGTGTTAAAGCGCATATCTGGAGTTCATTCTGGCAAGATCCGGAAGGTTGGATTTCTCGTTGTGTCACTACTGAGTGCTGGGGTGACCAGGGGTTCTTACGAAAGGTTATGGGCGATGATACACCAGCATTTCAGGATCTGTATCCAGGATGGTTTGTAAGTTACAAGGCCGATGTTGTGGAACCTGGTTCAAAATATGCGAGCGCGCGTTACTCCAGGGGGAATGGGGCATTACCAAAAGACTGCCGAATAATCTTTTTCCACGGCAAACCGCGACCTCGCGAAGTGTCAGAGGATTGGCTTCCCCTTATCAGCTCATTTTTTGAGCGAGAATCAGAATAATATTGCTCTAATAATTCCATATTTTTAAAACGTGATGTACACTCATCACGTTTTTTATTAGAGCAATATACAAGGTGCACTATGTGGCCATTCCGACGGAAATATCACTACTGGCTGATCGCCTTTGTTACGCCGACCGGCGGTATCAGGCATGTCATCACCAGGTATCGCAACAAGAGACTCACCTTAGCCAGAATTTTACAGGCTGCCATAGGTGAGGGACTGGATACAAATTGCGTAGTCCTTCCTCCTTCATACTTAGGAAAAATGACCGAAGCACAAGCTAATACGGAACTTTGAAATGATCACTTCAGCACAAAACCAATCAATCGAAAATGTATCTATCCCTGACGTCCTGAATGCCGGTATCCCGGCCATTATCCAGAACATCCGGGCCGCGCAACGCCGCGTTAGTTGTGATGACCTCACAGCGCGTTTTTTTGATAATGCGGTTCAGTCAGCGGAGATGCTTCACGCACAGCTTATTGATGTTTATAACGCAGAAGCTGATAGCCATAACTCCCTGGTAGATGCAGCTGAAAATATGCAGTTGGATCTCGGTCTGAAGGGTAAAGAAATTGAAGAGCTTCAGCTGGAAATTGAACATTTGAAACGCCAGCAACAGGACGCGATCGACGATGCGACGCATGACGCCAACCAGCGTGCTGATAATGCCGAACGTATAAGCATTGAGCTGGAAACAAAACTCAATGAAATGACCGCGATGGTTGAACTGCGGAACTCACAGATTTCAACGCTAAAATCTCAATATAAAGAGATCATGAAACTTGATCCTTTTAACCTTGAGAAACGCTATAACAAAGCTAAAAGCGAGCGACAGGAACTGCGTAAGCAGGTCGCCGACCTTAACCAACAGCTCAAAAAAACTATTAAAGATGCAAGCGAGGCGCGCGTGGCATTTGCTAATAAAAAAGCAGAGGTTACCGCGCTGGTTAATGAGAATGCCAAATTTGCGACGCTCAAGAAGGAAATGTATGGCATTACTGAGCGCCGTTTCCCTGCAAGCAAACTTCATCCGACGTTAGGGCAAATCTCCTTCTTCCCGCGCCTCCTGGCTTATGGGATCTCATCGCCTAAAGAGTTCAATAACGAGCGTCCTTATATCGTTTCTAAGCTGGACTTTGCTTATCAGTTCTGCTGCGACATGGGCTATGCCATTGATATCCGGATCAACGAATGGTTGATGCCAAACTTCCAGCCGTTGGCCATTTTCCGCGAGTTCCAGCCGGAAGGTTGGGTAGAGTTCTTCCATGAATTGATCTGTAAAGAGATGGAAAGCCGCCGCCCGGAACTGGTCCGTCGTGTCGAGTGGGCGCAAGAGGTTATGTTGGCAGATGCAGAGCTACCGTTCGAACCGGAATTTATTGATGAACTGGCAACTAAAGGGTTGCATACCCTGTTTGATGTGGTTACCCGCCGTCATGAGCAGTTGGTTGTCGAATTGGGTTTAGAGGAAACAGCGGCAAGAAGACTTCTCGATGTTTGCTATGCACGTAGCGATGCATGGGAAAAAGAGAACGGCGGCACTATTTACGTCCGCTGATAGTTACAGTGTCACTTTTAATGCTGGTGGAGTGCGCCTACCAGCATTTTTTTTCGTCCAATGAGGAGGGCATTTGAGTATTTTCAATAAACACGCACACCAGGAACGTCCGTATATCGTCATAGTCGATATTGATGGAACAATATCAGAGGCAACTGAAGACAGACTGCATTTGCTTCCGCCACTAGGTAAAGGTGCATTAACAAAGGACTGGAACGAGTTTAATCTCGCCTGTGACACCGATACTCCCATCACTCCAGTTATTGATATGGTGCGCCAGTTATTTAACGTTTACACGGTCTGGTTTGTAACCGGGCGCTGTGAGATCGCAAGGGATAAAACACGAGTCTGGCTGCGGAAGTACGTAACAAACGGGGCTGAGCCTTTGCTATCTATGCGTCCTGCCACCGATGACAGAAATGACGGCCCAGCAAAGATTGATCTCCTTAAGAAAATTGGTCTAAGTAAAATCGCGTTCGCGCTGGAAGATAAGATTGAAGTGGCGCGTGTTTTCAGGAGGCACGGCGTGCTTACGTTAATGGTCAGGGAGTATGAAAATGCGCTTCTTCATCAACAATAATTGCTCTAATAAATCTTGATTTTTAAAACAGGGAAAGTGAAAATAAAAACATGCCGCAAGGCGCGGCATGTATCCAATCAATCACAGGAGCTGAAAATATGAACACGGCATTCAAAATCATTATGGCCGCGATCTATTTCTGGCTGTTCTCTATCACTTTTGGCGGCATCGTCGCGCATGGGTAAGGGGGATGCATGAAAGGCGAAGTGAAAGAGCGCGGCATGATTTTCAACGATGAGATGGTCCGGGCAATTCTTGGCGGGAATAAAACACAGACTCGCAGGATTGTTGAAGAAAAATTCTATGGACGGGCAGTGGCCGCAGAGTTGCTTGCTAAGCATTGTCCATATGGTCAACCGGGCGATCGTATTTGGGTTCGCGAAACCTACCGGGTACATGGCAAAGCGACGGACGTCGCAACGCTGGTTTATCGCGCAAGCGTGCGTAACTCCTGGACAGAACAAACGCACCGGGTTCCGGTCGAGGTTTGTAATAAACCAGTATCAGAAAAGTGGACGCCATCAATTCACATGCCGCGCTGGGCATCGCGCATTCTTCTGGAAATTACCGACGTGCGTGTGGAACGGCTGCGTGATATGAGCGAGGCAGATGCTAAAGCAGAAGGCGCATCTCCGGCGATGTACAAAATTACGCCGCCGGAAGCTGTTTATCGCGTTGGTTTTGGTGATATCTGGCGCAGTATTTACGGGCAGGATAACTGGCTATCTAACCCGTGGGTATGGGTAATCGAGTTTAAGCGCATTCAGGAATAAACCGTGAGTATGCATCAAATCGTCAGTTTTTCAGGTGGACGAGCATCGGCCTGTCTCGTTCATCTGTTCGAAGAGGTAGTGGCATGACAATCGTAAAAACCCATACCGGCACCGTGATCACCAAAGACGGTCCGCAGGTAAAAAAACTGCACCAAACAGAGCGGATGTGGGTCGTCGGCAAAAATGAGTTTTACCACAAAGATACCGGACGCCGCCATTTTGCAGAAAATACGCGCCGCCGACTGCTGTTAGACACCATCAAGCCTATCGAGGTGAAGCATGTTTAAACAGAACGAAAAAGCTATCGCTCAAATTGCTGATTATATCCCGCGTGCGTGCCGGGGTATGCAGTTGCAGGAAGCCAAAGCGCGCCTGGAGAAAAAAATTGCGCTCTATATTGATGACGGCTGTGATGCCGCCGTTCTTAACGCGGCGTTCGCACCAGCTCTTAACTGTCACACTCGGGAGTCTTTTTTTTCATGCATCGAAGCGCAACTCCGCAAAGGAGGCAACCAGTGAGCCAGATTGATTATCAAAAGCTTCGTGAAATCGCTGAAAAAACAAAAATTGCCGGTGAAGCACCTGTAATGCCTTTCGATCAGCGAATTAATGCGCTTAACGATTTTATGAAGCACTTTTCGCCAGATATCGCGCTGGCATTGTTGGATGAACGGGAAAGAAACCAGCAATACATCAAACGCCGCGACCAGGAGAACGAGGATATTGCGCTTACGGTTGGGAGGCTGCGCGTTGAGCTGGAAGGCAAAGACAGCAAAATAGCCAATCTTACCGCCGAACGCGATGCTCTTCGCGAAGGTGAGATAGGCGACGCCAGGCATAGCAACACACGGGCCGCAGCTGATATCTACTTCCAACTGGTCGAGGAGTGCGAAATTCCTGCTGGCGGATCTCTGGTCGAGTACGTTGACGATATGCGCGAGAAGCTGGAAGCCGCAGAGAAGCGCATTGCAGAACTGGAAGCACGGGAAATAAAACCAGCCAAAGGCGAAGTTCTTGTCGTTGTCTCTGGTTTTACTGGTTGCGGGAAAAGCGCCATTGCCGGGGAAATAGAAATTGCGATGAAAGCTATTGGTGTGCCGGTTCAATGGACTAATGGCGATGCAGAAAAGCATATGACCGGCGCTGACTGGCTGACAGCGATTGAGATGTACAAACCAACTGTGCGCATCGTGGAAGTTAATGTGCCACGCGCCGCTGGCATTCGCATCAAAGGAGAGTGATATGGCTATTGCCGCAAGTTACACCATGCATCTCTATTGTGACTGCCGCCAGTGTACGGAAGGTGTATATCCAGTGCCAGACTTCGGTGAGTATATCGGTACGTCATGGTCTGGTTGTGCAAAAGAGGCGCGCAAGGATGGCTGGCGAATAAGCAAAGACAAAACGCGTGCTTTTGCGCCCGGGCATAAAGTTTTGAGGATTAACAAATGACCACTATTACCAAAGAGCGACTGCTGACAATCAAGCAGTGGCGCGAAACATACGGACCTGGTAGCAACGTTGTACTGCCAGCAGAAGAAGCGGAAGAACTGGCACGGATTGCTCTGGCAGCGCTGGAAGCTGAACCTGTTCTGTATCAGTCCTGCACTCGCCCCACTTGGAATAGCGGTGTTCCGTGGACGGAATGGAAAGAACGTAGTCGTGAGGGCTACGAAAACGATTTGCGCTTTACAGACACGCCTGACCATGCCGGTTGGATAAACAAATGCCGAAAACTATATACCACTCCGCCAGTTCCTGTAATACAGGCTGATGTCGCGCAGGCAATTGAAAAACTCAAACGGAAATTAGTGGAATGCAATCGCTATAACTACTGCGCAGATGCAGTTAAGGGCGTTGAGTATGCCTGCCACGCTGCCATGCTTCAGGGTAGCCAACCTGTAAGCCAAACTTACAAGTTTCCAGTTAATACACCTTGCCAGGATGCGCCAGCCCATATCTGGCTGCAAACAGCTGGAGTATGGCCAGAAGATGGCGAGTTAAGCGAATTAACGTGGTGCAGCCACAATCAGCACCATGATGACACGCTATATGTTCGAGCTGACCTTGTGAATGGCAACTATCCGGTAACTCCGGATGGTTGGATAAGCTGTAGTGAGCGAATGCCCGCTCAAGATGATTGGATTTTAATTTATTCAAAGCACGGTGAGTATATGGCAGGACAGGTGCAAGGGGAATACGTGGAGTTGAGCGACGGCACTTTATCGTGGTTAGGGAACGCCTTGTTCTGGATGCTGCTACCAGAACCTCCCCAGGAGGCAGGTCAATGAGCTGGCCTGAAGCATTCGCAACGGTAGGAATTGTGATGGCGGCAGCACTGGGTTTGTATTCAATTTGTCGCTGGTGGTAACGATGGGGAAATTAACTTTTGTAGTCGAATTTGAGGATGGTAAAGAGCCACCTGTTAGCGCCAATCTTGATGTTGCTGGTGGCAGGCTTGTTTCGGTTCTATTTGGTGACTACCGAGATGACTTCTTCCAACCAGAAGAAGTTGATGTAGTGCGAGAGGCATTAAACGAGTTAAGTGTTGACAACGATGATGCTCATGCGGAAATCATCGAAAAAATGGAACTGCTAACTCACTAAATTAGAAATTATGGTGCTATCACCTACGGCAACGAGAGAAATTTTATAATGTCAAAAGTAAATGTTTTGATTTTTTCAGTAATTGTAGGTTTTGGTTTTTCTGCTGGAGTGCATATTTATATTACGTGGGGAAAAATCATCAACTACGTATGGAGTTGTTTTATTAAGTGAGGTAAGTATGTGGAGAGGTAATAGTCATGGCAAAAGCCAGATGATACTTACCGAATATCAGTTTGACCATAAAACCAATAAATCACGTTCAGTATATTTGCTTCGGCACAATAGCCGCGTAAGGAATACCGTGCTGGAGCAAAATCTGACTGTTGAAATGGATAATTACGGGGGCTTCAAGCCAACAATTTCGCTTGATGATTTTCCTCGTGGTTTAAGCGAAAGAGAAGCAATGCTGAAATTAGCAGAATGGCTACAAAGATTAAGCATTGCTATTGAAGATAACTGGTCTGAACCTTAAATTTATATGATGACACTAAAACATTTTCTTGACCGCCCATTATGGGCGGCAGCCGCAGGCTATGACTTTAATTATATGGATTGCATGTCTTATACCGCCAATGCATACGACCATTCCTTCAGTCTGCTGTTTAATTCTTTAAGAATATTGCCGCAAACAGAAGTTGGAGAGCTTCATTTATGGCTATTGGGCTTTATCGCGGCTGGAGTTGGTATTGCTGTATGGCCTTTTATTTTCTGGCTGGTGGCTGTTGTAGTGTGGTTTAAGTGCAAGACGTACCGGAAAAAGTATTTCTTAGGTGATGGAATGACTGATATTGCCAAAATGAACATTGAAAAATGGACTAAGGAATGTGAAAAGAAATGGCGCAAAAAGAAATGACTACTCTAACGACAGCATACTTACAGCAATTGGTATTTTTTGCAGGCGAGGCTACTTGTCATCCTGACGCAAACTATTTATTGGAATTTGAGAGGTTAGCGTCACCCGGTATCGTTCTGGAACTGGCCCAACAGGTGCTGGCCTTAAGACAAAAAGAGCAACATGAAAGTAATACGTGTAGATTGAACTTTGAGCAGTGGCTGGAACAGCAACGCGGAAAAATCGATGTGGACTGTGGTTGTGTGTCTACTGAAACATTCATGCACTGGCTGCGGGTAGCTTACGAGGCTGGCAACTATCCGGATATTCCGGATAGTTCGGTGCCAGGGCCAGGAAAGGGCGTCACCGGTGAACGTATCCGCATTAAGCCGCATGTTTATCGCGAACTGGTTAACCGTCTCCACGATACAGCGATCAAGTGTGCTGGCACCCAGCAATTACGAGAAAGAATTAGCCGTGTTTTGGGCGACGTTATTAAGCCAGACCATCATAAACAAGCCGAGAAAAGTGGCCTGGAAAGGTGTCACCTTGAGGCGGCATTAAACATTAACCCGGGGCATACGCTTGGCATTATTGATGCACTATTGGTTCATAAGATGGCCAGGGCTTTATTGCCGCTGGTAGGGGGCAATGACAACTAGGAAAAAATCGCATTACTGGTGGCAAAGCCATAACTACTGATACAATATTTCTAGGTTAAAGATCTGGCATTAGGTAGAGATAGCATGTTTCTTCATATCAATCCCGATTGGGCATCAGCTATTGCGGCATTTGGGTCAGCAATAGCTGCTTTTATTAGTTTGCGCACAAGTAAAAATCTTGGATTATTCGATAAGGAAAAATTTTATAGTGAAGCATTGATAAACTTTGCTGATAGGGCAAATAAAATAGCAACAGGAAAAGCTGGATCAGACTGGGATGTTAATGACGCAAGTAATATAATTCTTTCACTAAATGCCGCAAAAGAAACTATTGAAAGTGCGCCAAAACCTATTCGAGAGAAACTAAAACAATATTACAAACATAATCTTTGCCATGAGATCATAACTGAATTAGAGGCTCACTCTCCCCCAGATTCAGTAATTGTAAGAGAACCATCAGAGTATGAAGGCAAGATCATGGGATTGTGGGATGAGATTAAAATATTTCTGGGTTATACAGTGGTATCAGAAGCAGACCTTGAAGATTAAAGTTTGGTGTGACCACATCATTTCATCAATGATGCCCGAAGTGGGGAGTTTGACGATTGTCCGGTGATTTAAGCTGCAAAGTGCTGGTGCTTTATGCTTGTGAAGTTTATAATTGTGTACACATAACGAGTACACGAGGTGTTTATGCAATCCATTAACTTCCGTACCGCGCGCGGCAACCTTAGCGAAGTGCTCAATAATGTTGAAGCAGGGGAAGAGGTTGAAATCACCCGCAGAGGCCGTGAGCCAGCAGTAATTGTCAGCAAGGCTACTTTTGAAACCTACAAAAAAGCGGCGCTGGATGCTGAATTTGCATCCCTGTTTGACACCCTGGACTCCACCAACAAGGAACTGGTTAACCGATAATGAGGCATATATCACCGGAAGAACTTATTGCGCTTCATGATGCGAATATAAACCGCTACGGCGGCCTGCCGGGAATGTCAGATCCGGGTAGGGCTGAGGCCATTATCGGGAGAGTTCAGGCCAGAGTTGCCTACGAAGAGATCACCGACCTTTTCGAAGTCTCCGCCACCTACCTGGTGGCTACAGCGAGAGGGCATATATTCAATGATGCCAATAAGCGTACCGCGCTAAACAGTGCGCTGCTATTTCTACGCCGTAACGGGGTGCAGGTATTTGATTCACCAGAACTGGCAGACCTTACCGTAGGGGCTGCGACCGGAGAGATATCTGTATCTACTGTCGCCGCCACGTTACGTAGATTGTATGGTTCTGCGGAGTAGATTAATGGCACGTAAATACAACAAATTGTCCCGTAGAGCGTTAAAGATGCTTCTTGATGGCGTGAGTCGCCGCGAGGTAAAGCAATACCTGGTTGGTAAGCAAATTGGTGCCAGGACCGCTATTGCTGTGTTATGCCGTCAGGAAATGGTTGTGCTTAAACAGAAAATGCCGGGCAGCAGATAAAGCCAAATCAGTGATGAAAGGTGTGATGTGAAAGCCGTAATTACTCCCTTTGTACAAAAAGAGCTTGGCGTCGCCATATTCAAAGTGGATCAGGAAGTCAGAAAGCTGGTGGAGGCTGGCCGTAAATTTATTATGGAGCCGGTGCCGCGTGAGTTAATCGAGCACATGGACGACGGCCTCGTTGTTTCCGAGCAAACTATGGCAACAAATGAGGCGTTGCAGCCGTTTTTTAACAGCGATGAACTGTTTCGCCGTATTGGTGGAATTGACGCGCTGGTGGCGTGGTTGCGCAGGAAAGAGGGGCAATGCCAGGCCGCAGATCGTAGCTGGTGTGACAACCATATTGTCCACGCTGAACGAGACAACAGCGCGGTGTTGTTGTGCTGGCATCACGATAATCATTACCGGATGCGTGGTTTTAATGAGCTGAAAGAAACGCTGCATAATAATCGCGTTAACTGGATACTGGATGTCGCTCGTCAGGAAATGGGCCTTTCTGATGGTCATGATTTAAGTATTCAGGAGCTGTGCTGGTGGGCTTTCATGCGCAACATGATCCACCTCATGCCGGAAGAAGTCTGCCGTATATCAATAAATAAGGTGAGGGCTGCAACGCAGGATAGCGGACCTCTGAAAGAGGCGGATATTCGCCCGTATGACGATCGCGCTACAGCATATGTTCAGATGATGGAAGAACGCGCCGCGCCGATGCGTGCAAAAGTATGCCCTGTGGATGTTGACTCCGACCCTGGCATGGCGCATTTCAAAATACCAAAACTGCAATCGCTAAAATTACCTGAGTACATGGACTTTGTTGCTTCCCGTCCATGCTGTGGGTGTGGAGCTGCGGGAGCTGGCGCTCACATTACGCCTTATATCGTTCGTCATAGTCGATTATGCGCGCATGACATTTACGCAATTCCTCTGTGCCAGTCATGCCAGCGTGATATTGAGCGTGACCGCGATAATTGGGAGAAGACGCACGGCAGGCTGGCGATGCATCAACGATTGTTCTTTGATTACGCGCTTGGAGTCGGCGTTATCACAAGTCACTCGTCGAGCGTTAGATAAAATTGCTCTAATGTATTGCTATTTCTTTAATCGAGGGTATTATATTCGTCGTTGATTAGTTGACATGGGCTAATCAGTAGGTGACAGGATGTTACTTAACTGGCAGGGACGCCACTTCATGGAAATAAATCACTCACGAATTACATCGTATGAGATTGCGGATTACATGATCCGCACTAAATCTCTTCTATCAGCGAAAGAACTCGCAGCAATCCTTGAAAAGGAATACCCGCATCTGGATGTCGATAAGCGCGATGTTTATCTGCGCTTAAAGGCTATCGCTGTGTCTAAGTATTCGTCTGTTTTGATTGATGACAGTACACGCCCACGTAGATTTCAGATCCACTCTCTGAATCCTGAATTCTTTCGCCGCAGCCGCGCTCCGCGCCGGTTTGATGAAAAACTCCAGAACGAACTCTATATGACGCAGGACGAAAAGGAACGCCGGGAGCACCAGCCTTGGGTAATGGCGCGTCAACTTTTCAATAAGGTGGCCCGTCAGCACCGTCATTACGGTAATGCCACATCCGCACGTATCTGATTGATTGCTTGCCCGTTCCGGGCCTTTTGACATGTGACTTTCGTTACCCTCGCGTCAAAAAGAGTTTTTACGAAAGGAAGCATAAGTGACCTGGGACGATCACAAGAAGAATTTTGCTCGCCTGGCGCGAGATGGTGGTTACACCATCGCACAGTATGCCGCCGAGTTTAATCTTAACCCTAATACCGCACGTCGTTATCTCCGTGCCTTCAAAGAAGACACCAGGACAGCGGACAGCCGCAAGCCAAATAAGCCAGTCAGGAAGCCACTAAAAAGCATGATCATTGATCACTCTAATGATCAACATTCCGGTGATCACATTGCGGCTGAAATAGCAGAAAAACAAAGGGTTAATGCCATTGTCAGTGTCGCAGTCGAGAATGCGAAGCGCCAAAATAAGCGCATAAATGATCGTTCTGATGATCATGACGTGATCACCCGTGCCCACCGGACCTTGCGTGATCGCCTGGAACGCGACACCCTGGATGATGATGGTGAACGCTTTGAATTCGAAGCTGGCGATTACCTGATAGATAACGTTGAAGCGCGGAAGGCCGCGCGCGCTATGTTGCGTCGGTCCGGGGCCGATGTTCTGGAAACCACTCTTCTGGAAAAGTCTCTTTCTCATCTCCTTATGCTGGAGAACGCCAGGGATACGTGTATTCGCCTGGTGCAGGAAATGCGCGATCAGCAAAAAGCCGATGATGAAGGTACTCCGCCTGAATACCGTATCGCGAGCATGCTAAACAGCTGTTCCGCGCAGATAAGCAGTCTGATCAACACCATTTACAGCATCCGGAATAACTATCGAAAAGAAAGCCGGGAGGCGGAAAAGCACGCTTTGTCTATGGGGCAAGCTGGCATTGTTAAGCTGGCATACGAACGAAAGCGTGAAAATAACTGGTCAGTGCTGGAAGCAGCTGAATTTATCGAGGCGCATGGCGGGAAAGTGCCGCCCCTGATGCTGGAGCAAATCAAAGCCGATCTGCGTGCTCCTAAGACCAATACCGATGATGAGGAAAGGCAAACTGCCGTCGGTGGTCCTTCTCTTGAAGATCTGGACAAAGTTGCGCGAGAACGGGCCGCCAACCGCCGCGCCGATGCCGCATTGTGGATTGAGCAGCGTAGGGAAGAAATCGCCGATATCGTTGATACAGGCGGTTATGGAGATGTTGATACTGAAGGTGTATCAAACGACCCATGGCTGGAACAAGACCTGGACGAAGACGAGGAGGAAGACGAAGAAGTTACCCGCAAGCTATACGGGGATGATGATTAATGGCCAGAAGTTGCGTAACGGATCCACGTTGGCGCGAGCTGGTGGCGCTATATCGTTATGACTGGATTGCTGCCGCTGATGTTTTGTTCGGCAAAACACCTACCTGGCAGCAGGATCTGATTATTGAGTCTGTGCAGGAACAGGGTAGCAAGACATCTGTTTCGTCTGGTCACGGTACCGGGAAATCAGACATGACTTCTATCATGATCATGTTGTTCATAATCATGTATCCAGGTGCCCGTGCCATTATCGTTGCGAACAAAATTCAGCAGGTAATGACCGGTATATTCAAGTACATCAAGATAAACTGGGCTACTGCCACCAGCCGTTTCCCATGGCTTGCTGATTATTTTGTTCTGACAGAAACCGCTTTCTATGAGATTACTGGTAAAGGTGTATGGACTGTAGTACCGAAGGGCTTTCGTCTGGGAAGTGAAGAAGCTCTCGCCGGTGAACACGCAGATCATCTTCTGTATATTATCGATGAAGCCTCCGGTGTCAGTGATAGAGCTTTCGGTATCATCACCGGTGCTCTTACCGGACAGGATAACCGCATCTTATTGCTGTCACAGCCTACACGCCCAAGCGGCTATTTCTACGATACACACCATAAACTGGCCAAGCGTCCTGGTAACCCTGATGGCGTTTATACGGCGATCACGCTTAACAGTGAGGAATCACCGTTGGTAACGCCAGCATTTATCAAAATGAAGCTGGCGGAGTACGGCGGGCGTGATAACCCTATGTACATGATTAAGGTACGCGGCCTATTCCCTAAATCACAGGATGGCTTCCTTCTTGGACGTGATGAGGTTGAACGTGCAACGCGGCGGAAAGTCAAGATTGCCAAAGGATGGGGCTGGCTTGCATGTGTGGACGTTGCTGGTGGTACGGGACGGGATAAGTCCGTTATCAATATCATGATGGTGTCCGGCCAGCGAAATAAACGCCGTGTAATCAACTATCGAATGCTGGAATACACAGACGTTACAGAAACGCAGCTTGCCGCCAAAATTTTCGCAGAATGTAATCCTGAGCGATTCCCCAATATCACCATAGCGATAGACGGCGATGGCCTGGGTAAAGCAACGGCGGATCTGATGTACGAGTATTATGGTATTACCGTACAGCGTATACGCTGGGGTAAAAAGATGCATAGCCGTGAAGATAAGAGCCTGTACTTTGATAAACGTGCTTATGCCAATGTTCAAGCCGCAGAGGCCGTAAAATCTGGTCGTATGAGACTGGATAAGGGTAATGAAACTATTGAGGAAGCGTCGAAAATCCCTGTAGGGATTAACTCCGCAGGTCAATGGAAGGTGATGAGTAAGGAGGATATGAAGAAAAAACTCAACCTGCACTCACCAGACCATTGGGATACATATTGTTTCGCTATGCTGGCGGATTATGTTCCCCAGGATGAAGTGCTTAGCGTCGAAGACGAAGCGCAGGTTGATGAAGCTCTGGCATGGCTTAATGAATGAATATTTGCTCTAATAAATTGTGTTTTTTAGCTACCGATGTTACATTGAACCTGACCTCTTGCGCCTTGTGGCATTTTCGGTTTATGCTTATCAGACACCTCATTAAAACGGGTGCCGGGATTGGCCTCCCGCTTAAGTCTAAGGCGATACAGACGCCGCTCGCGTCTTTTTTTGTATCGGCGTACACGCACACCTCTACAATGGTGGGCTGTATGGGGCTACCTTCGGGTAGGCTGGTTACCTTGGACGCCAGTAAGGCCAACTCCGTACAGTCCACCGCCAGCAAGATTGGTCTCTTCTGCGGTGGTTACATACCAACGTCTAAGGAGGCTGCCAATATGGCTACTATCCCTACCCCAACTCATCCTGAATTTATCTGGCGCTTTTACTCCTGCCAAAAACGTCACTATCACTTCGTTATTGCACCAACAGAAGATGAGGCCCGCTCTCAGCTTCCTGACGCCCCATGTATTTTCTCTGCCCGTTTTTCCACTGATTCACGCAATTCTCTCAGTTACTGGTGCCTCCCTGTTAACGCTTCTGCTCAGGAGGGACTATGAGAACGTCATTAGTCACCCGTGAAGAGATGATCGAGGCAATTGAACAGCACACTGCCTGTATCAGTACCAGGGATATACCAGGCGTTATTGCCAACTACTTCATGATCACCAAACAACTTTACCGGAGAAAGGACAAGAACGCGGTTCACCGTATCCTGTTGTCTGATATCCGCGAATACCTGCTCGAACAGGGTCATCTGAATTACGCAACCGTCGCAGCCGAAGCACGCAAGGAGGCACACAGAATGAAAGCAACTAACGTTAAATCAGAAAAAATTCATGCACCTTCAGTTCAGGAATCGGAGCTGGTGGTTGTTCAGAATCAGTCTGATGAAATTCCCGTTCTGGAATGGCAGGGAGTGCGTGTAGTGACAACCGAGACTCTTGCTAGAGGGTATGGGACAGAAACAATCCGTATTCGCCAAAATCATCATGAGAACAAAGTACGCTTTGTTGAAGGGAAGCACTTTTTCAAAGTTGAAGGAGAATCATTGCGCGAGTTGAAGCACAGAGTAGCTTTAAACTACTCTGTAAAAATTGCTCGCAATGTTCGCTCACTCACCCTCTGGACAGAACGCGGCGCAGCCCGCCACGCTAAAATGCTCGAAACCGATCAGGCATGGGCATTCTTTGAAAAACTGGAAGACAGCTACTTCCGACAAAAAGAACAGCAACCGATCGCAATCCCCCAGACGCTTCCTGAAGCCCTACGCCTGGCTGCCGAACTGGCTGAACAAAAGCAACTTCTGGAACAGAAAGCCCACCAGCTAAATCAGCAGCTGGTGGCCGCCGCTCCTAAAGTCGATTTTGCCGACCGGGTATCAGTAGCTAAAGGGATCCTGATTGGGAATTTTGCAAAGGTTGTTGGACTTAAGCAAAACGCGCTGTTTGTCTGGTTACGGGAGAACGGCATCCTGATAGCGTCCGGTGGACGTAAAAATGTGCCGTTCCAGCAGTACATCAACGCGGGGTATTTCACGGTGAAAGAAGTGGTGCTGGATGATGAAGATGGCTACCAGATACGGTTGACGCCTCAATTAACGGGTAAAGGCCAGCAGTGGTTGACGCGTAAACTGCTCGATGCTGGCTTGTTAAAACCGGTGGCAGCTGAATAATGGAAGAATGCCCGGTTGATGCCGGGCATAATTTATTGCGCGCTTTCGGGGTTGTCGTTTACTGGCTGCCCCTTCTTGGTTTTACGGCTGCGCGTAACTGATGCGGCTGACTTAACCTTTTTCTCTTCGCGAGTGATGGCAATTTGTTTTTTTACATTTTCAATATCTGCCAGGCGATATATTTTTGCTTGCGGCCAGCGGTCGCAGATGATCGGTTCTATGGAGTCATAAAGGCTAAATTTTGCTTTTTCGAATTCACCGTTGATGATAATTCCATCACGGAGAGTTTCATCGCAGATAAACACGCCACACAGTGGCACATGGTAACTAACTGATTTACCATCATTGTAGTTAGGGCTACTGGAAATGTAGTGGACGCGCAGCATTGTTTCGCTAAAGCCGTGTACGCGCATACGGAATTTTTCATCCTCCGGGTACTGCCTCATTAGCTCTTTTGTTGCTTCCAGGTTCTCTATGTATTTCGCACTGTGCTCATTGATCCCCGCGCTTTTTTGGATGCGAATGTCCTTATCAATCAGATGAATAATGCGGCCAGCGGTCATGTTGACGCTGTTCACAGCTTCTGTCTGATAAGTTGTAACCTTGCGCACACCGCGAAGGATGTTAGGCACTGGATATAAAATAGTCTTTGGGATATTGAGGTCTGGGTACTGTTCCAGTTCCCGCGCCATTAAAGTCCATTTATCAATTTCAGCCTGAATGCTGTCAGTTTCTTTGAACGGTAGAACGACAACCGGGCGTACAGGACGACCGTCGCTGGCTGTATCAACGTGTTGGGCGCGTGCAACGGCTTTTTTTAGAAAGAGATCCCTGAAGCTGACGAACTCCTGGTACAGTTGTTCGCCGTAGACATAATTTATCATTGATCCTCCTCCAGAATTGACATGGTCAATAACGCCCGGCTGAGAAAACCGGTCATTACTGACCTATATTATAGAGGGATCAAACAAAAATAATAGATTTATTAGTGCATTTATTGTGAGTCTAACTGGTTAGTTGCCATGAGATATTCGATTGTGTCAGTGAGGTCATCCAGGTCGTCTTGGGTGATGCGGTACTCCTGATTGGATATCTTTGAGTAGTGTTCAGCAATGGCGCGGGCAGCGTCGGTTTCGGCAGGGTCTACAGATAAAGCGTTAGAGCAATGTCTAACGTCGTCGATGGTTGGTTGAATGAAAGCCATAATTATGCCTCACTGTATTGACAACACAGAGCCTGAAGCTCTGACCTACTGTTTCACCCATGATCCATGCTGGGGTAATCTAACAACATTGCGCTGTGTGTAAGATGAGCAATGCATAGCTGTAATGCCGTTGTATAAGGTTTCCCTGTTTGCTCATTTCCTTCTGAGCCGCTCTACAACGCTGAAGACACATTAAATAGTGAATCCAAAGTCGTATTACGTAACGTCGGCAAAACTATAATTTATTAGAGCAATTGTCAAACAACTATGAAAAACAATCCAGTTTTTAGCTGGTGGAGTGGGATTTTTCTCTCAAAATTTATTGCTCTAATAATTCTTGATTTTTATGCGCAGCTGGACGTAAACTCCTCTTCAGACCTAATAACTTCGTATAGCATACATTATACGAAGTTATCTTAAGGGTTATTGAACATGATCAATTTACCTGTAAATCCATACAGTTCAATACCTTATCAGGTCAAATAGTGATCACTTGATCATTTGATCAAGGTTGCGCTACGTAAAATCTGCGAAATGTTGGCAGTGTTAGTGCTCCAGATTTCGCGTAGCGCACTTAGCACCACCAATCAATCAGAGGTGAAAAATGGGATATTCAGCTGCTAAAGTGTCCACTCATCTTGAGCTTGAGAAAAACCGTGGTTACTGGCGGGCAAAAGGGTTTGATCGTGATAGTTGCCAACTGTCATTATCGCGCGGTGAAGAGAAAATAGAACGCACGCGCGGTCGCTGGCGTTTCTATGACGAGAACCATAAACAGGTAAAGGCAGAGCCAATCCTGTACACTTTACTTAAAACTATTATCTGAGTGTTAAATGTCCAATTTACTGACCGTACACCAAAATTTGCCTGCATTACCGGTCGATGCAACGAGTGATGAGGTTCGCAAGAACCTGATGGACATGTTCAGGGATCGCCAGGCGTTTTCTGAGCATACCTGGAAAATGCTTCTGTCCGTTTGCCGGTCGTGGGCGGCATGGTGCAAGTTGAATAACCGGAAGTGGTTTCCCGCAGAACCTGAAGATGTTCGCGATTATCTTCTATATCTTCAGGCGCGCGGTCTGGCAGTAAAAACTATCCAGCAACATTTGGGCCAGCTAAACATGCTTCATCGTCGGTCCGGGCTGCCACGACCAAGTGACAGCAATGCTGTTTCACTGGTCATGCGGCGGATTCGAAAAGAAAACGTTGATGCCGGTGAACGTGCAAAACAGGCATTGGCGTTCGAACGCACTGATTTCGACCAGGTTCGTTCACTCATGGAAAATAGCGATCGCTGCCAGGATATACGGAATCTGGCATTTCTGGGGATTGCTTATAACACCCTGTTACGTATAGCCGAAATTGCCAGGATCAGGGTTAAAGATATCTCACGTACTGACGGTGGGAGAATGTTAATCCATATTGGCAGAACGAAAACACTGGTTAGCACCGCAGGTGTAGAGAAGGCACTTAGCCTGGGGGTAACTAAACTGGTCGAGCGATGGATTTCTGTCTCTGGTGTGGCTGATGATCCGAATAACTACCTGTTTTGCCGTGTCAGAAAAAATGGTGTTGCCGCGCCATCTGCCACCAGCCAGCTATCAACTCGCGCTCTGGAAGGGATTTTTGAAGCAACTCATCGATTGATTTACGGCGCTAAGGATGACTCTGGGCAGAGATACCTGGCCTGGTCTGGACACAGTGCCCGTGTCGGAGCCGCGCGAGATATGGCCCGCGCCGGAGTTTCAATACCGGAGATCATGCAAGCTGGTGGCTGGACCAACGTAAATATTGTCATGAACTACATTCGTAACCTGGATAGTGAAACGGGGGCAATGGTGCGCCTGCTGGAAGATGGCGATTAGCCGTTTATTTGCAACTGATTGCTCTAATTATTTGATATTTATGGTGACACATGCGGAAGGATTTCAAAATAGACGGAAAATATGTGGTGCTGTCTGTAAGCTCTCAAATTCAGTCACCATCTGTCATTGTCACCGTAAAGTTGAGCGATAGGATGCCTGATATCGACTCGATATCTGTTGCGTTCCCCGTTAAAAGCATGCGGAGTGCTGAACATTTTGTGATGAATGCAACGGAGGAGGAAGCGCGGCGCGGGCTTACTAGAGTGATGGTGGAATTTGGCGAACTCCTGGGTAAGGTAAACAATGCCCTTTCAATCAGTTCAGCAAGATCCAAAGCGTTAACAGCTTCCATGATGAAATAAAAAAAGCCTGGCAAGGAGCCAGGCTGCACAAAAGAGCGGGTTTGTATTCCGCATCCAATCAATCAAGAAGGAGTATAGCACACAGGTACTGAAGTGAAAAAATGTGATTAGCGATTAACAAAATACCTACCATTGCTCTAATTGATTGCTATAATTAAGCCGCAGTTTTTGTCAACTACGAAGACGTTGCCATTACTTAACTCCTTGACATCATTGGCGGCCATTAGGCCGCCTTTTTTTTTGCCATATGAAAACAATCGAACAAAAACTTGAACAGCGCCGCGAGTGGCAGAAGGCAGCCAGAGAACGAGCGATCGCTCGGCAACGGGAAAAGTTGGCTGACCCCGCCTGGCGAGAATCGCAATATCAGAAAATGCGGGATTCTATCGACCGCCGTATCGCTAAACAGAAAGAGCGCCCACCAGCCAGCAAAACGCGGAAAAGCGCGGTAAAAATAAAATCTCGTGGCTTGAAGGGGAGAACACCAACGGCGGAGGAACGGCGCATCGCCAATGCTCTTGGCGCTCTCCCCTGCATTGCCTGCTACATGCATGGAGTAATATCTGGAGAGGTATCTCTGCACCATATCTCCGGTCGTACCGCGCCGGGTTGTCACAAAAAGCAATTGCCCCTTTGTAGATGGCACCACCAGCATGCAGCACCGGCTGAAGTAAGAGAAAAATACCCCTGGCTGGTCCCTGTTCATGCCGATGGTGTGGTTGGAGGCAAGAAAGAATTCACCTTGCTGAACAAGTCAGAGATGGAGTTGCTGGCTGACGCCTATGAGATGGCAAACATCATGCACTAATAAATATATTATTTTTAATCTGAAATAATTGACAACTGACAAGTGACTTCAGTCAGAATCATCACATGCCCGGTACGGATGGATCCCTTTTCAAATATTCCATGGACGGCACAGTCTGAGTACCGGGCGCTACCTTCAGTTGTATTGCTAAGCCGCCGCTGGTGGCTTTTCTTTTTTGTAGGGGCGCTATGGATAAGAAAATATGCGTTGTTTCGATGAGCGTCGGCAAACCGGCGTCAATGACTGCCGCATGGATCAACAATGAGCTAATAATGGCTGAGCGGACCAGCTACCCTGAACGCCGCCGCGATATGGAACTCCAGCTGCTGCGCGAATTGCGAGAAAAAGAGGAAAAGGGTTTTATCGTGCTGGTGGAAGAGGAAAACAGCTTTATTACCGGTCGAGTTGGCCAGCGTGTAAGGTTGCGTGATCCCTTCATGAACGGTAGACCGGTACTGATTGAAGCAATGCAGATTTACAAGGAATTGGAACGCCAGAAAGCGATCAAGTTACCGCGCAAGGAATCCGGCAAATACATCCTCCACCAAAGCATCTTCGATTCCGAACATGACAAAAAAGGCGATGAATTTTTCAACATCAACTGGAGCGAAATAACGACAGAGCACGTTCTGACGTTGTTATGCTGCTTCGCAACGGAATACAACAACGTTGCAAGCTCCGACTACATCAGGGCAATGGCTGGAGAAGTTGAGCCACGCCAGGAACCATCGTTACTAAGCCCACTGATTAACATAATTCGCGGCACACAGAGACTTGCGGAAAAAAGCGTTCCACATGGAATCTTAACTGGAAAGGGAAACTATTTTTAACGACCTGAGCGCCACTTCTTTCAGGTCGTGTTGGATGTCATAAAAAGGAGGTTTTCACCTCCTTTTAAACTGGAATTATGGTAATGCGCTCTTGATTAACTGATAAATATCATCATTAGCAAACTGCGTTTTGAATTCAACTTTAACAGACTGACTTATTTGATTGAAAAGCGCCTGGGCATGTTCAATTTTCTTTTTTTCTTCAAGCCGTAAACTATCCTTACTATCTACGTTTTTTGTTTCAATGATAAAGTTAAGATAATCACCTTCTGCTGTTTTTACAACATAAGCAAAATCGGGTGAGTAAGTGTATCCACCAGCTACCGGGATCTTAATAGAATTCTTCGGTATCTTTGAAAAAACAACAACAGACTGGATCTCTCTATCTGTTATATTACGCCTTTCAAGCTCTGAATCATAAAAAACCTCTTCAAAAAGATAAGTATCTAATGGTGCTTTTGAATTATCCTGTAATACACCAAGATCACTTGATAATACCTCGTCTAGAGGCTTACCATCAGCATTTGTGAACTTTGTGGGATGAATTGAACCCGAAATCAAATTATATCCGAGGCTGAATTTGTTAAACGAATTGTTCAACAAATACTTACTAAAACCAGATTTAATTTTTCTGATTGTTTGAATATTCAGGTATTCAGTGATATTAATAGTGTCTTTTATATCACAAAAAACTTTATGTAAAGTATCGTGTTTAACAAAAATAGTCTGTGATAAGTTATCGAGAAACTCTCGATAACTCATTGTGTTTAGCTTAGCAAAGTCATCGTCATCACTAACAATGCTTTTCGACATTGCCATATCATTGTGGATGTAAATTTTATCAATGCGAGTATGAACGCCTGATTTGGTAAATCGTTCTGTTTCTTCGAGCATGAATGACTTGAAAATGGATAAAAACTCATTTTCACTGTTTATTTTGTACTCAATCACCGCTTTTTGATTGATTAATTCCCATAGTTCTTTCAGCTCACTGAACTTACCAACACGCATTTTAGTGCGTCTTTTTCCATCAGTAGCTTTTTTGATTTTACCTGGTTTCACTCCTATAGGGAATGCTGCTGGATATTTGGATTTTAAGCGGCTGTAGGCATCTGAATCTTTGAAATTATCATTTTCATCAATGATTTCATCATTGAAAAGTTCATTCATTAGTGCTCTGGATGAAAGCTCAGGATACTGAGCCCTGATTTGTTCCTTAAGCTCTTGAGTAAACTTACTTGGAACCCTTTCTTTGAAAGAACTCTCATTGACCTCTTTAACAAGTGAGTCAACAAAATCCTTTTCTGTAAAATCGACATAATATTTAAGGGTAAAATTGCGGTCTTTCACTCGACACATGTATTCATTCACAGGAAGACGCAAACCGCGCCCTACCTCTTGAAGCTTGGATGTGGTACTACCGCTCGAACGGAGCTTACAGATCTGAAAGACATTAGGATTATCCCATCCCTCGCGCAACGTCCATTTGGAGAAAATGAAACGACGTGGATTATCTAAAGACAGCAAAAGCTCTTTGTCATGAAGGATTTCGTTGATTTCCTTCTCGATTTTATCATCCTTATCACTGTTATCTTTTGAAAAATAACCGCCATGAACGGAAGATATATCTTTAACTGTTTTTTCAAGATAGTTACTATAAAACTCATCTTTTTCTATTTTTAACAGTTCATTAGCTTCTGCCAAAACATATTCTTCGAACTTAGCTTTCAAACTTCCGGCAATATTATTACCGTCACGATAACCTTCAATATCATCAATAAAGAAAAGAGTAAGAGGCTTTATGCGTGGCCTTTGTGTCAGAAACTCTTTTTCTAACTTAAAGTGTTCTTTGATAGCTTTCCTCATCATGCTGTCAGCAAGTGTCTGATCGTAAGAATAGGGGTTTATTGAGCAACCAATTTTTAGCTCAATACCATTACTCAACACTACTGTATTCTTGCCTAAGGCATCAAGAGTTAAATCGTGAATAGCACTATGTGTCTTAGATAGAGATTCACCTTTTGTTAACTTAAATAAAGTTTTCTTGTTATTTTCATTTAGCTCAAATGTAACTTCTTCCCCATCAGATTTAATGAACTTTAGGTTGGCGTCACCATCACCAACAATATCCTCAATGTACGCATCAATACCTTTAACAAGGTCTTCATTAAATGCATCCACAGCTGTAAGTCGATAAACTAAATTCTTATAGCCTTCACTAAAGGTCGCACCGTAGCGGATAATATATTGAGCATTAAACTTCTCTATATTTTCCCATGTCTTTTTACCAGTAGGAAATTTATGTGGTTCATCAATGATAATGAATGGTTTTACCGCACCAAGAGCTGAAAAGGGAGAATCAAAATGATTGTCAAGCAAGCCAACATCATAAGTGGAATTTAAATTCTTAGAGTGAATCATTCCCGTGTTAATAACAAGAACGTGTATATATTTCTTATTGAAATTACTAGCTTCAACAAAATCATGTATAGCTTGAGGCATATACGATTTTGTGCTTTTACCGGCATTTTTCTGACTTTCAACAACGTAAGTCTTTATTTCACGCTCATAATCATCTCTAAAGTGTTCTTTTAACGCATCGCTTTTCAAAAAGTTCACTGTTCCAGCTTTGATCGATAGAGTAGGAACAATAATGATAAACTTATTAATGCCAAATGATTTGTTCAGATCAAAAATTGTTTTAGTGTAGGTATACGTTTTACCTGTACCTGTCTCCATAGAAACATCGATTACGTTGCTTCCAGCATCGTAATTATTTTTTACATGTTCAATACCATTGAGTTCCTGAACTTTTTTTATATTTTTATAGTATTGCTGTTCAGTAAGCCGTAATTCTGGATTAACTAACAGGCGAATAGAAACATTATCCTCCTGATGAGATGTCGCGGAAACAAAAACGTTCATCACCGCATCGACACCTGCTTTCTGATGCGGTAAGTTCTTTTCGAATGTGAACCCTTTTGACATGATTAGTTCCTTACCACTAAATCTAACTCAATAGATTTTTTGTTAGCATAACTTTTTAGCGCCTCATTAAGCTCCCTTTGTTTTGCACTTTCAAAGTTACAACCATAAAACACGACTTTGTTTGGGGCAAAATCTTCATCTGAATCCAGCTTTTGGAGCAACGCTTTCAATGCTTCGCTAGTAAAATTAGGTGCAATCAAATACAGACGGCCATTGCAAAAGTGTGCTGTATAGCCACTAAGATCAACATCTTCAATAGGTGTTGTTAACAAGCTACCATCATATACACACCATGTAGTCAATAGGGCATCATACTGTTCAGGCGTTAATACCGCATCATCAAAGAATGTATGATTAGTGAGCGTAAGTTCAGACTCAACTTTTGCTCTAAAGTCATCAATAGTATGAATCACTTTGAAACCTATTTTAGCCGCATTATCACTTGTGGTTGTGCTTTTTTTAAATACCTCCTGTATCCTTTTTTTTGTTATTTCAAAAATAGATCTATAGCCAAGAGAATAGGCATTCTTTGTTTTATTTATAACTTCATCTTTTTGTATGCATATAAAATTCCTACAGCCTGAATCTTTTTCATTTAAATATGCAACAGCTTCTGCTGTCGTACCAGAGCCAGCAAAAAAGTCAAGAACTAATGAATCCTTTTTTGTTCCTATTTTTACAAGATCGGTTATAAGAGGAACAGGTTTTGGTCCTTCAAATAATTTTGCACCTAAAAGATTTTTAAGCTCAGTTGTCGCCGTGCTTGTACTATATTCAGGTTTATACCAAATTGATTTTGGCTTTTTAGTTGGTAGCTCTCCAAGAGCAGGCCGCTGTTTTTTATAGATATTTTTACCATCTTTTATATCTATTACTATTAGATTATAAAATTCATCATTTATTTTTTTCTTTCCCCACGACCATGAAAGCTCTTCACCCGTAGGGCTTACTGGGTAAAGTACATAGTCATCTTCGTTAAGAGGTTTATCATCATCTGTTACATAAACCTTATTTTCTGAATTGATGAATACCGGAAACCAACCTTTTGGTCTTGATTTTCTAGAAGCATCTTGGCCAGTACGCTTTAATGTATCAGCTCTTTTAAATAGCCCATATTCATCTTCATCCCACTCTTTTTCAACTTCACTTTCATCAATATCGAATTGCCCCAAACTACAAACATCTTTGTTTTTAGCGTATACATATATATATTCATGCGTATCTGAAAAGCCAAAGTTATCATGATTGCCTTTGAGATTCATGATTGTAGGGAGTTTTGCAACAAAATTACCTTGCCCAAATACTTCGTCGCATAATAATCCCAACTGTTTATCTTCGTTATCGTCTATGGAGATGAATATTACTCCATCCTCTTTTAAAAGTTCACGTGCAATATAAAGACGAGGATAAATGAATGTCAACCATGCACTATGACTGCTTGAACCCTTGGTGGTAAATTCAAGTATGCGGTTAGCCTCATCAAGCTCGATACCTGCCAGTTCAGAAAGCTGTTCTGGTGTAAACTTGCGATCATCGTTATAGACGAATCCATCTTTACCCGTATTGTATGGTGGGTCAATGTAAATCATATTCACCTTTTCAGCATAAGCATTAACCATATGCTTCAATACTTCGAGGTTATCCCCTTTGATTAACAGGTTTTGACTGTTCTTGTTCTCTTCTTGTTGGTTATGTGTTTTATCTTCTGCCAACAACGTTTTCGGTGGTAGATTGGCCAACAAACGGGCATAAGATTTACCCAGCCAGTTTAAACTGTATGATTCTTTAGAGAGTTCAACCTCCGATGCTCTAATAATCTCAAGCAATTTTTCTTGAATGAAGGCTCCGTTTTTATCAAAACACTGTGGGAAATTAGCTTTCAACACAGCCAGTTGCTTGCTGTTAGCCGTTTCTACTTCGGAAAAAATCGTTTCTTTTTTCATATCCATTTTAAACCAGATCATTTAGCAACAAAGCGCCGCCTCCCCAGCCCGTTAGAGCCAGAAGTTGTGGCACTATCACTATCTATATGTTTGAAGAATCGTGCTTCTTTGAGCGATGCTCGGTGAGCAAACAGCCATAATTTGGGGAAGTTTAATCCGCATTGAGAAGCAATGCATTATCTATGATGATCTGCTCCCATTCTTCGAATGCCCGGTCACGGACGCCCTGGGGAACGCTGTTAGTTTTGAAATCGACGACCGTCCGCCATTTTCCGTCCGGACGGTACATGCGCAGAGCTTTACTTCCCCCTTCCCTGCGCACCTCAACGTTATGCTTGTCAGCAAACTCTTGTAATGCTCGTAGCGTCCCATGCTTTACTGTGTAGTATCGCTTTTTCAAGTTTTCTCTCCAGCCTGTGCCAAGGCTTCAACTTCCAAATCGTAAGACTCAAACTCATAGTCCTGGTCGTCAACTTCTTCAGGCACTGGCAGTAAATGCCAGGCTGAGTATATCTGACCATTATCAAAACGCTCCTGGCTGTAGAGCGTCGCGGCTATGAGTGTTAGCGCCGGGCGGTCATAACGGTAAATTTTGCGAACGTCACGGTCAACGAGACGACCGAAATTACCATAACCGCGCTCCAGTAATAATTTTTTAATTTCCGGCCAGTATGGACCATAGCTGCGGTACAGGCGGGGATTTTTCAGTAATCGCCCGCGTAGCCCTGACAGGAAGAAATCAACGTATTCGTCTTCTGTCTTTCCTAACAACGCTGTACGGAGTACCGCCTCAAGATATGTTTTATTCGGTTTTATTGTATCAGATAGTGTGGCCATATTATGCGACGCCCGGCGAACCGGGCGCTCCTGTTATGCGTATTGTTGGATGACGGCCAGAACGTCCGCCACGTTGTGTTTTGTCTCGATAATCCACCAGTTACCCGGGAAATCGCTGTTCTTCGCCTTCGCTGGCAGCCAGCGAGCGCCGAATTTCGCCTTGATTGCGTCTTTCGCACGGAAAAGAACGCCTTTCATGCCTGAGGCTTCCTGAAGCCCAAATACCTCGCCAGCGGCGAATTTTGGTGCGTACATCATCTTCAGGTCGGCGGTGGATACGCGATAATTCAGACCAAGAGACTGAGCTATGCTGGTGGCATCACCCTGTATTGATGATAACTCTTCTTGTTTCTCGTTTCTGGCGGCAATCTCTTCCTCCGTGATGTTGCCAAGGGCTAGGTTTATCCGATCAGCGTCGGCCTGTTTCTCTTCATCGGTGCGCCCGGCAAGAACCGTGTTAATTCTCTGCAATATCTCCACATGATTCTTGCGCATGCTGAGCAATTCCGGCGTAACCTCGTTAAGATCCACCAGCCCAAGGATGGCAAGGTCGGAAAACATTGATACCAGGTTGTAGGTCATGCGATAGCTGAGTTGACCATAGGCTGATGGCAACTTCACCGCATCCATTTGATAGGCATCCATAAATTTAGAGCCGTCGTTTACGACATCCGCTATTGCAGGTGTGATTTTCCCTGTGGTGGCGGCCTCCCTGATTGCTGTTACCCACGATTGAGTCAGCGCGGCGACTGCATGATTCAGATTGGCTTCCCGTTCTGCTGCGATGCGCGCGCTTGCTGCGTCCATTGCCTGCTTGATCTCGGCTTTATTGCTGTAAATGCCAATGGTGCCAAACTGTGCTGTGGTGATCTCATAATCTGACGCCCGGAACTCATTGGTACCGAAAATGGCATTGGTGACTTCAAGTTCAGAATCCCCGTTACGAGTAGCCCCCTGGCTTGTTTTTTCCGGCATTCTGGCGATCGCATCCGCTATTTTCTCCTGAATTGCTTCAGGGGATAGCGTATCTCCGTATGACGCGATTACATCGCCATAATTGGAGCCAAACAGTTCAACCAGGAATGTTTCTGCCGAACGGATCTGGCGGTTATTCCCTTCCGACATCATACCAAGCACCCATTTTGCAATTGACGACTTCAGCGCGCCGTCACGGCGATTCGGGTAAACCGCATGCTTCAGTGGGTCCGTATAGGTACCAACAAAATCGATGCTATAGCCTGACTCTGTAGTCTGAACGCCGTATGAGTCAGTGATTTTGATCATGCCGCGCTGCTGGAAACGGTAGAAATCGTCACAGGAAATGATGTCGTTAATCCCGGCGATGGAGACGCCACCACTGATTTTCTGCATAACAGCATCTTCATCGGGAGTTACATCAACCTGTTTATCCAGCGTCTTCACATCCCAGTTACCCGATTTGGTGCCTTTGAAGGTAAAGATGATCTCCACGTCTGCGCGCTGGCTGTCGAAGTCCAGCGACTTAATGCGAACGATATCACCGGCACAATCATAGTATTGGCCTACACGCCATGAGCGATCGCCGATAACAAGGAACTCATTCGCATGGTTAACCAGATCAGGATCAACATCCAGAATGCCTTTATTTATTGCATCCTCCACCAGCGGGCGCAGGCGTTTGATATCCGTCGCGGCCTTCTGAGTACGGTTCAATAATTTCTCATAGCGGGAGATGGCCTGAGAGATATTAGCCTTGCGCTGAATGGCGCTTTTCAACGACGCGCGATACTGTGCTAACAACATACGGTCTGTGTGATGGACGCTACCCCAGCGGGCTTTCCAGTCTGCGTTATCAGCTGCTTTGGCCATTACCGCCTGTTTGAATTTAGCTACCTCGGCGGTGGTCTTTTCAAGTTCCGCTTTGCTTCGCTCCAATTCAGCGGTAAGTACCTCCACATCCTCACCAGCTGCGTGCTGCGCCTTGATGTAGTTCTGAAGGTCGATAGTAGCCTGTTCTTTCTGGCGAGCGCGTTTCGCAGCTTTCGCCTTATCCATTTGAACCTGCATCATTGCCAGACGTTCGCCGTCATCCTTCGCGGTATACATCTGCATTTCGATCATGTCATTGGCGTCGGCGTTCTCCATTTCTGACTTATCTGAACGGAGGATATCGGAGATCCAGCCTGCTTTACGCTTCAGCGTCTTCAGTCGGTATTCATCGAAAGACCCCTTGCCGCAGTAGTAGTGAACGCGAACGCTTGCACGGTTGGAGCCAACTCGTGCACCGCGACCGTTACGTTGTGCGATGCTGGCTGGTGTCCATGGCAACGTCAGATGATGGATGTCAGTCGTTCCTCGATGCAGGTTGATACCCACCTCTGCCTTTTTGTTGCAGATGATGATCGGAGTCCGGCCCTCCTGGAAGTCGGCTGCAATCTTTTCCAGACCGCCCAACGACATTTCATTTTGCTGCGCGATATAGGCGTCATACAGAGCCATTTGCTCGTTGTATTTCGCTATCTGTGCATCTGTTGGTTCATCCGGTAGCTCTTTCGGCGGTTTAACCGCTTTCAGTTTCTTACCGGTTTTACCTGCCTCGGCAACCGTCTGAGCATTCAGGATCCCCACCTTTGAAGGTTCAAGGTTTAGAGCATTGCAGATAATGCGCTTGAGCTTCTGGTGCTGCGTTTTTTCATCGGTGAAGATGATTTGCTTACCTTCCGGGAAAAACTCCTTCAGCGTGGCGATCAGCTTCGCGTATTTCGGCGTAACGGGGTGAGTTACGGTCTGTTCGTCAATGCCAAACCTGGCCAGGCGCTTATTCACTTCCTGCTCGAACGCTTCCGGAACCTGCAACTGAATAAACTCGCCCTTATCTATCAGGGAGTATTGCGATTGCTGCGTGATTGAATCATCACTGTCGTCGTCTTCGCTGGTGGCTTGTTTAGGCAAACTGTCCGCCAGCTGCTGCACCGCATCGGCGTACTCCGGCAGGAAACGATAGGTGATCCGGCGATAGTACAGGTCCATGTCAGTACATACGCGGTCCATATCCCTGATTATTGAGAAGATCGGACGGGCTTTCTCGTGCTCAATCACGCCGTCTTCATTGACCGAGGTCGTTACGCCATTGTTGGCTTTGGCCGCCGCTTCCGCCTGCTGACGCAATTCTTCATACGCCGCCAGTTGTTCTTCAGTAAGTGGTGCATCCTGCTGGTGTTCGTCCAGCTCCGGGATCTCCACGGTATCCTTAACGTCTTCCGCCGTTTTAAGCGTTACCCAGCGATGGAATATACCGCGCAGCGCATCAAGGTTTTCAAAGCCCACCAGCGCCATTTTTTCTTCAACTTCACCGCTAATTTTCTGTACCGTTTCCAGCCTGGTCTTGCCGAAGAATTTAACGAAGTCATCAGGACCGTAGATCCCCATGTTCTGCCAGTATTCCTTCGGCAGAACATGAGAAAGCATGTTGTATGCATCGATCGGGGTGTTAACGACTGGCGTTGCAGTCAGGAGAACCGGCCCGCGCCCGCCATTCTTTTTCATCAGGTACGCGTTTTTAATTGCCATATCTCGCGCCGATTGCGCCACCGCGCTGGTGGGCAGATAGGCCAGTTGTGACGCTTCGCGACCATTTTTATAGCTATTGCGGTAGTTGTGACCTTCGTCGGCGATCACACTATCGAAGCCCATATCCTCAAAGTACGGATACTTCTCTGCTTTTTCGGTGCCGGTATCTGAATACTCCGACAATACCCGGCGACGCGCGGCCTCTTTGCGGTGGGAGTCGGAGTCCATTGCGCTGGCTACGCGCCCGGCTGCAACGAAGTCATAAAGCATATCCTGTGCATGCTCATCTACGGTGTCATCACGTAGCGGAATGCGGGCGTATTGTTCTTTGGTAAACACGACTGCACGGTAATTTGAGTGCGGGATCGCGTTCATCCGCGCCGTGATAGTGGCTTCATCTGCCAGCTTAAGAGCATCGCGCATAACTGGAGTGCCATCAGTACCAAGAACAGGTTTACCGTTCTCATTGAGCACCGGCACCTGGCGAATCTGATCGCCATCCATCAGCACATCAAGACCGACGAACAAGTAGTTACTGAATGCCTCTTCACTCAGGAATTCTTTTGCTTCGTAATACCAATTTTCCAGCACTGATTTAGGCACTACATACGCAGTACGGGTAGAGCGACCGTTCTCATAGTTGAACGCCTCAAGCGCCAGCGCGGTCGTGGTTTTACCCAGCCCGGTGCCGAAGCCCAGGATGCCGCGCCCATCTTCGGACAGTCGGCGCACCTCGCTATTCTGGTAATCAAATGGCTGGCGCTTACCGCTTAATCCCTTCAACCCAAGCGGATCGCCAGAGTGTTCATACGGGATATTGCTATTGAACACATCGTTGTATTTGGCAACCAGCTCATCGTAGCGATCGTGCGTCTTGATCCACTTATTGAACTGGTCCTCAAGCAGTGCCATCTGCTCGCGGTAGCCGTTCGCCGTCGCGCTATCTTTGCCACCGATACGCGCACCATTGAGATACTTTTCCAGCTGTGCCGGGAACCCGGTCGCGTTTTCACCCGATTTACGGTCCCACTCGTAGCGGATCTCGCCTGTTTCTTTATCCTTGCGCTGGACGACACCGTATCGGTGCCCGACGAACAGACCATCACCACCGTGATAGGTGTCAGAAACCATTTCGTCGCCTTCCAGCTGCACTGACTGCACATAGCGAAGATCCGGATAGCCGTTTTCCTGCAAAAATTCCAGAATGACGGAACGGTCGAACCAACGGCTATTGAGCTTAAAGCGGATATTCTCTGCTGGCGTCTTGATGCGCTTCTCTTCGATCGCTGCCAGCTGATTAAGGACGTTGTTCTTTACTGGACCGTCGGGGAGTGTGGCAAGGAATTCCTGTTTTGGTGCCACTATCTCGTTAATGTCGCCGCTGGTGGCGCAGGCGAACGGAACAATCCCGCCATACGGTGAAACCGCAATGCCAGGGGTGCTGGCCAATAAATTAAGCAACTCGTCATCACTGGCTGGCAGTTCGCCGGTAAACGCAAGGCGGAAATCATCGAGCTGGATTGGATCGCGAGTGAGATCACTGTAGAGATAACGCAGGGTGTCCTGATAGCTGGTGGAGTCATAACTGGCGCTGGAATCATGCGTAACCAGTTTTCCTGTCAGCTCGTCAGAAATAGTGCCATCCAGCTTAATTGCACCACGGAAAGCAAACCAGGCGCGCGCACCGCTCCCCGATAATTTCGCTATCGGACCGCGACCGGGGTTACCAAAACGGTCAATCTCTGCCTGCAAACGGGATACCAGAGAAAGGCGCTGCTGTTCGATTTGTTCAGCACTATGCCCGGCGGCCTTCATGTCCTGATATTCAATTAACATCCGGCCAATCATCGCCCCGCGATACAAGCGTTCACGGTATTTTTCAGGCTGGCTGTTAATCCAGTCCACCAGCTGCACCATATCGTCGCTGATTGATGTGGTGTACTTATCGCGGACATTTGCCATCTGGGTAAATGTCATGCCGAGACGGCCTTCTGTTGTAGTCAGGTTACGCTGAAGAGCCTCCCAGCTATCCGCGCCATAACTGGCAGCATCGATCTTAAGTTCCTTCCCGGCATCAGCTTCAATCCAGCGACCACCAGCATATTTTTGCCATACGCCATTAATCAGGCGCATTTCCCCTTCACCAACAACGTCTGCGGTCGGTGACGGTTCAGCCATATCGAGCAAAGACCAGTCGATACGGCTTTCGAAACGATGAATCAGCTTCGCTTTAAGAGCCTGGTTATCAATCTGACCGTCGGCACGAACCTCAATACGCCCCTGGAAGCCCTTTTCCTGGGTGCCATGAACAAACCGGCGGCCGTCCTTTTCAAACCACTTGCCAGAAATAAACGTTGGCCAAAGCACATTTGCCGATTCGAGAGTGCTTTCATCCACCAGGGGGATTTTCTCAGCCATCTCTGCCGGATGTTTGCGCATCAGCACCACATCTACGACCGTACTGGTCCCGTTAGCGTCAAAAGTACCGGTAGGCAAGCGGTGGGCACCAAGAAATTCAGCTTTCCGTGATAGGCGCAGGCGTAACCGCTTCATGTTTGAACCTGAAACAATGGACGGCGGCACAATCACGCACATGAATCCGCCTGGCTTTATCTTGTCCAGCATGCGGAGCATGAAGTAAGAACCCATGTCCGTTTCTTCTGCGTAAGGCTTATCGATGTTGCGTGTGTTATCACGACCACCGAACGGAACGTTACCCACAACATGGTCGAATGAATCGTTAGGCGTGCTTACAGCCAGCTGTTCGAACGGGGAAATCTGTACGCTGTCTTCCGGGTGTAACAGCTGGTTTATACGACCGGAAACACTGCTGATCTCAGTCGCTGTCATCACCGTACCAACCGGTTTTGTCTCATTAAAAACGCCGGTTCCCGCCGATGGTTCCAGAGTGTTACCTACGTCCGCGCCGTAGAGCTTCATGATCTCCCAGACACCTTCAGCGATCGGCTTTGGTGTGTAATATTCGGAGACGGACCCGCCAATGCCGCCTTCGCCGGTGTACCCAGCCAGGATCTGGCGCTGTTCATCTGTCAGTGTCGCGCCGTCCACCAGCGAATTAAGCAAATCTATCGCCTTCTGATTCGCCTCCCGGCGTAGTCGGTCATAGCTTTTGCCTTCCACCTTTTCCACGCCGTATCTAATCGGCGCTCGGTGAGATGTTATTGCCCTAATGTATTTCAATATTTCGCTGACACTTGAACAGCGAAACACCCCTATAGATAGCTTGTTCATTGGTAATCCTTAACAAGTGACTAGTGTTAAATTCCGTTCAAACACGATGCGAATTATTCTAATTAAGGTGCAATCTTGGCAGACAATAAAATCACGCTATCCTCGGTCAGGAAGGCGCTGGCGGGGGTTTTTAAAGACAACGGAGAACGGGACAACATCCTCCTGTCCGCGCTGGCTGTGCACGGCGGAAGTGGGTATTTGTTTTCTCGCGCAGGGGCACCGGTACAACTGTCCGGCTTCTTAGGCGGCAAACCGGGCGATAGTGGCATGGCTGGCGATGGGCTGGTGGACGGAAGTCGCTTTATCTTTGATGAAGTTCAACTGCCGGAAGACCGCTTGCAACGCTATCCGCTACTCGAAGAGATGGCGGTTTACAGCACGATCGCCACCGCGCTGAACATCCATATTACGCACGCGCTCTCTTTCGATAAGAAGACCGGGCAAACTTTCTCTATCGTGCCGGTACATAACGGAAACGATAGTGACTATGACGCCGCGCAGGCGTTGTGTGACGAGCTGATGAACGACATCGGGCGAACCATCAACAAAGAGGTCGCCGGGTGGGCATTTATCATGTCTGTATTTGGGGTGGCTTATGTCAGGCCATACGCCAAAGAAGGCATAGGGATCACGTCTTTTGAGTGCTCCTATTACACCCTTCCGGGCTTCATCAAAGAGTTCGAGGTCAGCGGCAACCTGGCGGGATTTAGCGGCGATTATCTGAAGGACGCGTCAGGGAAAATGGTTTTCGCCGATCCGTGGGCCATTATCCCTATGAAAATCCCCTACTGGCGGCCTAAGTCAAACCTTATGCCTGTGCACACTGGCCATAAGGCTTACAGCCTGCTGGATAATCCGGAAGAGCGCACACCGATTGAAACCCAGAATTACGGGACCAGCTTGCTCGAATACGCCTACGAGCCGTACATGAATCTGCGTTCGGCGATCCGCTCACTGAAGGCAACGCGTTTTAATGCGTCGAAAATTGACCGAATCATCGGCCTGGCGATGAATAGTCTGGATCCGGTAAAAGCAGCCGATTATTCGCGCACCATTACTCAGACGCTTAAACGAGCAGCTGACCTGATGGAAAAGCGCGCACGCGGCGCGAATAACATGCCTACGGTGACCAATACCCTGCTGCCTATTATGGGCGACGGCAAGGGGCAGATGACTATTGATACTCAGACCATCCAGGCTGACATCAACGGCATTGAAGACATTCTCACCTATATGCGCCAGCTGGCGGCAGCACTTGGCCTCGATTACACCCTCCTGGGGTGGGCAGATCAAATGTCCGGCGGGCTTGGTGAAGGTGGATTCCTGCGCACGGCAATTCAGGCCGCCATGCGCGCCTCATGGATCCAGCAGGGCGTAGAAGAGTTCATTCAGCGGGCTATCGATATTCATCTTGCTTTCAAGTACGGCAAGGTTTACCCGGAAGGTGATCGCCCGTACAAAATCGAATTCCACTCCGTTAATACCGCTCTGCAACAAGAGCACAACGATAACCGCGACTCGCAGGCGAACTACGCCACCATCGTTACGCAAATCCTCGATGCCGTCAGCAATAACAGCGTCCTCGCTAATTCCGATGCATTCAAACGTTACCTGTTCAGCGATGTGCTGGAGATTGACGAAAAAATCTCTGAAGCACTGGTGAACGAACTGAAAGCTAAAAGCGAGGACGACGATCACCTGATGGATTCCATCATCAAAACACCGCCACAGGAACTGGCGCAAATCCTTGAATCGGTCTTTAAAGAGGGAAACGATAATGACTGATGTTTTGAAAACGGTCACTGACCGCTTTTGTCTCTATAGCAATGCTCGAAAAGGTCGCCAGAACGGGCGACAGTATGTATTAAGCGCGGTAAAGACCATGCTTGAAAGCAAGGAAACTCAGGAAGGTTTACGCCTTGGTGAGCTTTTCGGTTATTACGGTCACGGTCGCCGACAGCTTACCGGTAAACTGGAAGTACCAGAAACCAGCGTGATCATGGTGGAAGGTCGCCCGGTCGTAATCGACAATGTTCCAGCGTGCCGAACAGTGGCTATATCTGTTGACGACAACGGCATCGTTACCCATACACAGGAAATTCTTAACACAGAGCCGGGTAAAATTGTCGCCGCGATGATCGAAAGCCGAGCTGGTGGCTGGAGCTGGGCCACTGGCGGGCGCGAGTCCGGGAAAATCGCTGTAACCACCAGCTTCCATGGTGTGGATTATGTGACAACGCCGAACTATATCAGTCTGGATCATCCTGCCAGCGCCGGAATGTTTGAAAGCGCGGATTCTAAATCTTTACTGGCAGAGTCCCTGGCGGCGCATGGGTACTCCGACGAGTCAGTGCAGGCCGTTATATCCCATTACGGCAAAATGGCTGAACTGGAAATGATGGTGGAGGCGACAGAGCGTACGGCAGAACTGGAAACCGCACTACTCGAAAGCCAGGGCCGCCACCTCGAAGCAATGGCCAAGATCGCAAATGCTGAAGCGCGAATCGCTTTGCTGGAGGAAACAGCGGGTATCCGCGACGATGTGCTGGCAGCAATGCAAGACGAACTGGATAACCTCCCGATCTTCGTCTCCGCCGCCCAAAAAGACGCATTCCGCCTCAAAGAACCTGGTGATGCAAAAATCGTTGCCACACTTTTCGAATCTCTGATCAAAGTTGGCGCACGCAACTTGCCTGTCACCAGGAAAATTAAGGAGGTTCCGCAAGCGGCTAACGTCCAGGCACCGCGTGAGACAAGCATCATCACGTTTAATAATTCAATCAATCCGTTTAAATAACCACCAAAAATAACCCCGGCAGCTGCCGGGGTTCTCGTTAACTATTATCGCCTTCGCCTTCGTGCCATATATTTGCGCACCGCGCGGCGTGGACAATCTGAAGCGGTTTCTTTCTGCTGCATCAATCTCGCAGCCATGCTCAAAAATGTCAGGCACAGCCGAAGCCCGGCATACAATAGCGGTTCCAGTGGCCACGTCTCATTGAGCACATATACCGCCATGAAAATCGAGTCAAAAACTATCGCCGCCAGCGATAACTTCATTGTCGAAAGTCGGCGGAGCTGCCGGAGTTTATTCATTGACAAGCCCCGTCAGGCAAAGCTGGCGTTCTTTTTCACGGCGAATCTTTAAACCTCGCAGGGGCACGCCGTTACTGTTCACGAAATCAGGGAGATGGTTACACATATTCACCCATTCCCCTTTCTGCGCCCACTTGTGGATGGACGTTTCTACTCGCATGCCTCGCGCTTTGCTGTAGTAGGTCCGTAAGCTATTGCATCCCATATTGAATGCCGCGCTTGTCATTGCACTGAAGGCATTATCGGGCATGTCTTTGCCCCGGAAGTGCTGATTAATACAGCGTTCAGCGATCAGGATATTCTTTTCCCAATCAGCGGCGATTTGCTGGTCGGTTTTTCGCACACCCGGCGTTACCCCGTGTGTATTACCGATCCCGTCAGTCCATACCCCCGCCGGGCACATGTATGGATCACGTCGGCAACCTTCAGCGTTACCAATCAGCTCAAGCCCCGCCTGGTTGGTTCGCACATTGCCATTACCCATCACGATGGTAATCATCACCGCGATAGCGCAAATTGCACCGCCTCCTGCGGCTGTTTTTCCCTTCATAAAGACCTCATAAGCGAATTTTTTACGCTCCAGGACAAACACTCATTCACAGCCAATACCGACTGACTCGATCCCTTTAGAAGGCACAGGATAATGCAAATCACTTGTTAGCCACGTTTCAAAGATATACATTATTGCTCTAATTAATTTATTTTATTAGGTAAGAAAAGTGGCACAACGCGGTGTAAACAAAGTCATCCTGATTGGTACCCTGGGGCAAGACCCGGAGATCAGGTATATACCAAATGGCGGCGCAGTCGGAAGACTCAGCATCGCAACGAATGAATCATGGCGCGATAAGCAAACGGGCCAACAGAAAGAGCAAACAGAATGGCATAAAGTCGTTTTGTTCGGAAAACTTGCTGAAATTGCGAGTGAGTATTTACGAAAAGGTTCTCAGGTCTACATCGAAGGGAAACTTAAAACCCGTAAGTGGACTGATGACGCCGGTGTAGAACGTTACACGACGGAAATTATCGTCAGCCAGGGCGGCACCATGCAAATGATCGGCACTCGCCGCGACGATTCACAGTCCTCAAATGGCTGGGGGCAGTCAAACCAACCTCAAAACCACCAGCAATACAGCGGTGGCGGCAAACCTCAGAGCAGCGCCAATAACGAACCTCCAATGGACTTTGAAGACGATATTCCGTTTTAGAGTTTATGAGTAAAAAACGACTGAAAGAAAAGCGGTGGTCCAAACGCCAACAAAAGCACGAACTCGCTAAAAAACGCCAAAGTTGGCAATGGCACGCGTTTTTAACGAACAGAACACCACGAGATATTGCTTTCGCTGGTGGGAAAACATTCCTAACCCACCTGAAGACGCAATACATCAGTTTTTAAGCAGAGAAAAGACTATGACAGCACAAAATACTAAAACCATTCAATACCGCCTACGTAATGGCCAGAGTGTCGAAGTGACCATCAATAATGATGGAGTACCTGGCGAAAAGGTTTCTATCTCTGATCTGGCTATCGAAAAAACCATCATGTGCCACCTTGGCTTTACTGAAGAAGTGAGCAAAAAGCATGGTGTAGCAATCTGGAGCGCAATGGATACTGGTATGCGCAAATTCATTACTGCTCGTACCCCAGGGATGACCATGATGGACCTCATGCAGATTGCGCCGCTGTTTGAATGTGAGCCTTTAGATGTATTCAGCAATCCAGCTATCTGCCAGCAGTTATATGGTGAGATGAAACTCGCGGTTACCCCCATTGTGCTGCATGAAGGATCGCTTGCTGGCGTGTGGAAAGTAGAGCGTATTTCAAGCTACATGCCTTTCCATGTCAACGGCGTAATCACTGGTGAAAATCAACCTGTTTCCGTTATAAAGTCAGACCTCAAGCGCGCAATTCTTGAAGCAAGTTGTCGAGTTGTCGGCCTGGGCAAACAGTCTTATGTTTCCTTCCCGGCTGGCCCTGAAGGCCCGGCAGAAATTCTGATTATGGATGCCGATCTGCTATGGCAAATACAGTTTCTGATTGGCAAAAGCATCATCCGCGCTGAAGAACTCGATCAGTACATTACCTGCACGATGACGGATGAAGTCAAAAGTGTGGCTATAGCCAATGCCCGGAACCTATGTCGTGCTGCATTAACAGAACTGCAAGAAAACACCACGGAAGAGGTGGAAAGTGATTAATCGTATACAGAATGAATCTGCCTGGTTAGCACTGATAGAACGGTATAAAGACAATTGGGAACTGGCAGCAAAAGAGTTGCTTGATATTGAGTTAACACCTCATCAAGCAAAAATTATTAACGCGATAAAGAACACCGGAGCCAAAATCACTGCCACCACACCACATGGTATTGGGGAAACCTCTATTGTGGCAGTGATTAGCATCCTGCAAACAATACTGTATTCGTGTTCCCGTACAGTGGTTGTTTCTCCTGCGATTAACGATTGTCGAAAAACAATAATTGACTATATGTTCCGTTATTGGGAGCGAGTTACCCAAAAACACCCTTTTCTTGGCAATTATTTCAGAATACACCCTGACAAAGGGTTGGTGCATATCAGTGAAACATGGGGATGCGTCTATATAACCTATTGTCTGAATAACGAAGAGTCTCTGGCTGGTTTTACTGGACCGCACGATCTTTTCATCGTTATTAACTCGGCGGAAATCAGCGATCGCGCTCATGCAGTGATAACTGGCAATTTAACCAATTATGACTCGCGCCTGCTGTTGCTGTCGAAACCATCGGAACGCGAGAAAGGGTACTTTTATGATTCGCATCACCGGTTGGCCCATAGTAAAAACAATCCTGCTGGTTTTTTCACGGCGATAACTCTAAACACAGAGGATTCACCTCTCGTTTCTGAAGCATATCTTGAATTCAAAGCCAAAGAGTTTGGTGGGCGCAATAGCGATGAATATCGCCGATTGATCTTGGGGAAATTCCCCGGGATTCGGGAGTTGATGGAAAAGTCATCTGTTCCCCGTAATATGCACTTCACAATGACTGACGGTAGTAAATGGGTAGTGCCTACGATCGTGATCGCCAAACACCATGCGAAACATCACGCTCAAAAACACAACTCCAGCACATTAGACTGGCTGAAGGCCTATACAATACCGTTATTCTCGGCAAACCATAACGCTATAACTGAATGGGCTAAACAAATCCCCTGGCAGGATGTGGCTGAAGAGGCATTTGTCGAAAAACCACCAAGAGATATGCACGAGCACTGTTGGCTGACATCAGAAAAGAGTTTCTCGTGAGGTAAAAATCCCGCCAATTGGCGGGATTTCTTCAATATACGATCTGGTCTACATGATCACCAAAATCATCGTCGTCGTCGTCCTCATCGCCACCCTCTACTGCTGGCCAATCAACAAACCAGCCAGCGTAAAGATGCAGCGTTCGGAGAACATCACTTGCGGGAGCATCAAGGGTGTTAACGAATCCCATATAGCTATTGGGATTTGCCCCAGCTATGGCTTCAGCGATCATGTCCTCGGTAATGTCACCGGAGATAATGCTTAAACGCCCGGAAACTTCTTCATTATCATCAAATTCGATAATGGCATCTCCGCCTAATGGCGCTGCGATTTTAATCTGCATTATTTAGCTCCTTTGCCACACCTAATAACAGTTCCAGCAATCCGTCACCATTCATCAGTGATGCGGCAGCGGCCTCTTTGTCATGATACAACTGAAGAGCCATAGAGAATACTTCCGTTGCTGACGTTTTGGAAATAGTCGGTGATTTCTGCCGAATTTTCCCGGTGTTACTTACTGAGGCTGGCGGGTATACCTTCGCCATATAAATATTACTCAATCGAGATCTGAAGCACCATTCAGGCTTGCCACGCCCACCGATATTGACGAAAGATGGCTTATCCCCTTCAACATTGGCCTTCAGGAATGACCGGGCTTTCTCTAACAAACCAGGGTTACTGTACTCAAGATGATGACCCAGCTCGTGCCACAGTGCACTTGCATTTTCATCGTTCAAATTGACAGCAACAACACCATTAAGATTTGCATATGCCCTTCCCTGGTGGTGAACTACCTTTGATAATGTCGATATTTTCCCGCCGGTCAGGCGATAAATATCAGCAAGTTCCTTGCGCAGGTCTATCCCACCATTCTGTCCAGCGCGGACTTCTTCCACTTCTTCTGTGATAAAAGAGTCGGCCCACTCAAGAGCTTTTTCTTCAGATACGGATGAGTTTGCGATCGCACTGTTCATGGCAGATAACACTTTCTCGTGGACCGAACCCATACTTCGCTGATTCATTTGCCAGCGTATCTGCGGGTTATATGAGAATCGCTTAAGTAGTTGGTCAAGCTGCTCAAGTTCTTCTTCACTGACATACTTTTTAGCCTCACCAATAATGCCAGGGAGAATATTGCCGTTAGGATTAAACGCTCGCGAAAGGAAGAGTTTCAGCGCCCCCATGCCCTCCGATGCTTCAATATCACCAATAACCCGGTTAACAATGGCCGCACTCTTCGGATTAGCATCCGCCAACGCTCTGGCTACGATTTGCAGGGACGATACGACCTCACGCTGCATATCAGTCCTGAGCTCATCAATAAACTCTGGCGTTATGCCGTGCTCTTTAAGAATATCCCTGCCTTCCGCCGTTACCCCATCGATATCACCGACATGTTTATTAACACGACTTTGCAATGCCTTAAATGCCTTCAGAATTCCACGGGCATCATCCGCTTTACTAACGGCCTTCCTGAATGCTGGCAAGAAGTCTGAGTTAACCTCATTTTGTTGATCGGCCCACTGAATGGAGGCGTCTTTCATCTCGTCCAGAGTCAGATCACCCAACGCGGTATGGTCTGTGAATATGAGCGACAACCTCTGAACCATTTCTGCCAATGGTGATGCCGAATGCGCCGCGCTAAGGAATGCTTTCACCCTGGTTGGGCGAATGGAAAACCAGTCAATAGCTGGTGGCATATCTCCGTTTTTTATCGCCTGCGCTATCTCGTCAAAGCCATCGCGCCCAAGGGAGGATGCGTGATTTAACAAGCCGCGAAGTAACGAATTGCTGATACCGAATAATCGGCACCATTTTTTCACGTCGGCAACAGGCATTCGAACAAAATGCGCAAGCACTTGTACAAGCTGTTCATCCTGGGGATCTGTGCGGGAAAGCAGCCTGATCAGATGAATAATGTCTTTGATGCCGGATGCCCGATGTAATAGCAAACTGGTATACGGAGCAACACCGTTGTAACTACCGCCGGAAACGGACTCGAAAAGACCGCCGGATATCCCTTGCATGCCTTCGTTTTCCAGTTCCTGAGACACCTGGCGAAGGATATCCTGTAACGACACATCGCCGCCGCCAAACATATCCCCCAGCGCCTGGCCCTGGTGCTGTAACTCATCATTGATACGTTGAGCCATCAACTTAAAGGCGGTGGCCATACGCTTCGCGCTACGGTTATTCGCGACGATGAACAACGCGAGTGCTTTCACTTCCGGGGCCGTTTCGCTGAACATATCCCCCTGAGCAATAACATCGGTAATATGCTGGCCTGACTCCTTCGATTGCCTTACCAGGTCTACCGCATCTTTCAATGCCTCCAGCGCCTTTTTATCGAGGCTATCCGCTGTCTCAATGCCATCAACAATAGTTGTCACAGCCTGCTTGTGCGCTTCTCCTGATAAAGCCTGCATCTGGACAAAATCATTGGCTGCCGCATTAAGCGCCGTCAGAACATTACGCATATCCGGATCAGGTTCTTCTGCAACCATCCTTACCAGGCGCGCATCCTTATATGCCTTGGCAAAGATCGCGTTTTGTATACGGTCTACAAGTTGCCGTGTTGGTCGCCCATCTTCAGTTACAAGGCCAGCCGCCTGTGTAGCACCAACTTGCGTCATAAATCCGCGAATAAACGCGTCATTACTGCGGCTAAGCAGATCTCCGCTTTCTGACGGGTTAAAAAGCGCCATCATCGCCGGTGTTATGCTGTCGGCATCAACAAAAGCTTTTTCACTGGCTGCCATTTCCTGAAGATCAGAAATATTTGAGTCCTTGGCAAACTGAACGCGGTCAACCTTAGTTAACCGGCGGCGCACCAGTACCGGAGCCGTCATTGATTCAACCTTTTCAGGTCGTATGCCGAATTCGGTCGCATGATCAATCAGGTACTCACGATACCGATCCGCAATGCCGTCCTGATAGGCTTTGATGATCCCCATGGTCCGTCCATTACCTGACTCAACGGCATTGTCCTCACCAATTATCGGCGCACCATGGCTGGATAAACCGGAATCAGTAAGCTGAGCTGGCCGCAAATCTTTGGATATCTGGTTAACCTGAAGAAGGCTGGATGCGCGGGTCCGGTCGCGCGGCTGAAGTTCCTGGGGATAGTCAGGATTAATTTTCCCATCCAGAGTATTGGATACCAAAAGAGCTGAGGCATCGACGATATCAAACGCTGTTTTTACCTCGTCTCCCTTCGCTGTCACCACATACGAAACCCGCCCATAATCGGGCAGGTTCTTTAGCAGCTCGATCAGCGTTTCTATGCTGGTGGCCATTACCACCTGATCGCTTAAGCTCATCCCTGTTACGCCTTATGCTGCCTCTTTAATGTTGGCGGCTATCCATGCCGCCGTGTGCTGTTTAACCTGGTCCAGGTCGATGTATGTGCCAACATATTGACTCAAATCCTGCAAGGTACCGATAAATGCATCGGTGCTCTGATCGACGAATTTATCAGCCAGGAAATCAGCAACCAGTTTTGGCACACCATCATGTACCGAAGGTTGTTTTTCCTCGCCACTACTGCCGCCGGACACACCGTACCCCATCTGTTGCATGATCTGGTCAATTTCATCGCTGATATCCAGCAACTCCATGCCACTCGCGGTAGCCGCTTTGGACATCAGAGCATCCAACTTATCGCTGAGATCCATTAACTCAATAGCTGATAGTGTCATGCCGCTACCCCCGCTTTCTGGATTGCTACCAGCAGATCAGCCAGGTGGCGAGCAGCGCCATTAACCAGCTCTTCGTTTTCCTCAAAACGCCCGGCAGCCTGAAGGGCTGCAATCGCTTCCCGGACATTACCCCGGGCGTTACGGATCTCCGCCATGTCAGTGCTTTGCATATCCATCACGTTATTGAGATATTCAATGGCTTTATTAGCCTCTGCATCTGCTTCGCTAACCGTTTCATCAGGCTGTGCCGGGGCAGGTTCTGGCTGAGTAATCTCACCGACTTCGGCCTGCAATGCATTGATCATGCTCTGCACCATTTTCTCGGTGCCAGCGCCCCCCGGAAACGCAATATTGGGGAAAGTTTTTTGAAACTGAGTTTTCAGCATTACGCGGAACTCGTCTGGTGAGCTGGTGGCCAGCTCCAGAGCTTTTTGTGCATATTTGCCAAACGGACCATTAGTAAGTGTCTTCGCCAGGAAGTCGAAAGAATCCTCGCGAGGCAATAACTTCAGGTCGTACTCACTCATTTGCTGATCAGAAAGCGGGGTATCGTAAGTAGCAATGCCGTAGCGTGCATATTCATAATACGGGTCACCTTCATCAGGGCGCGGCAGAATTGCTTTGTTACCTTCAGGTATTGCGCCAGGGGCCGCCGGACGCATTTGCAGGGCATATCGATATGCACCTACAGAGACTTCTGGTTCAGGCGAAGAGCTACCGGTATCCTCCGCTGGTTCAGGTTCGACGTTTTCCGGTTTATGTTCTTCTGGTTGGACCTGGTATTCCGATACATTACCCGCTTTATAGGCTTTAAACAGCTTGCCGATCGCATCTGCCATGTCCACACCCTGTATGGATTTAGCCTTGATCATGTACACGCTGCCATCCGAATCGGTTAACTGGATATACCCTTCGCCGTCCTCAATGAATTGCTTCATTGATGCACCATTACTGAGCGTCACTTCCCCGTTCATATGCATACGATTTTTGATACTGGCAAGGCGATCCATCATCGCGCGAGAGTGTCCACCAGTCATCCCCGCAGGAGCAATGGTATCGCGCCCACCAGTGCGATTGAGCTGATCAATCTCCGTCTGCAAACGCTCATTCTCTTCATAAAGAGAATCCGCTTCCGATGCAACAGCGTTAATTTTCTGCTCCAGATCTGCCTTCTGCCCTTCTACCGCTGCCACCTGATCCACGAGGTCGCTCATGGCATCCTCTTTCTGGTCACTGTCAGCCTGTAGTTGGGTTATTTCATCAACAAGGGCTTTTTTCTTCTTCTGCGCACGCTGGAATTTTGCCGAGTTTTTCTCTGCAAGGTTGGCAAGTTTCATGGTGACCTGCGCCAGCGTCATATCACGTCCACTCATCGGAGCAACGGTATGAGTAACGTCTTTTTTATTCAGTAAGAACTGGAAAGCAATCAGCGTATCGCTATTGGTGATCCGGTTTTCCGCTGTCGGGCTATGAAACAGAATGCTGATAGTCTGACCATCACTGAGCGGAATAATGGCTGGCAGGACTGGCAGCCCGTTAACGTTACGTGCCCGGCCAATTTCAGCGCCGCCGATCGCGCGCGCGCCGCTCTGGGCCACATCCCCCGTTTTATCACTCCCCGCAGATATTCCGGTACCATTCAGCTTCTGGTTCAATGCCCGGACAAATGCCTGCATGGTCCGGTGTAACTGCAAACGAGTAGAACTAATCGCCTCCAGTAAATCCGTAGCACACCAGTGGATCGGCGTGTCATAGAAGAACGTAGCCTCGATTTCTTCCAGGGTGTTGGATTCCGTCATCAGATAGCGGTCCTCACCGGCCATTAATGCGCGATATTCATCATCAGTCACTGGCGGGGGAAGCACGTCAAGCCCAGGCTTGATCGTCACCCCTTTATTGATATTGAACTGTTCCATGTTAATTTCCTGCTTTCAGTTGCTTAAGACGGCGTTTGAGTTCGCCATTTCGGGCCTTTTCGTTATTGAGTCGGCCTGTCTCCTTATCCAGCTTCGCCCGCAAATCAGTGATCTGCTGTTGATTGAAAGACACCGAGTTCTGCGCTGATTTATAAGCGGCAACCACCTGAGCATTCCGCTGTTTTGCCTCTTGCAGGCGCTGAAAGTTGGATTTTACTGCCGGTTTCTTGTCTACCGGATTGGCAACACGTTTCGCTTTGGCGATCAGTGATTTCTGGAATTTTGCGGAGTTTTTGCGGGCCGCTTGCCCCATGACGGTACCAAGCGTCTTGATATCCGGCGACTGAGCGTTAGGAATAGCTTTTCCATTCAGCCTCACAGACGATATATCGCCAGTATCGTTTACCTGTATGGCAAGAATTTGTCCGTCGTTAAGAACCAGCTTTGCGGTTTTAACTTTAACGCCATCTTTCGTTGTTGCGCGGTTGCTGGAGTCAACCTCAATTACCGTAACACCGGTTTTATTGATCGCCGCGATAAGGGATTTCAGCCCCTTTTCATTAACCTGGTCAAAATCGACCGTTGCATACTTATTTTTCGTCATCTGACACATCCTGTGCGAGATTTATTACGTAACTTCTGCGGATTTGCTGAGTAACAGGGAAAATCCGATACAACGGGTTAATGAACGAGTCGCCATGCGTAACCATGACGTTGAAATGCCACAGTCGCTCTCCTTTACCCATATATTCAGTGGGTATGTACAACCATTCACTGTTTTCGCCCTGTTCAGCCGACGTCAAACAACGTTGTTCGCCTTCAATCACTGTCGTCGGCTTCTGAACATCGCGGATCCAATATCTGACCGTTGCGCCGCGCAAAAACGGGAATTTAGACCGGTATTTGAACGGCACCCGGATGAAACCCGGTTTAATTTCCACATCACCAAGTTCTAAATGCGTGATGTCCTTGCGTTTTAGCAAATAGCGATCGGCTAAGGCTAACGCAAGAACGCATACACCCCAGCCAATCATTTCCCGCCTCCCTTTTTCACCAAACTTGTAAGAACATTCAGAATGCTATCGATATTCACTCGTTTCATCCCTGAAATCACCTCATGACCGTTATTGCTGGCTATCGTTACCATTAAGTACGTAATTGATAACTCCCAGCCCTCGTGTTGCCCCAATAGGTACGCCACCGCGCCAGCTGTCACTGCAACAAAGATCTCCGTAACCAATCCCAACAAATTGCCAGACTGGCGACCGTCTCGGACATCCATCAGGAACGTGCCTATCCCACCAATTACTGAAAGCAGGAGCGCAATAGCAACTGGAGCTAATTCCTGTGTGTCAAGCACAAGTTCCCTCCTACGTTGTCAGGAGGTAATGGTATGCAAAGTAACTTCTCAACCGGTTATGTTGCATAAGAGACTTACCTATTCAACCGACTTTTGGAACCTTCAATAATAAGCCTGCTATTGGCGCTGAAAATAAGAACCATGCAGCTCTGAAGGCTTTCATTCATGTCCTTATATTCCGCGAGATACATGCCAATAAAGCCAGCAAGTACGGCGGAAATACATTCGGCCAGCAATTTCTTGCATGAAGACTCGTAACGGTTTTCACATAGCCCACTCAAATACGAATACACCCCACCAAGAAGGGATAACATCACGATATGTACATAAAATGTCATTTTTTACCTATACAACAGTAAGTTGAACAACATTTGAGAACGGTATGCACTTTGTGATTTCCACACACACTGGTTTTGTTAATTAAAACCTGTGGCTTGCAATAAATAACGATAGTGGGCAAAAAATATGCTAATAGGCTATGTACGCATATAGACAAATGAACAAAACACAGCTATGCAGTGAAAAGCACTTGAAAGCGCAGGATGTGAGCTAATTTTTGCGAATAAGGCGAGCAGCAAAAAGGCTGGGCACCCTGGGTTAAAAAAGGTTCTGCGTATGCTTTCCAGAGGTGATACCCTAGTCTCGGACTAGGGACAACATTTCGAGAACAGTTTTCATTAGCGGTCAGCAGGCGCTAGATACATCGAATTGATGTGCCGCGCGATAAATGTACCTATTCTATCAAGATAAATTACACCGACGCGGCATTAGAATTACAGCTCAGATTGAGTTTGGCGCTTCTCTACAGGATGATAACGATAAATCGTCGATACACCGATATCGTAAATAATTGCCAACTGTTTCCTGCTGTAGCCATTTTCGATCAACCTCGCTATTTGCTCATGTTGTTCTTTTGTCAACTTCGGGCGACGTCCGCCAATGCGTCCCTGTTCGCGTGCAGCTGCCAGTCCGGCCAGTGTTCTCTCAACAATTAATTCACGTTCCATTTCTGCTAAAGCACCCATGACATGAAAAAAGAAACGCCCCATGGGTGTTGATGTGTCAATACTGTCTGTCAGACTACGGAAATTAACACCTTTTTCCCGCAACTCCTCTATAAGCGTGATAAGGTGTTTCATACTTCTGCCAAGCCTATCCAGCTTCCAGACAACCAGCGTATCTCCTTCTGATAACGTTCTGAGCAGCTTTTTCAAGCCTGGTCTGGCTGACTTTGTTCCGCTTATTTTATCTTCAAAAATCAGTTCACATCCTGCGCAGTTCAGTGCATTTCTTTGTAAATCTGTGTTTTGGTCATTTGTTGACACACGAATGTAGCCAATTTGCATGAAAAACAACCTCTTTGTTTAGTTAAAAATACATCGTTGGTATAGGTAGGGATTAAGACTAAAACGTTGGTTTAGGGGAAGGCTCGGCGCTGCCCGTTGGTGTGCCTGTTCCGTGGCCCTCCGCCACACCACCAACGGGGTGGCTGAAATGTAACGGAGCAGCATTTTCTTCTGAAAAGTACCCAAATCTGGCAAAGGTTTACCCAACGTTAAAATTACCTGATTTACGCGGTGAGTTTATCCGTGGTTGGGATGATTCGAGAGGGATTGATACAGGGCGTTCATTGCTAAGTGGTCAGACTGCAACATTTATTCGTACAGCTTTGCAGGATTATTACGGTGTCGATCTGACTACTAATGTCAAAGTAGGTATCGCTTATGCTACTGCTGATTCTGTTATAACTGTTGGAAACCCTGCTAATCCTAAAGCAGGAGATAATAGCGATTATGTTCCAGCATCATCAGATAACTCCATAACAGGCACTCAAAGGACGGCAGAGGATAATTTTACCGGGGCATGGATATCAATGCGCCCCCGCAACGTTGCTTTTAATTACATTGTAAGGGCCACATAAAAACGTTGGTTTGGGGGAAGGCTCAGCATTGCCCGTTGGCGTGCCCGTTCCGTGGCCCTTAGAAACACCGCCAACGGGGTGGCTGAAATGTAACGGAGCAGCATTTTCTTCTGAAATGTATCCCAAACTGGCAAAGGCCTACCCCACCAATAAATTACCGGATTTACGGGGAGAATTTATTCGCGGCTGGGATGATGGGCGCGGGGTGGATGCGGGACGTGCTTTATTGAGCATTCAGACAGGAATGCTGGAAAAGCACCGACATATTGTTGTAGCCAATGATGGTTACGACACAAAAGATGAATGGGAGCTGGCGACAATTTTCAAAAAAACATACACACAAGGACGGGGGCTTGATGCCTCAAATACAGGAGGGAATTTGATTCCATCACCGACACTTCATTCTCGAGGGAGTATTGGTAATACTGGCGGGAGTGAAACCCGTCCACGAAATATCGCATTTAATTACATCGTAAGGGCGGCATAAAAACGTTGGTTTAGGGGAAGGCTCGGCGCTGCCCGTTGGTGTACCTATTCCATGGCCCTCCG
>NZ_PTRE01000135.1 GCF_002965065.1 Escherichia sp. MOD1-EC7003
GATATAATACCTGACCGTCATTTCTGGCTCTTTCTTTTGTTCTGCTATTATTGACCGAAAGGATACTGCCACGCATAATTTTTCAGTCCTTTCCATTCAAATGTGAAATCAATATTTAGGTAATAAGGAATATCTCAATTATTGAACATAAAATGCGAATTGTTTAGTACAAAAAATCAGCGTTGCGTGATCTTTCCCTGAAATACAATCAACTTATTATTCATCGATGCATTTTATAGAATCATCAATGGCCATAATAGTACTATTAACTCTCCGCTTTATACTTTCATCATCACTACAAATACTAATTGAATTTATATCAATGATTTTTTTATTCTTATCTTTTATTTTATTTACAGTTTCAATGCAATAAGCGGCAAGTTGGTGTGGATTTAGATTTTTCAGATATGGTCTTATGATCTTTCCCTTACTTAATAAATAGCATGTATAGGATTCGGAAAGTCCAGCATCTATTTTGTACCTCATTATATTAGATAAGGATGTGAGAAATTCCTTGTTATCATTCGCAGCCATATATGCCAGTCCGAGTTCAGCCTCTGCGGCCTTACAGGAAAAATAGCTAAGTGAACACGCTTTTCGTCCCTCTTTAGTACTGGCTGATATTAGTGCCCATAATATTGCCTTGTCTGCCAAATCTAACTCTCTCTGATATTGTATTGCAGTAACTGCACTCGCAGAGATAGAGAAAAAAAATACAATTGTTAATAACCTTGCCATATTTTTCAGTCCTTTCCATTCAAACGTGAAATCAATATTTAGGTAATAAGGAATATCTCAATTATTGAACATAAAATGCGAATTGTTTAGTGCAAAAAAGCAGCGTTGCGTGATCTTTCCCTGAGCGGTATAGCTTCTTCAGCAGGATTTGTACAAAAACAAATCCTTGCGTCGTTATATTTATTGATGAGTTCCAGTATGATGTTATAATCATTTGGTATAGGTTGATTTAGAGCAAGGAATGCTAATGTCTCTTTTAGTCATGTTCATAGTGGTTAATATTGTTTGCTGAAAGAATTAAGGGATAAATGGCTCATATACAGAATTGAACAGAATGTCTTGTTTCCAGATAACTTTATCATAAAAAAGAGATTTGGCTTGATGCGTATAAAAAATATGTGGGTAAATAGTTTCTCCACCATGAATTATGTTCTTTCCAGTTACACCTGAGAATTCATTAGCTTTAATCTGTCGCTTAAGCCAGTTAATGGCTTTACATAAGCATATTGATTTATCCTCAGAATCAGTAGTATTAATTTCAGTAAGTTGTAAAATCTTTTCCCCATTATACTCAACTAAATTTCCCGTTTTTATTTCAATCCAACCACTATGACGATCAATGCTACTGAACTTTACTTTCTTATTAATAAATTTATCGTAGGGTATAAGATAAATACGATGTGCTAGAACGGGAATTTTCTCTGTTAAAATATATAGCTGCTGAGAATATTCATCTTGTAGTGTAAACCAAATTGAAAGTAATTTATATTTTGATGCTATAGTTGCAAGCCAATCAGACAACTCTTCGTTCGTGCAAAAAACATTTATCCTGGCAGTTGCCATTTGTAATCCTTTTTATATGAAACTGTGTAAATGTCACCGAAACAACTTGGCATGAATAAAATAGCTAAAGCGAAATGGATGACGTGTTACTAAAAAAACATCCTGAAAAGGAAGCCTGAAAAAACGCGATGACGAAACTTCCACTCTCCATATTTCATCAGAAAAATAACTAAACTCGACATGGTTTTCATATAATCTCATTTCTCGTAAGGTTCCGCTACCATAGGGTATTGCAATAGTCATTTGTTCCTGAATATCCTGTTTTATATCTATCAATAACAATTCAAGAGATTTTTCATAAGGCACATCCTCAGTCACAAAAAGTAAATAACGCCCGTCATCTAATAAAATTGCAGTTTCAAGATAATCTGCAAGGATTGTAATTCCTGTATTTTTACCATGTATACAGAGTTCAGATATAGAGCCAAAACGAGAATAATCATCCATTTTTTGAATGAGTGATAGCGATATATAATTAACTTTTTCCATATCTCTTTACTCAAGATAAATAGATGAGATCACGAAAGCATTAAATGAGAAAGTCATTATTTTGTATGTCATTTTTAATCAATTTTGCCCATCATGGGAATAGTTGTTTTTTACTCTAAAGAACCACTGGTTATATGTTTTTACCTACGGCTCATGTCTAAATATTTCTCGAATTTCAAAATTTGAATACCCTTCGATTTCCAATAATTCAATAAGTTCTTCCTTTGTTTGTTGATAAACGCTAATAGGAAGTGATATGCCAAGTCCCGAAATTGAACTTAGTAGTTCTTTATCTAAAATTTCAAAATTGCATTGATTGGAATAATATACATTGTAAAATAAATCTACGCGGTCGACACAGTTCGTGGTAAATGCTATATGATTTTTTAAAATAAAATCGATATACCCGTAATCATTGAAAGTGCTTGATTTTTCAGCAACAGGAGATCATGCTGCTCACCATGAAAATATTCATCTCTGACCAACAAAAAGCTGAACTTGAACGCCTTCATGATTCCAGTCGTGATAAGCGCGTTTGTGATCGTATTAAAGCCATTCTTCTGGCCTCCGAAGGCTGGAGTTCGACTATGATTGCTCAGGCTTTACGCCTGCATCAGACGACCGTTGATCACCATATCAGCGAGTTTCTGAATAAAGGAAAACTGAAACCCGAAAACAGCGGCTCAGACAGCAAACTCAGTGCTGAACAAACGGCCTTTTTAATCAGCCAGTTATCCGATAATTTATTTCACCATACCCGCGATGTTATTGCGTTTGTCG
>NZ_PTRE01000136.1 GCF_002965065.1 Escherichia sp. MOD1-EC7003
GAAACTCGCTGATATGGTGATCAACGGTCGTCTGATGCAGGCGTAAAGCCTGAGCAATCATAGTCGAACTCCAGCCTTCGGAGGCCAGAAGAATGGCTTTAATACGATCACAAACGCGCTTATCACGACTGGAATCATGAAGACGTTCAAGTTCAGCTTTTTGTTGGTCAGAGATGAATATTTTCATGTTGGACAGCATGATCTCCTGCTGCTGAAAAATCAAGCACTTTCAATGATTACGGGTATATATGATTTTAATCATTTATATAGTCGTCAAAATATTTACAAACAAAAGACCCATCAGGACGCAATATTTCCAACTCCAAGATAGAACTAAATTTAATTTCACCACTTATCTTTGTAAAATCAAAAAAATATCCCGCAGCGCCATCGTCATCGCACATTTTTCTTATTTTCTCAGGTATTGAAAAACTAACTTTCCAAACGCAACCATTATTGGGAAAATTATCTATAAAACGCTTAGATAATTGATAATCACCTGGCTTTCCTTGGATAAAAATAAGCTGCGTGGCATGTTTCATAATATTGTTTATCTGATTATTTTTTTCATAATGTGGAAGTTCATTCTTTAGCTTTTCCGTAGCCATTTCCTTCACATAATCAAAGTTATCTGAAGAAGAAAAAAAACCAGTAACAAGCGAATCAATCTCCCCACGCTTAAAACAATTAATTTCATCGGCAAATGCATGTGATGAATATAACAAAATAAAAAATATAATAGCCTTCATATATCTCCAAAATCATTAGCGTGTATTAACATCACCAGATGTTATTACATCGGAACCTACAGCCTGTCTCACATCACCGATGCTGTTATAGACAGGAGACAAATCACTACCAGTACTAACTATATTTTTAGCCCGACACTCATAATCCTTAGGAACATAATATCCAATAAGTTCATAATGTAATTCCTCTAGATAAACCTTCTTCAATGGATTAATGGTAACGCTATCACCTTGATTCCCTCCCAATACACCAATTTCACCATCTTTTGTCTTACAATATACCAACGTTGCATGTCCTTTTTGCTCTGTATTAGGCACATGTAACACTACTATTGCTCCATATACAGGAGAATCTATTTTCACAAATTTTCTGCTCTTAGAAAAAGATTGTGAATTTGCATTAGCTATCGGATAACCGGTACATTGTAAACAATAATTTATGAAAGACGCACACCAAGCATTACGCGTACCCACCATTGTAGGATTACCAGCTCCCGTCTCATGGTGATAGTTAATACCCCCAGAGCCCTCTTGGATGTATCCCCAATGCCATCTTTCCTTCGCTTCTTTGTACGCAATCTCCATCCAAGGAGCATCTTTTTGTTCATGCGCTATAGGACACACTGGCTCCCCACTATTTTTACCCCCCACAGTGCTGAGGAATCCCCAGTAATGGGCGGGTAAAAAAAGACAGGCATAGAGTTTTGTGATCTACTGATTTGTGCAACCAATTCAATGAGATCACTTCTATGCCTGCTCGACAAGTATGTCAGAATTTTTTCCACGATGCGTTAGCACCGTTTCACAAATACCGACAAAATGCTTTGCTGGATGCCACCATCGCTCTCATCAATGGCGCATCA
>NZ_PTRE01000137.1 GCF_002965065.1 Escherichia sp. MOD1-EC7003
CGACTGAATAATGTGATGACGCTGTAGAATTTTTAACGTGACACAGAATTCTGAACGCTCTCGATACTTCACCGCGTTTTTAACGTTAAACTTTACTCGCTTTGGTTAAGCCGTTTTTGATACTCAAACTCATACCCCAGCTCATGCAGCATCTCTATGCCGTTCTGGTAGCAGTGCGTGCCTGTCAGACCTCCTTCAGGGAAATCCTGCAAAACATGAGCGAGGATCTGTGCGATATAGCGCGGCTGGTTCAGGTTGATGGTGACGTTTTCTCCCAAGTATGTTGCGGGTAAGCCTTTGTTAAAAGGGCAGTAACCAATATCAATCCATACGCCAGTGCGAAACCAGATGATAATCTGGCCTTTCTTATCAGCATCTTTTATTCGCAGATAAGAATCATCCTGAAGGTCATAGTCATCGAATTTGTATTTCCATAACCAGGTCTGGTTATTAACCACTATCTTACGTAGCGTCGCCATCTTCTCACTCCTTAAGCAACAAACTACTCCAAAGTAAAATGCGTAACCAGTTCAAGCGGTGTAGTACGCAGGGTATCTTTCAGCGTGACGCGCACCGTCCAGACACCTTTTGGATCTCCTTTTTCTGCGTGAAAACCCATCGTCCGATCGGAAAGGTAAAGTGTATCGCCCACAGGCTGGGTGAAATGGTAATTAAAACAGTCGATCTCTTTTTCGTTCATCGAGTCAACGCCGTCAGGCCTCACGACCTGAAAACTACACTTAACATTCGCCTCTTGTTGTTCATCCAGTTTGGGATTGGTCAAAAACGTCAGGATGAAGAGTGATTCCCCAAGATGGACAACCTTTGCCTCGGTAAACTTCGGAACGTTTTCTGCTGGTGTTGCCCACTTCTCTTGCCAGTCGGCATCTGAAGTGATCATTACCATGCCGCCAAAACCGTCAGCACTGCGGCGGGAAGCCTCATCATTTATAGGCGCGCCGTTTACATTCCAGCCGGGTTGTGCAAACAGAGGGGAACAACAGAACACGAAGGCAAGAGCCAGCACCGGCAGTATGCGATTCATAGGCAAATTCCTTTTCAGACTCCACAAACGAAAAACCCGCATTCCTGCGCTGAGGAATCCCCAGTAATGGGCGGGTAAAAAAAGACAGGCATAGAGTTTTGTGATCTACTGATTTGTGCAACCAATTCAATGAGATCACTTCTATGCCTGCTCGACAAGTATGTCAGAATTTTTTCCACGATGCGTTAGCACCGTTTCACAAATACCGACAAAATGCTTTGCTATTTAGCAGTACGAATGACTTTAAACCTCGGGAAATCATGAAATTGTACAGCCGTCGCATGCAAATCGAGCAGAACTTCCGGGATGAAAAAAGCGAGTGCTTCGGGTTCGCTCTGCGTGCCAGTTACAGTCGTTCCGTGGGAAGAATGCTGGTACTGAGCCTACTGGCGACTCTGAGTACAATTGTACTGTGGCTTATTGGCTATCATGCTGAAAACAAAGGATTACATCTGAGATATCAGGCCAACAGCATTAAAACACGGCGGGGAATCTCGTATCTGACGTGATCGTAGAAA
>NZ_PTRE01000138.1 GCF_002965065.1 Escherichia sp. MOD1-EC7003
CCTGGAAAGTTGATCTGAGCTCTCAGTAAATATCAATACGGTTCTGACGAGCCGCTTACGGACAAATCAGCCGGGAGCGGATTTGAACGTTGCGAAGCAACGGCCCGGAGGGTGGCGGGCAGGACGCCCGCCATAAACTGCCAGGCATCAAATAAAGCAGAAGGCCATCCTGAGGGATGGCCTTTTTGCGTTGGTGCGAAAAAACTGCCGGATGCGACGCTGGCGCGTCTTATCCGGCCTACTCCTGCTTATCCGTCCTGCTTTTGCATCCACTCCACGACAAAATCAGCCAGTCCCTTAACATCGTTTATATCCAGTAACGTGACATCAAGATTAAGCGGCACATCACTGGCTACAGCAATAACATACCGGTCTATCATCAACTCGTCCGGTCGATGCCCGGTCCCTTCACGAAACAGCACAATCTTTGCGATCGCTTCATGCTTAAACCCTTCGACCAGAATCAAATCCAGCTTTGAAGCATCCATCCGACTTGCGAGGAAATGCAGATCCAGCTCTTCTTCGTCAGGCGTTTCCGTCATCAAAGCCCATCGTTGCTGGCTGGCAACGATGGTTTGCGCCGCGCCAGCCTTGCGCAGTTCATAGCTATCTTTGCCTGGCTTATCAACATCCATATCATGATGCGTATGCTTAATCAGCCCCGGACGGATCCCTTTGGCGCATAATGCCGGGATCAGTTTTTTCAGCAGCGTAGTTTTTCCGGTGCCACTCCACGCGGCAAAGGCGAGTAACGGTATCATCGTTTTTCCTGCCATCGGGCAAGCTCCTCTGGCGTATTCACGTTAACAAATGCCTCTTTGCGATCGCTGAAATCAACCGCATGACCGCCAGCCAGACGCATAAATGCCATTACCCGGCGTTCTCCTGCTTGTAGATATTCTTGCAATAACGGTTCAATAGCACGATTTACCAGGGCAATAGTCGGGTGATCGCGTTCACCGTCATAAACCCACACTACAGGCGCATCTTTGCGCTGATGATTAAGCCGGGCGGCTAAATCATGGGGAATATAAGGTGTATCGCACGGACAAAACAAAAACCACTCACCTGCATCCTGCTGTATTACCGAAAGCATTCCTGCCAGTGGTCCAGGGTAATCTGCCAGTAAATCCGCTATCACTTTCAGACCGCTCGCCTGATAGATTTCCTGATGACGATTAGCATTAACCACGACGTGAGAGAGCTGCGTCATAAGCGCGTCAGCGACATGTTGCCATAATGGTTTGCCGTTTAATTCCAGCAATCCTTTATCTACGCCGCCCATTCGTCTGGCTTTACCGCCTGCCAGCACAACGCCTGTTATCGTCGTCATCAGATTCACCGATATCGCCTCTTTTATTGTGGGATTGACCCTGCTAACGTGTCTGTCTCAAGAGTAAGGAGCATCACTATGAAATGTAAACGTCTGAATGAAGTTATTGAACTCCTCCAGCCAGCCTGGCAAAAAGAGCCAGACCTTAACCTGCTGCAATTTTTGCAGAAACTGGCGAAAGAGTCAGGTTTTGACGGCGAACTGGCAGATTTGACGGATGACATTCTGATCTATCACCTGAAAATGCGTGATTCCGCGAAAGATGCGGTGATCCCGGGTTTGCAGAAAGATTATGAAGAAGACTTCAAAACAGCGCTATTACGCGCACGTGGCGTAATTAAAGAGTAAAAGCTTGTAAGCGGCGCCACCAAAATCATCGTGAAATGATATCCTGCATCATTCGTAATGTTTTCCGGATGATGGGATGAACAACAGCGCTTTTACTTTCCAGACACTACACCCGGATACCATCATGGACGCTCTGTTTGAGCAAGGGATCCGGGTGGATTCCGGTCTTACCCCGCTTAACAGCTATGAAAACCGCGTCTATCAGTTTCAGGACGAAGAGCGTCGACGCTTTGTTGTCAAATTTTATCGCCCTGAACGTTGGACAGCCGATCAAATTCTTGAAGAACATCAATTTGCGTTGCAACTGGTAAACGATGAAGTTCCGGTCGCAGCACCTATGGCCTTTAACGGTCAGACTTTATTGAATCATCAGGGATTTTATTTCACTGTTTTCCCAAGCGTCGGTGGTCGCCAGTTCGAAGCGATAATATCGATCAGATGGAAGCGGTTGGGCGTTATTTAGGGCGTATGCACCAGACGGGGCGCAAACAGCTTTTTATCCATCGCCCGACCATCGGTCTGAATGAATATCTCATTGAGCCACGCAAGCTGTTTGAGGACGCTACACTGATACCTTCCGGGTTGAAAGCGGCATTCCTGAAAGCGACAGATGAGTTGAGCGCCGCCGTTACAGCACACTGGCGGGAAGATTTCACCGTTTTGCGGCTACATGGAGACTGCCACGCCGGGAATATTCTCTGGCGCGATGGTCCAATGTTTGTTGATCTGGATGATGCACGTAATGGTCCGGCTATTCAGGATTTATGGATGTTGCTCAATGGCGATAAAGCCGAGCAGCTGATGCAGCTGGAAACTATTATTGAGGCTTATGAAGAATTTAGTGAGTTCGACACCGCTGAAATCGGACTGATTGAACCTTTACGCGCCATGCGTTTGGTTTATTATCTAGCCTGGCTAATGCGGCGTTGGGCTGATCCCGCGTTCCCGAAAAATTTCCCGTGGTTAACCGGGGAAGATTACTGGCTACGACAGACGGCGACTTTTATAGAACAGGTAAAAGTTCTACAAGAACCCCCTTTGCAATTAACACCTATGTATTAATCGGAGAGAGTAGATCATGAAAAAGATTTGGCTGGCGCTGGCTGGTTTAGTTTTAGCGTTTAGCGCATCGGCGGCGCAGTATGAAGATGGCAAACAGTACACTACCCTGGAAAAACCAGTTGCTGGCGCGCCGCAAGTGCTGGAGTTTTTCTCTTTCTTCTGCCCGCATTGCTATCAGTTTGAAGAAGTTCTGCATATTTCTGATAACGTGAAGAAAAAACTGCCGGAAGGCGTGAAGATGACTAAATACCACGTCAGCTTCATGGGGGAGGACCTGGGCAAAAATCTGACTCAGGCATGGGCAGTGGCGATGGCGCTGGGCGTGGAAGACAAAGTTACTGTTCCGCTGTTTGAAGGCGTACAGAAAACCCAGACCATTCGTTCTGCTTCTGATATCCGCGATGTATTTATCAACGCAGGTATTAAAGGTGAAGAGTACGACGCGGCGTGGAACAGTTTCGTGGTGAAATCTCTGGTCGCTCAGCAGGAAAAAGCCGCAGCTGACGTGCAATTGCGTGGTGTTCCGGCGATGTTTGTTAATGGTAAATATCAATTGAATCCGCAGGGAATGGATACCAGCAATATGGATGTTTTTGTTCAGCAGTATGCTGATACTGTGAAATATCTGTCCGAGAAAAAATAATTCATTGTAAATCACATAAAGTCCGTGAATATTCACGGGCTTTTTTATTATTTAATAAATATAAATACATTCTGATAATGCAGTCCTACTGCTGGACATTCTTTCAGCATAAGTGGATATTTAACGTTTTGCTGTTTTATCAGGGAATATTTATATGATGCGTAAGTTAGCTACAGGTGTCATTGCTGCGTTAGTCGTAATCTGGGGTGGTGGAACATGGTACACCGGTACGCAAATTCAGCCCGGTGTCGAAAAGTTTATTAACGATTTTAACGATGCTAAAAAGAAAGGTGAACATGCCTACGATATGACGTTAAGTTATAAAAACTTTGACAAAGGCTTTTTTAATTCCCGTTTTCAAGTGCAAATGACATTTGATAACGGTGCACCCGATCTCAATATCAAGCCAGGCCAGAAAGTTGCATTTGATGTGGATGTTGAGCACGGTCCGTTGCCCATCACAATGTTAATGCGTGGTAATGTCATCCCTGCACTGGCAGAGGTAAAAGTGAACTTAGTGAATAATGAGCTGACACAACCGCTATTTATCGCCGCGAAAAATAAATCGCCCGTGGAAGCGACATTGCGATTCGCGTTTGGTGGCTCATTCTCCACGACATTAGATGTTGCCCCTGCAGAGTATGGAAATTTTTCTTTTGGTGAAGGCAAGTTTACTTTTAATAGTGATGATAGTTCATTGTCTAACCTGGATACTGAAGGCAAAGTCGAGGATATTGTTCTGGAATTATCGCCAATGAACAAAGTAACGGCGAAAAATTTTACTATTGATGCACTGACGCGATTAGAAGAAAAGAAATTTCCGGTTGGTGAAAGCGAGTCGAAATTTAATCAGATTAACATTATCAATCGCGGGGAAGAGGTTGCCCAAATCGATGCTGTCGTTGCAAAAACCAGGCTAGATCGCGTAAAAGACAAAGATTATATCAATGTCAATCTGACCTACGAACTTGATAAGTTAACAAAAGGAAATCAGCAACTCGGTAGTGGTGAGTGGTCATTGATTGCTGAATCTATTGATCCCTCAGCGGTGCGCCAATTTATCATCCAGTATAACATTGCGATGCAGAAGCAGCTTGCTGCACACCCTGAGTTAGCAAACGATGAAGTTGCTCTGCAAGAAGTGAATGCTGCATTGTTCAAAGAGTATTTACCGTTATTACAAAAAAGTGAGCCGACCATTAAGCAACCGGTAAGATGGAAGAACTCACTCGGCGAACTAAATGCCAACCTGGATATCAGTATTGCCGACCCAGCCAAATCTTCATCATCCACAAACAAAGATATTAAATCGCTTAATTTTGATGTGACGTTACCGCTTAATGTCGTCACAGAAACCGTAAAACAGCTTAATTTATCTGAAGGAATGGAGCCTGAAAAAGCTCAGAAGCGGGCCGATAAACAAATCAGCGGGATGATGGCATTAGGTCAGATGTTGCAGGTAATCACGATTGACAACAATACCGCCTCGCTGCAACTGCGTTATACACCGGGTAAAGTAGTTTTTAACGGACAGGAGATGAGCGAAGACGAATTTATGTCTCGTGCCGGACGTTTTGTTCATTAAAATACTCACTCGCCTCTGCTCATTCAGAGGCGAGCAAAATTTACTTATCCTGCCGCTGTGATGACATCAACGACGTCAGAAGCCGGTCTTTTTCCTGCCACAGTGAGTTCAGCCATTGCTGAAAATGGCGCTTAAAGCTTTTGTCATTGATGTAGTCGCCATGTAACTCATCGGCAATAGGCTGTAAATCCACATGTACGACAATCCGCGTCAGTTTACCACTTAACATATCGAAGAACGGCTGACGGTTATTTTCCGGATAACACAGCGTAACATTAAGCAGTTTATCGGTAAGCGGCTCGTCAGAACCGTATTGATATTTACTGAGAGCTCAGATCAACTTTCCAGGGCAACAGATCGCGTACCCGGTTTGCCGGCCAGTCCTGGATATGTTCAATGACGTAGCGCAGCCACTTTTCTGGCTCCACATTGTTCAGAC